>CAIOJL010000044.1 GCA_903858595.1 uncultured Spartobacteria bacterium | reverse complement strand
GGGCGGGGTTGTTTTTGCATACCCCTGCCATGTGGCAGGTTGAAATCTCCCCGTCCATCACCACTTTATCCCACCCACTTTTACCCTCCACTTGCCTCCTCTATGGGATGGCTGTGGATCTTTTTCCTGATTTCCTGAGTTTTATATTAATTCTGGTTCCAGCAGCATCGCATTACCATGATCCAGATGCTCTTTGCATAGAGCAAAAAAGGCCTCCTTGCTGCCGACACGGCGAACGGCATGGAGGAACTCTGGGCTGATCCCTTCGCCGATGAAATTCGCGTATTTCTTGATCTTCTGAACCCCTTTGGGATCCGGAATGCTCGGGTCACAGACCGTCTCGTAAAGCTCGTGAATGTAGGCCAGGACTTCGCGGCCAGTCGGGTAAGTGATCGCATTTCCCGCAAGATGCTCCCGGATCTGGGAAAAGAGCCAGGGGTTGCGTACCGCACCGCGTCCGATCATCAGGCCGCGGGCACCGGTTTCCCGCAGGAGAGTCTCGGCATCGGCAGGAGTGGAGACATTACCATTTCCCAGGACTGGGCAAGAAAGTGATTTGGATGCCATCTGGATCAGGTCATAGCGGATCCCTCCCGTGTACATCTGGAGGACCGTCCGCCCATGGACAGTTACCAGATCAATGGAGTGTTTTGCAAAGAGAGGGAGAAGCGCCTCAAGGGTTTTCTCCGTGTCGAAGCCAAGACGGGTCTTCACTGTAAACTTTCCCGGGATAGCATCCCGCAGGGCCCCGAGGATTTTATCAATGCGGGGAAGATCGCGCAGCAGCCCACCTCCCGCGCACTTGCGATAGACCACAGGGGCGGGGCAGCCGAGATTCAGATCGATCGCTGCGATGGGATGATAGCCCAGTTCCTTGGCCGTGCGAACCAATGCCACGATGTCGTTGCCGATCATCTGGGCGATGACGGGTCGGTCGGTCGGATTCTGCGTGATCGAGGCCAGGATCGGCTTATCGAGGCCGGAACTGGGAGTGACCCGGAAATATTCCGTGTAGTAGAGATCCGCCCCGCCATATCGAGTCATCAGCCTCCAGAAAGGCAGATCAGTCACGTCCTGCATTGGTGCCAGCGCAAGTACAGGTGATAGGGAGGCCAGCAGATGATCGAGTTCAACGGCGGATGTCATGGAGCTGCTGATTAAATCCCATGACGGTGCCTACGGGAAGCCGAGGGAAACTGCTTTACAAATTTACCAGGTAAAGTCGGACACTGTTGTGATACCGAACGAGTCCGACAGCAATTCGCCGCCACCTTCCCTGCCGGCAGAAAGTCATCCCAAGGCAAAGCGTGCGGGAGCGCGCGTCACGGCGGCGATCATTCTCTCGCTCCTTGCTGTGGCGGGGTTCTTCCGGCTGACCTTTGAGGGGAACATCATGCCGAAGGGTTCCGGCGGGCTCGTGTCGTTGGCATTTCTCTTTTGGGTGCCCTTCGCGCTGGGTGCCGCGAGTGTTGCGATCGAGCGATGGCGAGGAGGAAACAGGTGGGTTCTTCCCGCGGTCGTGGCGCCGACCGTGGTGCTGAGTCTTGGCACGCTTGTCTGCCTCTTCACCAAGCTGGAGGCGATGATCTGCATCGTGATGGCGCTTTCGATTCTTTATGGCAGCGCGATCCTTGGCGGGTTGATCGCCCATTCCCTGCTGCCCCGTAATGAGCGCTCGGCGCGTCTCTACCTCTCAATGGCGCTCGTCCTTCCCTTTGGAGAGCCGTCAGGGGAACGGAGCATGAAGGGGTCCGGGACATGAGGTTTTCCATGGTGTTTTTCCTCCTGTTGGCCACGACGGACCTCGGAGCCGCGAATGACCCGCCAGTGGATCCCTGCGACGATTTATCCCCGATACCTTAGATCGTGTAGCCACGATATGAGATTCTGTGTGTAAGTAGTGGATGGGAGAAGCAACAGCCTATCAACGACATGATATAACTGATCGAGTATGGGAGCTGCTTGAGCCGCGTTTACCGGGTCGGAAAGGAGTCTGGGGAGGCAGGGCATATGATAATCGCAAATTCATTAACGCCGTCTTTTGGAT
>CAIOJL010000043.1 GCA_903858595.1 uncultured Spartobacteria bacterium | reverse complement strand
TTATCCAGCGAGAAGGGGTTTACATAACTGGCAATACCATGGATAAGGCAAGGGTTAGGGTTGATGGATATTCTTCAACCGCTCCCGCGCTCCGAGTAACTATAACAGGAAACAGACCTGAGCAAGCCGGAACAGCCACATTCACTCATATTCGCGGTTTTACTTTCAGCGATAATGGTCTTATGACTTCCTCGACCTCAGATGTACAATAATTAATTTACTTTCAGCCTCAGAAAAGATATAAATAAGTAAGTGGATAAAACAAAAATACTCAAGACTATCGGTATTTCAATTCTAATTCTTTCTCTTCCGATTGCTTTAATTTTAGTAAGACAAAACCAAGACAACAGGTCTCACGCCTCTCCTCCGGATCAACTTGAAGCAGAAGGTGGATCTCTAATCGGAAACGCCACTTCTCAGAATGATAGCAATGCTTCGGGTGGAAAATTTATAATTCTTGGGATTAACACAACAGGACAAACTCCTACTCCCACCCCAAGTCAATCTAGTTATGGTCCTCGCCCTGCTCCTGCAACTCCGACAGGAGGCAACGTCTATACTGTACCAAGCAGTATAGATGGAACCGGAAATACCGAAGTATCCAGTCAGATTCAGACATTTGTCGATAGCGTCCCAAATGGAACATCTTATACTCCAAATATAATTGTATTTCCTTCAGGCAAAACTTATAAAATACGTGCCGGAATTAGACTTAACGGGCGAAGCTTCCTTACATTTTTTGGTTATGGTAGTAAATTAAATAACATTGGTGTAGCTTCTGATTTTGGCAATCAATCACCAAAGGCCAGTGCGTTTATAATGGGATATAGTGGTGGTCCTAGTCCTACGAATATTAAAATTCTGGGCTTTGAAATTCAGGGAGCAAATACTTTAGCCGGAACTCATGATGGATCCCCCTGGCGAGCAAAAGCCGCAGCTCTCGGAGCCAGCGAAGCCATAATGGGTATTAGTTCATATGGTCCTACAACAGATTTAGAAATCGCTGACAACTACATTCACAATGAGTGGTCGGATGGTGTATTTTCTTATTGTTTTAATGAACCAAATTACAGATCAGATCGCTGGAATATCCACCATAACCATATAGATAAAGTTGGTCGACAAGGCATCACTCATTGCGATGGTGACGACTGGCAGATTAAATCGAATTGGTTCACTGACTTGTCTGGATCATCAGTTGATGGTGAGGATTCCCGCTCCGACACCAATTTCTCCATAAATAGACTTCATATTTCTGACAATTTAATTGAGCGCTGGGGCTGGGATATGGATGTTGCACAGTTTATTTCGAGTGGCGGTTCAAGTGGATATTTCACAACAGTAGGACTTAGTTATTCCTACACGCCTGGTCAAATAGCTCCAATGCAAGATATTTATATTGAACGCAACACTTTCCGTGGCGGCTCTATGTCTTACGGCAGTGTGGATTATGGGCGATGTAACACTGGCAATGCCATAATAGGTATAGGGTTTCTGAGTCTCCCTTCGGTACAAAAATACAGAGTTTATATAAGAGATAACCGAATTGAAGTACCTACTGCTTTGCAATGCGGTAGCGGAATACGGTTGCTTCAAGCATCTGGTGGTGAAATAACAGGCAACTATATGCCCGGAATGACTATTGGAACTGCGGGCTCCACTGGCCTAACTATCCAAAATAATAATTCAGCGGGTCAACCTAATGGAGGAAATTATCCTGACTAAATTACTAAAAACATGAATAAAAGAAAAAATCTTGTACCAATTGGGATAGTCGCTCTCATTGTATCCATCGTCGCGGACCTGGCCGGAAAGGAATGGAGGAATCATTTGGATCCTCCCTCGTACTGCATGGCAACCAACTCACGTTCTTGGTCGCGGCACGGTATCTAAATTGGATTAGGCGGCAGCAAAACGCTCGATCTCTGAGAGAGGAATTAGACAATGCCGTGTCTTCCTATTGACTCTTATTTCTCCCCGCTTAATCAGGCGGCGGAGAGTTGGAATGCTCAGAGCGAGCATTTCTGCTGCCTGAGGGACTTTAACGAGCCTAGCTGAGAATCCAGCAGACGTGGTTGTTGGTGTATGGTTTGTGCTCATATGCACAAGACCTACCCCCAACTATTCTTAAGCTCTACCGCACCTCAAAGTCTCTTGCTGCGGTGTAATTCAGGTCAATGACTCTTCCTTACACTTTTCTTGGACGGCAGGAGGCGTATGAGCTTAAGCGCCCTGTTCACCCTGCTCTCAACCAATTTTTCGCCATATTCGCTGCCTGAGGACTTTGTATGGTCTTCCCATTTCTTGCTGATCTCAGAATAGGGAAGTCGGCAAAGGATGGCTCCTTGAATCCAGTTGCGGCATAACCAGACATCAAACTCCTCGTGCTTGGGGATCGCTGATAGCCGGGGCTTACCAGGAGTCTTTCTATTCTCAAAATTGCGAAGTTTATCCCCCAGCTTGTGAAGGTTTCGTAGCTGCACACGCATGCCTTCGACCTCAATCAATTCTGCAGCTAGTAATGCGAGCCTTTCTCCCGTAGTCAGCCCTTCCTCCTGGATGGCCTTTATAATAGCTCGGTCTTCGAGCTTTTCGCCTTCAGTACTACCTTCATACGTAGAAAGCATTGCCTGGTGAACTGCGTCAAAAACGCTTTGAGCCGCTTGATGGACATCCTTACTGCTAAATCCATATTTCCAGCAAAGCTGGTGATTGTCCCATTCTTGATCATCAACCACTTTTTCAAACAAGGAACTGAAGTGTGTTTTAACAGAATCCTTTTTTGCTCCTGCCCATTTCGCATCAGCAATCTTGAAATCAGGAACCAGCATCTCGGCTAGCGGTATGCCGGGTCTGCGGGCAGGTGCAGTTGATAGATTTAAAGCCTTCGCTTCCGCATCGGCTACGGCGGTCAATCTCTTTGCCATTTCTGCTACGGCTCCGAGTGTTGTCATCTTGTCCTTACCCTTCTGGCTAATCTCCTGCTCCGCGATTATGCGTAGGATCCAATAAGTGAGGCTAGAGGCGTTGGAGGGAAGCATGATCCCGCCTTCCAGAAGCAGTTTGAGAATTTCTATTAATGTCTGAAGGGGAAATTGATAATTCTCGAGTGCGGATGGTTTGGTTGTCTCCTTGGATGGTTGACCTGCTTTCTTAGGGGTTTTTCCACGTGACGCCCGAGCTTTAGTTTTGGAGACCGCTTTTTTGGATGTTTTCGAGGTAGGCATTAGGAGGGGAGGGTAGCGGTGGGGATATTGGTGGTGGCCTTGTCCTTGTTGGTTGGGGCCGACATCTTGGCGGCCATGCGTTTGGTGTGTTCATCGCTTACGCGAGCGTATACACGGAGGATCAACTGGCCTCCATCCTTGTGTCCCTGCCATTGGGCGATAGTTTGCGCGTCGATGCCAAGCTCCAGGGCGCGGGTAATAAACATCCTGCGGAAGGCGCGAGCGCTGTACTTGGGTAATTTCAGGCGCTGGCATGCAGCCTCAAGCGCCACCTTGGGATCTTTCACGCTGAAGACCTTCGCGGTTGCATTCTTGTCCTCCCGCTCCGAATCCATCCTTTGAAGTAGGGGAAGCAGGGTGGGGTAGATGGGGATAGAAAACTCTTTCGCCGTCTTCTTGCGAATAATGGCGATCTTCTGGGTCTTAAAATTCACATCTCCCCAGGTCAGGCCGGCGCATTCTGCCTGCCCGAGGCCGGCCACTCCCATGAACTCGATTAGATCAGCGCTCTCCTTGGCCGTATCGGCGTACTTCTGGGTGCGCACATGGGTCACGATGTTCTCAAACTCCGACCATGAGGGAATGAGTCTCTTTATTTTATCCTCCCGCTTACGATAAGTGATCGAGGCGGCGGGGGAGTGGGCAATCACCCCATCATCCACGGCATGCTCGAAGACATTCCGCGTAAGGGTCAGAATCGCGTTCCAACTCGAATGAGACAGGTGGTTGTACTGGGCAAGGAATTTTACGACATCGCTCTTCTGGATGTCCCGTGTCTTGGTGATGGGGCGGCGAGGGAACTCGGTGCGCAGTCGCTCCAGGTGGAGCTTTTTATAAATCAAGGTCTTGTCGGCAAAATGCATGACCGCTTCGTATTCGCCGATGACATCCCCGAAGGTCTTGTTGGATTTGCGGGAGTCGGTGTGATCCAGGGTATTTTTGAGATCACGGAGGCGACGCCGTGCTTCCGCCATGTCGGTACAGGGGTGTTCGGTGCTACCGAGTTTCTGCATTATGCGCTCGCCCTTGTGCCGGAATCTGGCGTAAAACTCCCTAGTATGACTGTACTGGTACAGCCCTTCTCCAAGGCGTTTGAACTCTCCGCGATTATCTGTGATCGCTTGGGGCTTCATGCGATCACCAGAGTAGACGGGCTAAACCAGCGGGTCAAACGGGATTTTCAGGGGTCTCCCAAGGACCTCGGTTTACTCTGTTAAAAGGGCAGTTAGCTCAGCGGTAGAGCGGCTCGCTTACACCGAGTTGGTCGGGGGTTCGATCCCCTCACTGCCCACCATCACGATGGTTCCGGATAGTTTCCTTTGAGACGTGAGGTCTTGTTTCAGAATGTTGGCCCGTTTGTGACGACTGGTGGGAAGTACGGAGTGGAGTTTCCTCCCCCGTTGATAATGGAACCGCCAGTGCTTTGACTTCCGGAGTTTGTCTGGGGAGTCGCAATGGTGAAGCTGTTGGTGACCGGTGTGGCGTTCATCCAACCGGAATTATTGGTCTGCGAAGCCACTATCGTCACGGTTCCGGTAGGGGCCATGACATTAATCGAGGTTCCATTGATCAACTGTGCGGCATTGGTTCCACCAATGATCCTGTAGCTGACGGGGAGACCCGAGGGGACTGCCGTGGCCTGCAGCGAAAAGGTGTCACCGAAGACATAACCCGTTCCAATGGCCGGGAAGTTGATGGACTGGTTGCCCTTGGCTACCGAGAACGTGGTCGAGACAGCCTTGGCCGGAAGATAATTGGCGCTTCCGCTTTGGGTGGCCGTAACGGAGACCTTGCCGGAGTTGGAGAGGGTGATCGTCACATTGGTTCCGTTGGTCGAGGCATATCCGGCTCCGGAGGCGGATATGGTCACCGGAAGACCGGAAGTAGACTGGGGTACCGTAATCCCGAAGGGGGCAATGCCGTTGCTCTTGCCGGGAATCATAGGAAGGGGAGCAATGGTCTGAGGGGCCTTCGCCACCACGAAGGATGTAGAAACGCTGGCGGGGAAGTAGAAATCGTCTCCGGCCTGGCTGGCAGTCAGGGTCATCGTACCGGCCCCCGTGATCGTTACGATAGAGTTACTGGTGATGGTGGCGACATTGGTCGGTGTGGCCGTCACGACCACGTTGGTCGATGAGGGAAGCACCGAGTCCGTGGTCGGCACCCTGATCGAGAATGAGGCATAGGGATAAATGAAGGTCTTGGCCGGAATCTTGTCAAAGGGCCTCAGGGTTTGGGCGTACTTGGCCGTCACGGTGTTGGTGACGGGTGCGGCCGCAAGGTAGTTGGAACTTTCAGGGAGATAAGCCTCCACGGCAACCGTTCCTATCCCGGTTACTTTTAAAAAAGAGTTGTTCGTGATGAATCCCTTGGGGGTAACATTATTACTGACGCCAACTACCCGGTACTGCACGGGAAGTGCCGATGTTGCAACGGCTTTTAAGGGGATAAGTGGCGAGGGGTTTATTTGGGTTAGGATCTGGTTGTTGACGGGCGGAAATGTGATGGTCTGGGGACCCTTGGAAACCACCAAGGTGTTTGTTACCGGGGAGGCGGCGAGGTAATTGGAATTACCCGATTGGTTGGCCACCAATGTCACAGTGCCGGCACCAGTGAAAAGGAGTTGGCTGTTTGTCACCCTCCATCTACCGGTGCTGTTGGATGCAATCGAGAGGGCAACGGGGAGCTTGGATGATGAAACGGGAAGATTTGTAAGCGTGTAGGGATTTGTGCTGAAGATAACAGGGTTGCTGAAACGGGCAAAGGTGATGGTCTGTGGTGCTTTGCTGATTATGAACGAGGTAGTGTTCGTGACCCCTCTGTAGAAAAAATTACCGGGTTGCACATAGGTGAAGGTAATGGTTCCTGTGCCTGTGTAGTAGGCGTTCCTGTCGCTGGCAAAGCCGAGGGGGCCGGAGAAGGAAATATTGTTTCCGGACAAGGAAGTGCCATCACTCGTCGAAGGCCAGTAGGGGAGATAGAATGGATTGGTGGTGTAGGGTTGGTTTGTGATGACCGGGTAGTCGATCGATCGCACCTGATTGGTGAGATGCCAGACTTGGAAGGTGTTATTTGTCGTAAGCCCGTTGGTATCAGTGGCAATGACAGAAATGGTGACGGGATTGGAGGGAGGATTGGTACCACCCACATAGGAAATGGTGAGATTAGTCCCATTGATCTGCGAAGAGTAGGAATTAGGATCCGAACTCAGAGCGAAATATGGCAGGGTAGCCACCCGGGTGACCGAGAGGAGATTTGAAAGCATCATTTGGGATTGACCGTTCGTGACACCCTGAAGCGGCATTTCAGAAAAGTTTCCATAAACATAAGTTGGTTCTGCGGCAATTTTATCGAGGACATTCGACATTCCATTGCCAATGACTTGGGCAAAGACAGCAAATCCACCATTGTTGTTTGTGTCCAAGGTGGTGCTGTTATCCAAAATATTGATAAACCATTCGTCAGTTGCGCTGTTCGGATCTCCGGGAAATTTTGCCATAGCAACGGTGCCGATGGAATTAGGTATGGAGTATTCGTTGGTGACTGGCCCCCAAGTGGCAATCTTTGAAAGATCGGGATCCGCTTTGTAGCCGCCAGTCTGAAGAACGACCAATCCATCGTTGGTTGAAGTCAAGCGATGGATAACTGTGTTCTCATAAGCACCGTCATTCACATAGGCCAGAAAGTTTGCAACGGTCTTGGGTGCATTGGTCGGAAAGAGCTGCATGTTGAAAGCCCCCAAAGACGTGTAAACACGCACCAAGTTATTGGGGGCCGTGGGAGTGTTAAAATACCGGGAGAGATTAATCGTCAGTGGGGCACCATTGGTCGAGACGAGCGCATTGCTCAACGGGGTGGTTGTAAGTGTCGGTTGTGTCCCGTAGGAAATCCCCGTCAGGACAAGCATAGCCATCCAAAAAAATAGCATTTTAAGCATGAAAGGGATTTTTTTTGCAAATTAGCATTCCCGAGAAGGATCACAAGTGATTTGTGAGGATGATGATCTGATCCATGCGAGGGCTTCCTCGTGGGAGACGAGGGCGCCCTCCAGTTGCCTGGTCTGAACCGCCTGAAGTACCTCTGCGAAGCGTTTGCCCGACTTCCATCCGAGGGCAATGAGATCGTGTCCGGTCACCAGCGGTTCCGGGATGAGCGGTGCACGGCCGAACTCCTCCCTCTTTGCGATGAGCATGGCGTGGTTATCGAGCATCCCGTGGCTGGCGAGGCAGTCGACGCGGTGGAGTTCGAGTTCGTCGTCAAACGTGGGACGGGCCATCATGCGCTTGAGCGTGGCAACGCGCATGTTCGGGACATCCTTGAAGCTCATGTGGAGTCTGACCGCCGGAATCACGTCATCGATGATCTCATTGGAGAAGCGGAGGCGCTTCATGATCCGAAGACTCATTTCGGCACTGACGCCTTCATGTCCATTGAAGCGGATGCGACCGGTCTCATCGACAAACCGTGTCGGGGGTTTACCCAAGTCGTGGAACAGCACCGAGAGCACAAGAGGCAGTGAGACAATGGTCGGCAGCAGGGAAATCATCAGTCGCGTATGGACAAAGACATCCCCCTCGGGATGGAAGTCCGGCGGTTGATCGCAACCCTTCAGTGTCTCCATCTCGGGCAGGATCATCCTGAGTAGGCCGCTCTCATCCATCAGGTCGAATCCTCGAAGCCGGTTCGGTGAGAGGAGGATCTTGCAGAACTCGTCACGGATCCGTTCGGCACTGACGGCATGAATCTCTGGGGTCCGCTGCAGCAGTGCACTCCAGGTTGGGGGATCGATGGCGAAACCTAGGGTTGTTGCAAAACGCACGGCTCTCAGTAGACGGAGCTTGTCCTCGGCAAAGCGCTCTGAAGGATTCCCAATCGCCCGGATAAGGCGCTTCTTCAGATCCTCGCGTCCCCCTACAAAATCCAGGGTTTCTTCGCCGATCGGATCGTAGAAGAGACCGTTGATCGTGAAATCGCGCCGACTGGCATCCCCCTTGGCATCCGTGTAATGGACGCTCTCGGGATGCCTGCCATCATGGTAGGTGCCGTCTCCACGGAAGGTGGCTACCTGGATCTCGCCCCCCGCCTCCAGCACGACGATCACGCCGAACTGTGCACCGACGGGTACAGTCCTGGGAAAGAGTGCCTCCACTTGCTCGGGTCGGGCGCTCGTGGCCACATCGTAGTCATGAGGTTCCAAGCCGAGGAGGCGATCCCGAACGCAGCCTCCAGCATAGAGTGCCTCGAAGCCCTTGGTACGAAGCTTCTCCACGATGGATCGCGCGGCGGCTTCACTCATGACCTTATCGTGCCTTTAGGCCCTTTCATTCCGCAAGAAGGAAGGGAATTTCTTCCGCGGAGCAGAGGCTCAGAGTGGTTAAGAGTTTGTTTTTGTGCATTTTCCTCTGCGTCTCTGCGCCTTGTAGGGAAATCTTTATTGATTCTTTGCTGAGATAGAGCGTCTCAGGGCGTCGCCTATTGAATAGAGTGCGAGCAGTGTTGTCAGCAGGGCCAATGAGGGGAAGAGAATCATCCACCAGGCTCCCTTGAGGGGATTGATGGATGAGGCACCCTCGGCGAGCAGGGAGCCCCAGCTGGATTGTGGAGCCTGGACTCCGAGACCTAGGAAACTTAGGAAGGCCTCGTCGATAATGACAGAGGGTATGGCTAGGGTGAGATAGACAAGGATGATGCCGGCAAGATTGGGAAGGAGGTGCCTCCAGAGAATCGTCCAATAGCCCTCTCCCAGCACGCGCGCCGCGGCCACATAAGAGCGCTCTCTCAGGGTGAGGGTCTGGCCCCGTACGATCCGAGCCATCGTAAGCCATTCAATGATCCCTAGGCTTAGTATCAGGATGACTAGGCGCGATGAGCCGACCAGCCAGTCCCATCCATGGTTGCTCGCGGCCAACTGAAGCCGCTCATTGAATGCATTGATAAAGATCAGGATGAAAATCAGGCGTGGAACCGAATAGAGAATATCGACAAAGCGCATCATGGAGTTATCAATGCCCTGGCTTGAAGACCCTGCGATAAGGCCGTACGAGGTGCCGATGATCAGACTGATGCCAGCGCCACAGATGCCGACAAGTAGCGAGATCCGCCCCCCTTCAAGTATCAGCAGGAGAAGATCACGGCCATTTAGGTCTGTTCCACAGATGTGGGTAGCACTGGGTGCTGCATAGGTCTCCGTCCCTGGAACTGCGAAGGAGTGAGGGAAAAGAAAGGGACCGATCAGGACCGCGATGATCATTCCGCAGAGAATCATCGCCGGTAGCCTTGCCGTTCTGGGGAGTGAGAGAATCATGATTCCCTAATCCTGCGGTCCAGCAGGCGGTAAGAGAGATCGACCAGTAAATTGAAGATCACCAGAAGTACGCAATAGACGATGACCACGCCGCCAAGCAGAAACCCATCGCGGTTGAGGATGGAGTTCACGAAGAAACCGCCTGCTCCCGGAATGTGAAAGATCGTCTCCACGACGATCGAACCAGTAAGCAGGTTGGCTGCCAGGGGGCCGAGGTAGGAGATCACGGGCAGGATCGCAACGCGCAGGGCATGACGATAGACCACGGCACGTTCGGAGAGCCCCTTCGCCCGGGCAGTGCGAACGAAATCCTCGACCAATGTGTCCCTGAGGCTGTCGTGTAGCAATCGGGCGATCACGGCTGCATAGGGAATCGCGAGGGTCACCGCCGGGAGGATCAACTGCATTGGTGATCCCCAGCCACCCACGGGCAACCAGGAGAGCTTGATCGCGAAGATCAGGATCAAGAGGGGGCCTAGCACGAAGGAGGGCAGGGAAATCGCCAGCAGTGTCATCGCAAGTGCACCACCTTCCACAAGGGTTCCCAGGCGCGCGGCGGCGAAGGCTCCGAGCCAGACACCGGTCGTGACGGCAATCAGCAGGGCTGTGGCGCCAAGTGTCAGCGTGACAGGAAGGGTCTGGGCCAAAATCTCGTTGACCGAGCGGTTGCGATACTTGGTGGAGAGGCGCAGATCGCCATGGATCAGATCTTTCAGATAGCCCGTGTATTGATCCAGAATCGGACCATCCAGCTTGTACTTCGCCAGAAGCTGCTTCTCGATTGCTGGCGGCAGTTTCCGTTCCGAATCAAAGGGTCCTCCCGGTGAGAGACGGATCAGGAAAAAGGTAATCGTGACCACGCAGAACAGCACCACGGGTAGTGAGGCGAGACGGCGAAGCATGGTGCCGAAAAGGATGAAGTCTGAAACCTGAAACCTGAAGGATAAAGACTGCGGGATATGTCGGATGGATCTTTAAAAATCCCTTAACAGGATCTCATTCCAAATGAAATATCCCCGAAACCTTCGGCTGGCTCCTTTTCAGGTATCAGCTTTCAGGTCTCAGGTTTATCTCTGCCCCTATTCCGTCGGCACTGCCGCAGCCACGATTTCGGCAAAGCTGCGCGGGTCGAGGCTAGCCCCTCCAACCAAAGCACCATCGATGTCGGGCTGGAAGAGGAGTTCGCGAGCGTTGTCCGCCGTGACGCTTCCCCCATAGAGGATGCGGGTTTTTGCAGCTATCTCCAGCCCTGAGTCCGTTGCCAGATAGTCCCGGATAAAATGATGGGCCTCCTGGGCCTGTGCGGGAGTGGCTGTGAGGCCGGTGCCGATCGCCCAGACGGGCTCGTAGGCGATGACAATCTCCTCGAGTTGATCCGTGGTCAAACCAGTCAACGCTCCGCTGAGTTGGGCTTCCAGAATGGCCTTTTCCTGACCGGCTTGGCGCTCCTCAAGGGTCTCGCCGACGCAGAGGATGGGGCGAAGTTCGGAAGCAAGTGCAGTCACGACCTTGCGATGTACAAGTTCGTCTGTCTCACCGAAGAGACGGCGCCGCTCACTGTGGCCAACTAGGACATAACGAATGAAGAGGTCGCGCAGCATGGTGGCCGATATCTCGCCTGTGTAGGCCCCTTTGACCTCCGGAGACATATTCTGTGCGCCGAGGCGGATCTTCTGGGTGCCACCAAGGATTTCGGAGGCCTTCGCAAGGGCCGTGAACGGAGGGATGATAGCGATGTCGACGTTGTTGATCCCCTCCGTCTCCAGGCGAAATACCTCAAGGTAGGGGGAAACCTCCGAGGAGGTCATATTCATTTTCCAATTACCGGCGACGAATTTTTTGCGTGGGATTGCCATAATGGATTTGAAGATTAGGCCCTTTCGTTGAGGGAGGCAACGCCCGGCAGGATTTTACCTTCAAGGAGTTCCAGTGAGGCTCCGCCCCCGGTGGAGGCATGGGTGACCTTGTCGATGACGCCAAACTTCTTCGCAGCTGTCGCGGTATCACCGCCTCCGACGATGGTCACAGCGCCCGATGCCGTGGCAGCGGCAACAGCTTCAGCCATTGCCTTCGTGCCCTCGGCAAAGATATCGAACTCAAAGACGCCGCAGGGACCGTTCCAGATGATTGTCTTGGCGGAGGAAATGACCTTCGCAAAGAGTTCGCGGGTCTTCGGACCGCAATCAAAGCCTTCCCAGCCATCAGGAATGCCGCTCTCGACGGTGGCCGAACTGAGGTTGGAGTCGGGTGCGAACTTGTCCCCCGTGATGAAATCCACGGGCAGGTGAATGCGAACCCCCTTTTCTTTAGCCTTGGCGACAAGTTCGGGAACGATCTCGGCACCGGCCGGATCATAGAGGCTATTGCCGATCGGCATACCGTTGAGAACCTTCAGGAAGGTGTAGGCCATGCCGCCGCCAATGATGATGTCGTCCGCCTTATCGATGAGGCTTCGGATAAGCGGGATCTTGTCAGCGATTTTGGCGCCGCCGAGGATGGCAAGAAGTGGACGCTGCGGATTCTCAAGAACGGCGGCAAATGCGGCCAACTCCTTCTCGACAAGGAAACCGGCGACCTTAACGGGAAGATCGACTCCGGTAATGCTGGAGTGGGCGCGGTGGGAGGTGCCGAAGGCGTCGTTCACATAGACATCGGCGAGTTTGCTTAAGCTGGAACGGAATGCGGCTACCTTCGCTGGATCAGCCTTCACGCTGTTTCCTTCGGCATCCTTGGTCTTGCCCTCCTCCTCGATATGGAAACGGACATTCTCGAGTAAAATGACCTCGCCGGGCTTGATCGCAGAACACTCAGCTTCAACTTCCGCTCCGACGCAATCGTTAAGAAACTTCACAGGCTTGCCGAGCAGTTCCTGGATTTTCTCGGCAACGGGCTTGAGGCTGTATTTGGCCACACGTTCACCATTTGGACGGCCGAGATGGCTGGCAAGCACGACGGAGGCACCGTGATCGAGAGCGTACTGGATGGTTGGGAAAGCCGCAGTGATACGCTGGGTATTGGTGATCTCTCCGGTCTGTTTGTCCTGAGGTACGTTGAAGTCGACGCGAATGAAGACACGTTTGCCAGTTAGGTTGATGTCGTTGATCGTTTTCTTGGCCATAATGATAGGTA
The DNA here is from genome assembly GCA_903858595.1 of uncultured Spartobacteria bacterium. Taxonomy (GTDB): domain Bacteria; phylum Verrucomicrobiota; class Verrucomicrobiia; order Chthoniobacterales; family UBA6821; genus UBA6821. Next base: position 11,087 of record CAIOJL010000043.1, on the reverse strand, counting down.
AAGGTGAAGTTGGTCTGAAAATTGGTTCTAAAGTTTAAAGAGAGAGGGCAGGAAAGTCAGGAACGAGCCTGCTTTTCCTGCCCTCGTGAGCGGACTTGCTTTTAGGCGCTGATCTTTTTCAGGAGGTCGACGCAGCGGTTGGAATAACCCCACTCGTTGTCGTACCAGGAGACGAGCTTGAAGAACTTGTCGTTCAGTTCCATCCCTGAGCCGGCGTCGAAGATGCTGGAGCGGGTGTCGTGGATGAAGTCGCTGGAGACGACCTCGTCCTCGGTGTAGCCAAGGATGCCCTTGAGGTAAGTCTCGCTGGCCTTCTTCATGGCCTCGCAGATCTCCTTGTAGCTGGTGGACTTGGTGGTCTTGACAGTGAGATCGACGACGGAGACGGTCGGAGTCGGAACGCGAAATGACATGCCGGAGAGCTTGCCCTTCACCTCAGGGCAGACAAGGCCAACGGCCTTTGCTGCTCCAGTCGTGGAAGGTATGATGTTGATGGCTGCGGAGCGGCCGCCCTTCCAGTCCTTCTTGGAAGGACCATCGACGGTCTTCTGTGTGGCGGTGTAGCTGTGCACGGTGGTCATGAGCCCCTCCTCGATGCCGAATCCTTCCTTCAGGAGGACATGGACGACGGGAGCGAGACAGTTGGTGGTACAGCTGGCGTTGGAGATGATGTGGTGCTTGGAGATATCGAGTTTGTCATCGTTAACGCCCATGACGACGGTGATGTCCTCGTTCTTTCCGGGAGCGGAGATGAGCACTTTCTTGGCACCCGCGGTGATGTGGCCCTTGGCCTTCTCGCCCTCGGTGAAGAGGCCTGTCGACTCGATGACGATGTCGACGTTGAGATCCTTCCAAGGCAGAGCTGCAGGGCCTTCCTTAACGGCGAGGCACTTGATCTTGTGACCGTTGACCACCAGCGTGTCGTCTTCGGCAACCTCAGGAGAGGATTTTTCGCTGTGCACCTCACCCTTGAAGAGACCCTGCGTGGAGTCGTACTTCACGAGGTAGGCGAGATTGTCGGCTGGAACGAGGTCGTTGACGGCGACGACTTTGTATCCTTTCTCAAGGAGTCCCTGCTCGACGATGGCACGGAAGACAAGGCGGCCGATGCGGCCGAACCCGTTGATGGCAATATTAGGCATGATGTTTGAGTTGGGTTGCCGGCGTTAGGGGTCGCTCGGGAAGGGAAAGTGTTAAAAGACGGGGGTTTCTCCGTCAATTTTAAACGGAACTGCCGGAGGCGCGGGAAGGTTCAAAACCTGTTTTTTCATTCAGATCAAGTGCAAGCGCCCGGATAATCTCCTCAATGGTCTGCTCGTGAGGAAGGCCTGTGGCATCGATTTGAATGTCGGCTGCGGCCTCGTAGATGGGGACTCGCGACTCCAGAAGCGCATTGAAGGCGCCTCGTGGATTTTCCACATTCAGCAGTGGGCGTTTACGGTTGCGGCTTGCGCGTTCAAAGAGGGTCTCCGGATCGGCATGTAGACAGACAATCCTTCCGATACGATGCAGAAGCGCCCTGTTCTCTTCACGCAAAATGGCTCCGCCGCCAGTAGCGAGCACGATATTCTTGGCGTCGACAAGCTCCCGAAGCTCTGCGGTCTCCCGATCACGGAAGCGCTCCTCTCCCTCTTCGGCAAAGAGCTCGCTGATGCTTGTGCCTTGAGCTCGGGCAATGATTAGGTCGTCGCTGTCGAGGAATCCGTAATTCATGCGTTTTGCCAGACGACGACCGATGCTGCTCTTTCCGCATCCCATGAAACCGATCAGGACGATGTTTGAATTCATGTTGTTGACGCTACTCGTCCGTCCGGAAAAAGGACACCTTCGAAGACGCTGATACCCCACCGAAGCGGGTTGATTGAAACGTCTCTCGTGAATACGCTTCCAGGATGAGTTCCAAAAAAACGAAGTCATCCAAACACTCGGCCGCGACCAAGTCGTCACCTCTGGTGGGTGTAGTGATGGGGAGCAAGAGCGATTGGGAAACGATGGGTCACGCCGTGGCGCTCCTTGAGGAGTTCGGCGTCCCGTGCGAGTACCGTGTTGTTTCCGCACACCGCATGCCTGATGCCACGGCGACCTATGCCAAGGAAGCCGAGGCTAGGGGACTTCATGCAATCATCGCGGGCGCTGGTGGTGCAGCCCACCTTCCCGGCATGATCGCGGCTCAGACAACTGTGCCCGTACTCGGAGTCCCTGTGAAGAGCCGCACCATGGAAGGATTTGATTCTCTGCTTTCGATCGTCCAGATGCCGGTCGGTATTCCTGTCGCCACCTTTGCCATCGGCGAGGCCGGGGCCAAGAATGCAGCGCTCTTTGCGATCGCCCAATTGGCCCTGCTCCATCAGGGGCTTTCTGCGAAGCTTGCCGCATTCCGGAAAAACCAGACCAAGGCTGCCGAAGAGAGTGTCCTAAAGGCACCCAAGAAACTTCGCTTGAAACGCTAAGTAACTAATATTTCAGGATTTTTCAATGTGAGTGCCCGGATTGTTCATGGAGGGGAGGGGATCCGTGATTCCGTGGAACTCTTGCGGCAAGGGGGCGTTGTGGGGCTACCCACCGAGACGGTCTACGGACTGGCTGGCAATGCCTTTGATCCGATGGCGATTGCCCGGATCTTCGAGGCCAAAGGGCGACCGCTTTCCGATCCTCTGATTGTTCACATCCCAGAAATGGGTTGGCTTGAGCGAGTTGTCCGTTTTTCATCAGATGAACAGAGAAATCTTGTGGAGAGATTGGCGGCGAACTTCTGGCCAGGTCCACTGACTCTTTTGCTGCCCAGGCGACCCGAGCTTCCTGATCTAGTGACTGCCGGATCGGAGTTCGTAGCAGTCCGGGTGACGTCCCATCCAATCTTTCAGGAGGTGCTCCGAGGCATCGTCTCTCCGCTTGCTGCCCCCAGCGCCAATCGATTCGGGCGCATTAGCCCTACGAGCGCAATTGATGTCCAATTAGAGCTCGGTGAATCCATCGATCTGATTCTGGATGGAGGTTCCTGTAAGCATGGTTTGGAATCCACGATTGTGGCTCTCCGGGAAGATGGATTAGAAATTCTACGTCCAGGCCCCATCACAATAGATCAACTGAAAGAATATGGACATGTTTCCAGCCATGATGGGATGGTGAATACTCCGGGAAGTCTGCCTGGGCATTATGCGCCGAAAAAGAGACTTCGAATCATTGATTCGGACATCATTCCCCTTCCTTCTGAGGATCGTGTGGGATTGATGGCATTCGATACTTCTTTTCAGGAAATAAATGATCAATGTGCTGTTGTTGAAGTTCTTAGCGCATCAGGTGAACTGAAGGAAGCAGCTGCGAATTTCTACGGAGCTCTTCGCCGGCTTGATGAAAGCAATGTGGACCTGATTTTAGCTCAGTCTGTACCTGAAGAGGGGATTGGTGTGGCCATCATGGATCGCCTGAGAAGGGCCTCCTATGGATCCCTTCATGGAACAGGTCATCAAGACTTCAATTCTCATGCCTGATGAGCGCGAATCCTCCAAATCAAGAGGGATTGAACACCAAGGCCGCCGGTGTCGTCGCCGGTGCTGTTATGCTAAGCCGAGTTCTGGGGTTGGGCCGTGAGCTGATTTTTGCCGGACTCTTCGGCGCGGGGCGAGGGATGGATGCCTTTCTGACTGCATTTCGGGCTCCTAACTTACTGCGGGATCTCTTTGCAGAAGGGGCGCTTTCTACGGCATTTGTGACCGTGTTTTCGCAGAGGATCGCCACGGAAGGCGAGGGGTCGGCCTGGAAGCTGGCCTCCAAGATGGCAACTCTGACCACGGTCTTCATGAGTCTGGTTTCAGTCCTCGGGGTGATCTTTGCGGCTCAATTCATCGGTTTTCTCGCGCCGGGCTTCCCTGCGGAAAAGGCCGCCCTGACGATCGAGCTGACGCGGATCATGTATCCCTTCATCCTGATGGTTTCTCTGGCGGCTTTGGTCATGGGGATGCTGAACGCCACCAACCGCTTCACGGTCCCGGCACTTGCTTCCAGCTTCTTCAATATCGGATCAATCGCCGGAGGCGTGGTTTTCGGATGGTGGATCGATCCTCATTTCGGGGAACGATCTCTGATCGGTCTTTCCCTGGGTACGCTGCTCGGAGGGCTTCTTCAACTCGGTGTACAGTTGCCGGATCTCTACAAAGCAGGTTTCCGGTTTGTCTTGGATTTCAACTGGAGGGATCCGGGTGTACGTCAGGTTCTCCTGCTCATGCTCCCGGCCGTGATCGCCGCCAGTGCGGTTCAGATCAACGTCATGGTCAACAGCATCTTTGCCTCCTATCTGGGGAATGGTCCAATCAGCTGGCTCTCCTATGCCTTCCGACTAATGCAACTGCCGCTGGGTGTCTTCGGCGTGGCCGTGGCGACGGTGACCCTGCCCGTCATCTCAAGGGCAGCGGTCTTGGGAGAGATGGGACGGTTCCGATCGACTCTTGCCAAGGCAATGCGTCTGGCGGTCTTTCTGACCCTGCCTGCCGCGGTAGGACTGATTGCGCTGGCTCAACCGATCATCGCATTGATCTACCAACGAGGAAAGTTCCTGGATGCCGATACGCTGCATACTGCCGAAGCCCTCCAGTACTACGCGATAGGTCTGGTGGGATATTCCTGCATCAAGGTGCTCTCGCCAGCCTTCTACGCCATCAATCACAAATGGACTCCGATGATGGTGAGCTTCCTCTCTATCGGGATGAACCTCCTGCTCAACTGGCTCTTTATTTTCCACCTCGGAATGGGTCACAGGGGACTTGCCCTTTCGACAGCCCTCTCGGCCACGATGAATTTCACCTTGCTCTACATCCTCATGACCCGGATTTCCGGATCACTGGAGACGAAGGCCATGGCTGCGACCTTCGGCCGCTGTCTTCTGGCCGCGCTGCCGATCGGCCTTGTCGGTTGGTTCGGCCAACACTGGCTTGCAGGTCTCGGTCATGAACACGTTCTTCTTCGTACTGCTGCTCTCCTGCTGGTGATCAGCGGTGCAACCCTCCTCTTTCTGCTCTCCAGTTGGGCGCTGAAGATCGAGGGATTTCAGGAGTTTTTTGGAATGATCAAGCGGAAGATCTCTCGGAAACGACCTTCCTGAGACTTGTCTCCAGACCTTACTTGCTTTCCGGGTGTGGTGGATGTGTTTGTCCGAATGAGAAGTTACGACAATTAGGCCTCGGCCAGTTTCATGAACCGGTTGGCGATGGCGAGCGCGGGATCGACAGGCACGTTAGCGCGCTTCACATCCTTGGGGATACTGATGGTCGGCACGGAGCGTAGTTTTTTCCCCGCAAACTGCGGTAGCCAGACCGCTTCGGCGGCTAGCATTTCGGTGACCATGTCGCGAATTTCGTGAAGGGTGAGCACCGAAGCGGTGAGGGGATCCATCGCGACGGCGTTCATCACCAGCTCCGGATCGCCTGTAAAACTGGCTTCAACAGTGAGTCCCTGCACGAGGACGTTGCTCATGTTCAGGGCGGCGCACTGAATCGGCAGGTTTCCGACCACCGTTGCGTTCAAACCTGTGCGATCGGCGTAGATCGGAACCTCGACGCAACAGCCCTGCGGGAGATTGGTGATGTAGCCGTCGTTGCGGATATTGCCGTTGAAGCGGAAGGGATGACCGGTCTCCCTAGCTTCGATGATGTGGGAGCAGTATTCGGCACTACGGGGTCCAAGCTCGGTCGATTCGATGGAGAGAGGGTCGGTTTTAGCGAACTTCTCGGCAAGCATCGCGCAGTATTTGTAATAGGCTCCCGACTCACCACCAAAGGCCGGCTCGTCGCAGTAAAGATCGAGAGCCTTTTTGTTTTTGCGGAAGTAGGGCAGGTATTCAGAGAGATGGCCGGTGCTTTCGGTCATGAAATAACCGAAATGGCGCATGACCTCGGCGCGCACCTTCTCATTCACATAGTAACCCGGCTTCTCGAAATTTTCCTTGAGCAGCGGGTAGAGGTCGCGTTCCTTGTGCTCCAGACTGAGGAACCAACCCATATGATTGATGCCAGCACACTGGTAATCAATCTCGTCCTTGGGGACGCCGGTGTAGCTGGCAATGAGATCCATCGTCGTCTGCACGCCGTGGCAGAGCCCCACAAACTGGAGTCCCTGCACGCGACCCAGCGCCCAGCAGCACATCGCCATTGGGTTGGCGTAGTTGAAGAGGATGGCCTTCGGACAGAGTTCCCGCATATCGTTGGCGATCTCTAGGAGCGCGGGGATATGGCGCAGAGCGCGGAAGATGCCGCCCGGTCCCATCGTGTCGCCGATGCACTGATCCACCCCATACTTGAGGGGAATCTCGTAATCCTGTCGGAATTCCTCGACGCCGCCAGCCTGGATCATCACGACGACGTAATCGGCATCCTTGAGGGCCTCCCGACGGTCGGTGGTTGAGACGACGGTGGCGTTGATCCCGTTGTCCTTGATCATCCGCTTAACAAAGGAATCCATCTTATCAAGGCGGGTATGGGTTTTCGCCATCAGTCGATATTCGCTTCCCGCCAGCGCGGGGGTAGCTAGGAAGTCCGACATTAGGGTTTTGCAGAAGACGAGGCTTCCTGCACCGATCATTGCGATTTTTGCCATGGTGATTGTAGGGGTTTGAGGGTGGAAATATTGCTTTCTTTAAGTCGTCGGGGAAGAGGGAAGATCGCGTAATGCGCGACGGTTACTCGCTGCCCTCGTTGAAGAAGACATATAGACCTTCTTTCCCGGGTGCAATGATCTCGGGACGTCCGTCGCCATTGAGATCCGCCACCGCGAAATAAATGCCGCATCCCTTGCCTGTGCCTATTGGACCATAATCAATGACCTGCTTGGCGAAGCCTTCCCCGGTCCACTTGAAGTAGTACATGCCGATGTCGTCCCATTCGCCCGTATCGTTGCCACAATGGGCGCGATGACGCTTGCCGGTGACTAGCTCACACTTGCCGTCTCCGTCAATGTCGACCCACTGCAGATCGTGGTACTGGGCGCAATACGGGTCGATCGGGTGATGGATCCAGGTATGCTTGCCGTCGATTTCCTTCCGTTCGCTCCACCAGAGGCCGTAGTTGTGTGCGTGGCCGGTGATGATTTCGTTTTTGCCATCGCCGTTCACGTCGACGACCAGCATCGGGATGCTTGCACACCATGTCCACGGGGCGTTCTCAAAGTCGGGGTGCCAGATCCATTCGTCCTTTTCGGGATCGGCGGGAGCCTCCAGCCAGCCCCTGCAGAGGATGATGTCCATTCGCCCGTTTCCGGCGATGTCACCACAGCCAAGACCATGCCCCTGACTCGTACCCTCGGGAAACTTGTATACGGATATTTTGCGGAATTTGCCGGTGCCTTTCCCGTTTTCATCAGTGATCAACTTGTAGTAGGCAACCTCGGGGTTGTTGGGAGTGTTTGGTAAAATCTCGAAATGACCATCACCGTCAATGTCCCAAGCGCGAGTCGTCTCTACGTTCCCTACCTCGGCGATGACATGCTCGATCCACTGTTTGGAAGGGTCGCCAGAGGGGTTTTCACGCCAACGTAGAGTGTTGCCCCAATATCCGCCGGTAACGAAGTCTGTAAAGCCATCCCCGTTGATGTCGAGGGGGATGGTCGAGAAATCATCAAAATATTCTCCGTAGCCCTTCACCTCTCCGATGGAGTGTTTCTTCCTAAAGTCGGGCCCTTGGTACCAATAGGCTCCAGAGACAATATCGGGAATGCCATCGTTGTTCACATCGATAGCCTCAGCTGATTCGAAGGTCTCGTCTGAAATCCATACTTTACGCCATTTCAATGACATGATTTTTGTTCCTGTGGGTTGGTGAAGGGTGCCGAGTATTGCTGGATTATTTGCCCTTGAGAAGACGGGTGTATTCGCGGGCGATCTTGATGTCCTCGAGGGCCTCTACTGCAAGGCAGGGGGCAGTTGCTTCCCCACGCACAGCCTTGATGAAGGCAAGTGCCTGATTGCGCATCGCATGGACCCACGGGAGGCTTGGGCGGGTGGTGGTCGGGGTCACTCCATTGCCTGGATCCCTGAAGATCTCCACCTGACCGGGGCGGTTGTAGGCGACCGGGGCTGGAAGTTCAAGTTTCACATAGCCCTTTTCAAAGCCGACAAGCGCCGACTCCTGCCAATCGATGGTGGAGTTATAGGCGGCCATTTCGATTGTGCAAGGGATGCAGCTGGCACTGTGAGCCACGAACAAGACTTTGGCCGGATCGGCATAGCTCACTGTGTAAGACTCGCCGAGGAGGTGACGCAGCAGATTGACCTGGTGGATATAGTAATTCACGAAGCTCGTGTATTCTCCCGCCGTCGCCTCATCCATGTCCTCAGGGGAGGGATCCCATGCAAGGCTGCCGGTCGGCTCGTCGGAGTTTAAGAAATCGTTAAATCCTGCCGCTTGCCAATCACCAGGCGGCATCGAGAGGCGGATATAGTTCAACTTGCCGAACTCGCCGGATTGTTTCCATTCATCCACGATTTTCTTCGCATATTCGGTTGCTGGGTCGCAACGCTTGTGGTAACCGACCATCAGCCAGGTTTTGTTCTCCTCCAGCGCCTTGATGATTTTCTCGCCAGCTGCTATCGAACCGGCGATCGGCTTCTCCGAGAAGATGGGGATGCCTGCCTTGGCAAGTTCGGGAATCAGGATGCCGTGACGGGTGAAGGGCTGCGAGGCAACGATTGCGTCGAGTTTTTCGTTCGCCAGCATCTGCTCGTGAGTTTCATAAACTTTGGGAACACCGTAACGGGCGGCAACCTGTTGGGCCAGCTTGGGGCGGATTTCCGCGAGGGCGACGACCTGGCATTCGTTGGATAAACTGGCGCTCGCGTAGTTGCGGAGATGGGCCGCTTGGCCCATGCCGCCAACGCCGACGAAACCGATCTTGATGGGGTTTGTAGACATGGTGTAGTGAGTTTTGGTTTTAGCTTTAAATCATGCCCTGAGGGGTTTTTTTGGAAATGGCAGGCGTTGCTTTTTTATGTCAGAAATTGCCCATGCCTCCCGTGTTTCCGAAAATTCTTTACGTCGGCAAGATCCAGCCTAGGTCCTCCTGGAATATGCCCGCGCACCTGCATCCTCACCACGAGTTGGTCGTCATCACTCAAGGCGTTCTTAATCTGAAAATTAACGGCGAGATACTGACTGCCGTTCCCGGAGATGTGCTCTTTTACCATGCGGGTGGTGTGCACAAGGAAAGCTCGGATACCAGCCAACCAGTCGGATCTTACTTTCTAGGGTTCCGTATGGGCGGAGCGATCGACCTACCCGTGCGGATTCGGGACGAAGGGGGACGCATACGACAGATGATGGCCTGGATTCACAGTGATCATGAGGATCTGGCGGAACCGGGGATATCATCTGGTCTCCTGCGTGCGATCCTTCTGCAACTCGATCGTCTGTTCCAGCAAAAGGAGTCTCCTTGGCTGACCGGGTTACGTCACAGGATGCAGGAGAACATGAAGTCGGATCTTGATCTTGCCATGCTGGCCAACTGGGGAGGGATGAGCAAATTCGCTTTTGCCAGAAAATACAAACGGTTGAGCGGTCGCTCTCCGATACTTGAACTCAGGATGATTCGTCTGGCTCACGCCAGAAGCCTCCTTTTTACGACCAGCCTGCCGCTGAAGCAGATCGCCGAAGCCTCTCATCTCGGAGATGAGAGCCAACTCTCAAAACTCTTCTACCGTCATTTCAGCATGTGGCCCGGCGAACTTCGTATGCGGCCTAAACAGGTGCGCAGTTAAGAAGTGAAGGAGACGATTCCTGCCTAATCCCGATCTACGCTGAATTTTCCAGGACCGATCAGCAGGAGAGATAGGAAGACGGAACCGAGTTCGATGGCATGGGAGGCGACAAACCATTTCTCCATGAAGTCGCCCGGTGTCGTGTGAAAGTGCATAGTGGTGGCTACAGCCATGTTGATCACTAGGAAGAGACAGGCTGGACGGAAACAGAAGCCGATCAGCAGGAGGAATCCTCCAACGAACTCGGTGAGCGCGGCCATCAGTCCCCAGAAGATAGGATAGGCCGTCACTCCGACGAACTGCATCGACTTGCCAAGCTTGATCCAGAGATCGGGACCTTCCATGAGTTTGGGAAGACCATGGGCCAGAAAGGAGAGTCCGATGAGGATGCGGAGGAGCAGGAGGCCCGTGTCACGGTACTTGCTGAGATAGCGAAAGATCATGTGTTCCGTTTAAGATGCTCCGATCGGCGGTGCCAGAACAAATTGCCCGAATCGGCTTATGCAGGGAGAGAAGGCATACTCTTCACATCATCGTAGAAGTGGGCAAGGGAGGTCCTATAATACGGCACCACCCAAAGCATGCCGATGCCACATTTTAAGAGAGCCAGTACATACCAACCGATAAAGCGTCCCTGTAGCCAGGCCAGCTTCCATTTCTGTCCACGCATCATCTCCTTGATGCGTCTGATCGCATCGAGGGGCTTAACCGAGAGATCCTCGGCAAGGATGAAAAAGGTTAAGGAGAACGAATAGGCAGCGATGATTCCCGGTATGATCAGGAGCAGCGTCCAAAGGAGGGTGAAGATAGAGACGAGGAGATAGGCAAAGAATGCTTTCCAAAAAATCCGGAATCTCCACCAGACCATTATAACCCTTACCTCCGAGTGACGGGCGAGTTTCAGGCAGAAAGAAGACCACCCGACCATCATCGATCCGAAGATCAGGAAGCTGATCAACCACACGGTTGATCTGGACGCTCCTTTGGAGTTCAATCTTGGGCGGATTGGTGCTGCCCACCTGATGCATCGCCATGGACTGAGCGACGGCATGATAGGTGGAAAAGCCCTAAGGAAGCGCTGAATAAATCCCATGATGGCCGCTGAAGAGCATTTGATTGTTTTCCAAGGCGTGCAGCGCAGTGGCAATACCCTTGCGGTCTTGCCCAAGCAAGCAACGCAGGAAAACGGCCAAATGGTCTCAGCCCAAAGGGTTGCGGAGATAATAGAGCCGGAGGCTGTGTTGGCTTCGCGCTTACAGCCCGCATGGGGATGCGTGCGCGAAGCCGCCTTGCCTGCAGCCCATTCTTCCCGCAACGGCCTCTATGCGATTTAATCAGCGCTTCCCTA
>CAIOJL010000042.1 GCA_903858595.1 uncultured Spartobacteria bacterium | reverse complement strand
GGAACTGAGCCGCCGGCACGTCGCGATCAAATGTGTACTGAGAGGTAAGCCTGTTCCTGTTGTAGATCGAATACTCCGTAGGCGCTCCATTGTCGTCGATCGTGATCCCTCCGATCTTGTTCTTCTCCGTTGTCTCGGCAGGGTTGACGTTGCCAATGCGATCAGCCTCGATCGGCTGGATGCGAATAGATCGAGCGTCACTCGGATCGACGTTCAGCATGTTCCAGCCGTGGTCGCCATCCACAAGCTGTGACCAGAACCCCATCCAGCAGAGTTCGGAGAGGGAATGCCGGCCGGTTATGTCGGCGGCCTCGGCATCAAACTGCTCTCCGAGGGGGGGAGTGCAGAGGGGGGGAGATACCCCTACTTCTTGGCTTTTGCCTTAGCAGGAATCGGGTTGCCTTCAATGAAGTCCCGGACTGCCTTGACCACCACATCACTGAGAGTGACATCGGCTTTGTCGGCAATGGCTTGAAGTACGTCTTTTTCGTCCGTGGGAATGCGGACTGTCATGATCCCGTCGCGTTTTTTAGGCATCGGGGAAAGGTAGAGGTGGCGCATGAGGATGCAATATATTATTTTGGCCTAGGGACACTTGATCTCATTGGTGTGCTTGCTTTTGTGTGGATCTACCCATGAGGACACATCCATTCCTGCTCGTCTGACCCATCGGTCAGTGGTTGGTTTTCGACTATCTGACTGAGGGGACAACATTCCAGATCAATGGAGAGAGGTCTCCATCATAGTACCGGAGTCACATGATTCCCAGAAAGCCGAGTCCGAGCATCTGGATGAAAAGTCTACCCAGAGGGCTCACCTCGGGACTTCAGGGCGTCAATGGCAGCCTGCAGCTGGTCCAGCCTCTGTTGTCGTGGGCCCAGCAACTCGATCAGGAGCGGCCCGTTGCTCGAAGGCATCACTCCGAAGCGTCCCTCGCGGTAGATCTGCTTGAAGATCGCGTCCACCTCGTCGCGGTAGGCGTGATCGACCGGCCTGATTCCATCTTCCTCCATTTCCACGGGCCACTCCTCGGATTTCGGCACGAAGGCGAGGATGTCCAGGTGATCGAGTGATTCCCGTACGCCGAGAACCATGGATTCTACAAAGGCGTTGTCGATGTCGGTGCTTCCCTGGTTGGCGGTGTATTGGGAGTAGGCGACGTAATCGACGGGGGAGCGGTCGAAGATCACGTCGGAGGAAGAATTCGCATAACGGTGAACCCTGCCGATATTGTAGTAGAGCTGGATGCCGTTGTGCAGTTTTGTGGAAGCGTCGCGAAACAGGATCTCGTAGGGGCCGTGAAGACCGAGGGCTCGGTATGGTTCCTCCTCTCTCTTGAAGTAGGGGTGCCGGGCGACCCAATCGTTAACGACGGTGGATTTGCCCAGCGAGTGGGATCCTGAGACGGCGATGCGCATCGCTTACTACTGGATGAGGAGCTGAACTTTTAAAAATCAATTTTTCAAGGTGCCGGGCTCGGAAGTCCCGGAACGGCTTTTACAGTGCAATAACCCCGGCCCCTTTTGGCAAAAAATAATCAGGGCCTAGGACACTTGGTATCTGGGTTCTCATGGCAGGATGTGCACATGGAAACCACCGACATCTGCTTCCCTCCCAATATCCTCGCTCTCCTTGAGGCCACGGCCATTGCCAACGGCTACAAACCCGAGGAGGTGGTCAAGGCAGCCATTGAGGATTTTCTACAAAAGGCCAATCAACGCACTGATGGATAAATGGTGTTGAGGTTGTCGTGATCCATGGACATAAAGAGTCCAATGTCACGCATTGCCACGGATCGTTCCCCCAAGTCTTCTCTCAAGCCGTCCCACACACGTTCGGTCAAGCCGTCCAAGTCTGTCCAGAACCACGGGCGCTCAGCGCGGCTTCCGATGTTCCGGATCATCCAGATCCACGAACTCCTCAAGGAGGGCAAGTTTCCCAACTGCCAGGCCCTCTCCGATGACTTCGAGGTATCCTACAAGACCGTCCAGCGCGACATCGACTTCATGCGGGATCAGCTCCAGCTGCCGATCGAGTATGATTCTGCCCGCAGGGGCTTTATCTACACCAAGGAGGTAAATAATCTCCCCATGGTAGCCCTCAAGGAAGGCGAGGTGGTGGCTCTCCTGGTGGCCCAGAAGGCCGCCGAGCAGTACCGGGGCACTCCTTTTGAGAAGGCCCTCAGGAGCGCCTTCACGAGACTCATCGAGGGAATGCCGGCGAGCAGCGAGATCTCCCTCTCCGACCTGAGTGCTGCCGTTTCCTTTCGCCCCTCAGGCCCCCCCTCGGCAGACCTTGAATCCTTCCAGATGCTTTCCAATGCCCTGATGGATTCTCAGGAGGTCTCCTTCACCTATACCAAGCCCGGCGACGGCAAAGGAACCGAACGTGTCATCCAACCCTATCACCTGGGATGCATTGGAGGGGTCTGGTACCTCATCGGTCTGGATCTGGCTCGCAAAGCTATCCGCACCTTCGCCCTCGCTAGGATCTCCGGACCCAAGAACCTCCGGAGGAAGTTCACCCGTCCGAAGGGCTTTTCCTTGGATACCATGCTGGGAGACAGCTTCTCGGCCTTTGAGACCAAGAACGCCCAACTGGTCCGCATCCTCCTGGATCCGATCTCCGCCGCACTCACCGGTGAGCGCAGGTGGCATCCCTCCCAGAAACTCGTTTTCCGGAAGGATGGATCGGCAGAACTGTCACTGAAGGTCGGTCTCGCACCGGATCTTGAGGCCTGGATCCTCGGCTGGGGATCTCACGCCAAGGTGCTGGCTCCCCTAGCACTTCGTCACAGAATTAAGGCAACGGCACAGATGATCGCTGCACAGTATCGCTGATCTGGAAGAGTTCGGGGCTCCACGGAAAATACGGTAGGGGGTAGGACGCTCAGTGTCCCGTTGGTGTGGGAGGATCTGTCCATGAAGAAACTCCTCCTGATACTCGTTGCCATTTCAGCATCCGCCTCCGCCCAGGTCGATTTGGGTGAGCTGAGCGCAAACCCCTACGCCACCGAGGCGCCTAGGATCGTCGCGCCCGACCGGCACCACTAATAGATGTCCTATGCGACCATGGTGGAAGGGTATCTCCTTGGCGAAGAATTGAACCATTTTTCCCTTATAGATGAAGGGAATGAAATTCTTAATGAGAAAGCGCGAAGAAGTTGATCGGTTTTCCCTTAGAGATGAAGGGATGAGAGGTGACTTTGAATCTCTCTCCTCTTGTTCCCCTATGGTTAGAACGGGGAAAGCGAATCTCTCACGGGTTATTCCCCTAAACCTATGGAAGGGAATATGTATCATAATCAAACGATGTAGGCTATTTTAACACAGAAGAGGCAACTAAAAAAACCGCCATACACAAAATGGAAAAAAACGAAGAAGAGAGAAAAAGCCACTTCCGAGATGTGGCTCAACAAAATGCCATAAAACGAGCGGCGAGTATAGGCGAACGCAAACTCACACCCGAACAGGAGCAGTATAAACTGGAGCTTCGCATCCTTGCCGCCGAGGCCTCTGGCATAGGGTCGAATAAGTCACTCGATCAAGTTCTCCGTGAAGCGGAAGAGAAGTGCATTGGCAACCCGCCGGCCGCCAATCTTCACGGGGAGTGCCCTGGGCAGGAAGTGTATGTGGCAGTCCCAGCATGTGTGAAAGACTCTATGCGCGAGGCCGTGGAGGCTGGGAGGCTCCCGATGGAAACCCCCTTCATCACATGGATGGAGAAGAAGGTTGCCGAGTTCAATCTGGTTGATCCCGATTGCATCGCGGCCAGTCACAGCATCTTTAATACCGGCAAGAGCTGGTCATTCTGCCCAGAGATTGCCGACATCTGCACCGGATTCACCTACTACCCACCTGAGAAATAAATCTATGAACACACCCAAACCCCGCAAACGCGCAACAACAACGCGCAAGCGTTCCGCCGCCCCACGCAAGCCCAAGGTTTCCGAGCCCAAGTTAGAGGCCCTTCCGCCGGCGCCAGCACAGGAGGATTGCAGCAAGCTCTATCGCGGCATTGGGCTGCTCCTAGTAGCCGTCCCGCTACTCCTCCAGGGACATAAGAACGCCGGCCCGACGCTACTCGAAGGCGCCATGAACATCATTGATCACATCATCCCTGACATGCCGAAAGAATTGCTCGCTAGGCTCTAACCCCCAACCCACCACTACCATGATCGGAACACTACTAGACTTAGATCAAAAATACCTTGAAGAACTGGCAATCAAGGTCGGAAAAGCAAAGCTCTTAGAGGCTGTCGATTATCTCCAGCATCTTGAGCAGCATTCAGCACCGGAGATCCCAGATAATCCTCAATGTGTCTCCCCATCCCTTTTTTCGCGCCTGAAGAAATTCCTTTCGCGAAAGAGCCTGTAAGGTTCTTTCAACTCACAGACCAGGAAGATACTCAATCGTGAATGAGTTTTTTACCGATGCTGAGTTGGCTTCAGATGCCCATTGCATTCTCACCAGGGCCTCAACCCTTCGTGAGTTTCTAATCACTGCTGCCTCTATCTTGGGTGATCTCTGCGATGAGGTCATGCCGGCCACAGATGAACGTGAAGGAGCTGCTTCCAACTACGAAGGCTTCTGCAAAATGATTGAAGAATACCGTATCAGTCCTCGGCTAGAGGGATGGTGGGAATATTATTGGGCGAGCGCAGCGAGTGTCTTTTACAACTACGATCAGCAGTCGGGTCTCAGTGACTGGGAACTGTACGAGCAAATGGTATGGCCGAGTGATCCAGAATGGGATCCCTCTATCGATGACAAGGAAGAGTATATGAAGAGGCGGATCACAGAGACCTGCTTTGCCATTACCCGGTTTGTCAGGGGGCACAATACACGTGAAACACCCTGAATCTTTTTATGGGGGTAGGACGCTCAGTGTCCCGCTTGGGTGGTAGGCTCCTGTCATGAATCTCATTCCCATCATTGCTCATATCATGCGGTGTGATACAACTTGGTGACATCCTATGGGCTTCTTCCGCTTCCACCGCAGCATCAAGCTCTTCCCCGGGGTTCGGTGGAATATAGGCAAGAAGAGCACCTCCCTGAGCATTGGGGGGAGGGGAGCCCGCTACACCATGGGAACCTCGGGTAGTAGATTTACGGCCGGTATTCCCGGGACAGGACTCTCCTACACCGACATCCATACCAGTCATTCACGAGTTAGGGCCCGTCACCCGCGTATTCCAGAGCCCTCCGAGGAATGGGTCCGGAACAACCGGATCAACATGACTCTCCATACCCCCGATCGCCAACCAGGGGAACCTCCCATCCGACCCGATCAACTTGAGGCCGTTCGAAGCCTCCTCCCTGACCTCGACTTTTCACAACTCAAAGACTTTGGGGAGACGCAAGCAGATAACCTCATCGGCCAGATCCAGTTTAAGAAAAAGGAGGTTTCCAAGACCCTGCTCAAGAAATTCTACGCCGGCCACGGTCACGCCATCCCGGATGACTTCATCGACCATTGCTACGACCATCCGGATCAACCGTATCGAGCTCGGAAAAAGTGGGGATGCTGGAGTTGGTTTGTGATTTGGATTGCTCTCTGGGTGTTGATCTCCCTTCTGCGCAAATGAACCAGCTTGAACTTTTAGAGAGTCTCGGTCGGCCGGCTCTCTGGATCAGCCGTATGCGGAAGCGCTTAGGACTTCCTGTGCTTGAGCAGTATCCCGAGTGCTACGAGACCTTCCTCAGGAAGGTACGGGATCTGCGCAATCTGGGTGTCACTGAGGAGAAGCTGGGTGCCCTCTGGGATGTGGAGAGGAAGATCATTACGATTCTTCACCTGGACCTTGGAGGAGGGGAGTTGTCACTGATCGAGGGGTGCTCTGCTGAGGCGGATCCTGATCACAGACTTCTTCTGTCGAATGCTGATCTGGGAGTCCCCCTCATGTCTCTTGACCTGCAGGGAGGCTTGGATTTTCAGGTACGTCCCCGGGAACTCTTTGAGGGCAAGGAAATGGGAGAGGATGCACTGAGGCTACTCCGGGAGTATCGGAAGCTGTTTCAGGGCGTTAGGGAAACCATCGGACGTGAGCGAAAAGTACTGAAAGAAGGATTGAGTTGGGAGAAATCAGTCGGCCTCGGCCGAGTCAAATACACTGGTGCCAATGAGTATCCTGAAGAGAAAATGCATCCCTTTTGCTGATCAAAGCCCAATCTCCTCGTCACTTGTAGGGCAACCAGTTAATCATTCGACCTCCGATGGCTGATCCCAACCTTTCCTCCTTTATCTGGTCAGTCGCTGATCTTCTCCGTGGTGACTACAAGCAGTCTGAGTACGGGAAGGTCATCCTGCCCTTTACCGTCCTGCGGCGTCTGGACTGTGTCCTGGAATCTACCAAGCCTGCCGTTCTGAAGGAACTGGAGACGCGTACTCAGGCTGGGGTGAATCCCGAGCCTTTCCTTCTGAAGAAGGCCGGGCAGCTGTTCTACAATACCTCCCCGCTCGACCTGAAGAAGCTGATGGGAGATCAGGACCATATCGGGGAGAACCTCCGTTCCTACATCCAGGCTTTCTCCCCAGCAGTGAGGGACATCTTCGAGAGCTTTGAGTTCCACATCCAGATCGACCGACTGGCCAAGGCCAAGCTCCTCTACCTCGTTACCGAGAAATTCGCCAACATCGACCTGCACCCTGAGGTGGTCAGCAATGCCCAGATGGGATCCGTCTTCGAGGAACTGATCCGCAAGTTTGCCGAACTCTCCAACGAAACTGCCGGAGAGCACTTCACACCCCGTGATGCCATTCGCCTCATGGTGAATCTCCTCTTCATCGAGGATGATGAGGCTCTGACCAAGCCCGGAGTCGTGCGTTCGATCTACGATCCCACAGCCGGCACTGGCGGCATGCTTTCCGTGGCCGAGGAGCACCTCATGGGCCTTAATCCCAATGCCCGACTGGTCATGTATGGTCAGGAGCTTAATCCCGAGTCCTACGCCATCTGCAAGGCCGACATGCTGATCAAGGGTCAGGACATCGCCAACATCATCCTGGGGAACACCCTTTCAGAGGATGGACTACTCGGTAAACTCTTCGACTACATGCTCTCCAATCCTCCCTTCGGAGTGGAGTGGAAGAAGATCGAGGCTCAGATCCGCAGGGAGTTCGAGCAGATGGGATTCAATGGACGCTTCGGTCCCGGCCTTCCGAGAGTCAGCGATGGATCGCTCCTCTTCCTCCTGCATCTGATTTCCAAGATGCGACCCGCTGTGGATGGCGGAAGTCGTATCGGTATCGTCCTGAATGGTTCACCACTCTTCACCGGAGGAGCAGGCTCGGGAGAGAGTGAGATCCGCCGCTATGTCCTGGAGAATGACCTCGTGGAGGCCATCATCGCTCTGCCCACGGACATGTTCTACAACACAGGCATCAGCACCTACGTCTGGATCGTCAGCAACAGGAAGCCGGCGCATAGGAAAGGTAAGGTGCAGCTCATCGACGCCAGCGCTTTCTGGCAAAAGATGAGGAAGAGCCTGGGGAGCAAGCGCAAGGAACTCAAGGATGAGCACATCGACGAGATCACCCGCCTTTTCGGTCACTTTGAGGAATCAACACAGGAGGGAGTACCCATCAGCCGGATCTTCAAGAACGAGGACTTCGGCTACCGCACCATCACCGTGGAGCGTCCGCAGCGTGACGAGTCAGGGAAGGTCATCCTGGCCACCAAGGGAAAGACCAAGGGCAAGCCCGTTGCTGATTCCTCACTCCGCGATACCGAGAATGTCCCGCTCCATGAGGACGTGGAGACCTACTTCAAGCGGGAGGTTCTCCCTCATGCAGCTGATGCCTGGATTGATCATGAGAAGACCAAGGTGGGGTATGAGATCCCGTTCAACAGGCATTTCTACGTCTTCAAGCCACCCCGTCCCTTGGGTGAGATTGACGCCGAGCTGAAGGGCGTCACGGACAAGATCCTCACCATGATCCAAGGCCTCAGTGCCTGATGTCGTGCCATGACTAAGCAACAGCAAATCCTGCCATCCGACTACGGAGACTGGCTGGCCAGTCTTAAGCAACGGATCCTAGGCGCCCGGAACCGGGCCTTGCTTGCCGCAAATGCCGAGCAGATCCACCTCTATCACGACATAGGACGTGACATCCTGGAACGACAGAATCGCCAGGGTTGGGGTGCCAAGGTGATCGACCGACTCTCAGCAGACCTCCGGGGAGATTTTCCCGACATGAAGGGACTCTCGGCATCCAACCTGAAATACATGCGGTTTTTTGCTCAGGAGTGCCCGGATCGCCTGATTGGTCAGCAAGCTGCTGACCAATTGCCTTGGTTCCATATTGTGACCCTCATCACCAAGCTCGCCGAGCCTCATCTCCGAGACTGGTATGCACGTGAAGCCATTCGGAACGCCTGGCCGCGCGACACACTCACCGTCCAAATCAAGAACCAGCTCCACCTCCGGCAGGGGTCAGCAGTCACAAACTTCTCCGAGCGACTGCCCTCTCATCAGGCCGGGTTGGCGATACAGATCCTGAAAGATCCCTACCATTTCGATTTTCTTGGTATCGGTGATGAGGCCCATGAGCGTGACATCGAGGCGGCACTGATCCGCCATATCACCCGATTTCTGCTGGAGCTTGGAGCCGGATTTGCCTTTCTCGGGAGACAGTTCCGGGTCGAAGTGGCCGGAGACGAATTCTTCATCGACCTTCTCTTCTACCATACCCGTCTGAAATGCTATGTCGTTGTCGAGCTCAAGGCCCAGGCCTTCAAGCCAGAACATGCGGGCCAGCTGAACTTCTACCTCAGCGCCGTGGACGCCCAGATCAAGGCGCCCGAGGACAAACCCACCATTGGCCTCCTGCTCTGCCGCACGCAGAATCGGCTTGTTGCAGAATATTCCCTCTCGGGAATCGACAAGCCGATCGGCGTGGCGGAGTACCAACTTGTCCGAGCCCTGCCCACACCTCTGGATACGAGCTTGCCAAGCATCGAGGAGATCGAGGCTGAATTATCGCGTGATCTGAGTGATCAAAAAGACCAGTCATGAGCTTTCCGCGATACCCCAAGTACAAGGAGAGCGGCGTGGAATGGCTCGGTCAGGTGCCGGAGCATTGGGAGGTGAGTCGCCTGAGATTCATCTGTGAGGTCAACCCCCGTAAATCGGAAACATCAACACTTGAGGCAGACACTATTGTTTCATTCCTTCCAATGGATGCGATTGGTGAGGATGGATCACTGAACCTTGAGCAGGAGAAAACACTCGGCGATGTGCTAACCGGCTACACGTACTTCCGCGAGGGAGATGTCACTCTGGCAAAGATCACCCCGTGCTTTGAAAATGGAAAGGGAGCCATTATGAGTGGGCTGACCAATGGCATAGGCTTCGGAACGACAGAGTTGATTGTAGCAAGACCACAGGCTCAAAAGACCACCGCTCGATTGCTCCAGTACCTTTTCCGCTCCCGGGTATTCCGCTCTTTGGGCGAAGCCCATATGTATGGAGCTGGAGGCCAGAAAAGAGTTTCTGATGAATTTATCAGGGAATACAGAGCGGGCATTCCACCCCTTGCCGAACAAACTGCCATCGCCGACTTCCTGGACCAGGAGACGGCCAAGATCGATGGACTGATAGCCGAGCAGGAACGGCTGATCGAGTTGCTGAAGGAAAAGCGTCAGGCCGTCATCTCCCACGCCGTCACCAAAGGCCTCGACCCCGCCGTCCCGATGAAGGATTCCGGCATCGAGTGGCTCGGTCAGGTGCCGGAGCATTGGGAGGTGATACGATTAGGAGGGCTTTTTAGTGAGACAGTAGAACCGGGCAACAATGAACTGCCCATTCTTTCAGTTTCGATCCATCACGGGGTTTCCGACCGGGAGATGAATGAAGAAGAAATGGATAGAAAAGTGACACGCAGTGAGGATCGGTCGAAGTATATCCGCGTGGCACCAGGCGATCTTGTTTACAATATGATGCGTGCATGGCAGGGGGGATTCGGAGCTGTGAATGTCGAGGGGATGGTAAGTCCTGCCTATGTGGTGGCACGCCCTCGAAAAACTATTCAGACCAGCTTTGTTGAGAATCTTCTCCGAACACCAAGTGCGGTAGAAGAAATGAGAAGATACTCAAAAGGGATAACTGATTTTCGCCTCCGCCTTTATTGGGATGAGTTCAAAAACATACAGATTCCGTTCCCACCTGAGCCTGAGGTGCTGGCTATCTTAAGATATATCGATCAAGAAATCACAAAGTTCGATGATCTAAAATCAGAAGCCCAGAAGGCCATCACCCTTCTCCAGGAACGCCGCACAGCCTTGATCTCCGCCGCTGTCACGGGTCAGATCGATGTCAGAGGGATCCAACACCAGGAAGCCGCATGAGCACGCCCAAGACCATTCAAATCTTCCTGCCTCATGGTGATCCTCGTGGCATCCGAGTCTCAGAAATCACCACCCGCATTGTTCAGGTCATCGAAGTTCCGCGAAGCCTGCTTCCGGACTTTTTCAAAATGCCGGAGAGCAATCAGGTGGCGGTGTACTTCCTCTTCGGGGAGTCAGTCGATGGCGAGGAGCAGAAGGTCTACATCGGCCAGACAGGTGATCTGAGGGGCAGGCTTGCCATCCACAACAGGGAAAAGGATTTCTGGGAACGGGCGCTGGTGCTGATCTCAAAAACGAACAGTCTCACGCAGACCCACGCCCTCTTCCTTGAATGGCACTGCCTTCAGGCCTCGCGAAAGGCCGGGCGATATTCCGATGAGAACGGCAATAACGGAAGCAAGCCGCACACTCCCACACCCATGGAGGCGGATTGCTTGGAGATCTTTGAGACAGGCCAGGTACTCATGTCGTCCCTAGGGTTCCCAATCTTTAATCCGGTGATCGTGACTCCAGAATCAGGAGTTGAGGAGGAGTTCTACTGCAAATCGTCAGGCTCACAGGGCCGAGGCGTTTATACTCCGGAAGGTTTTGTCGTTCGCAAGGGATCCATAGGCAGAAGGGAGAACGTCCCTCACATAGTCGGTAAGGCCGGGGAACGGCTCAGGGCGCGACTGGTGGATTCCTGCGTGATGCGACCCGAGGGTGATACTTCCTTGGTCTTTGAGAGGGATCACTTGTTCCGCTCTCCCAGCATGGCGGCACTCGCGCTCATGGGCCGATCTGCCAATGGTTGGGTGGAGTGGAAGAACAAGGATGGTAAAACCCTCGATGCCATAAAACGCCAGTCCTCCAACTGAATCCTTCGATGAGCCTCCACAAAGAGATCCATTTCGAGACTGAGATCTGCGACTACCTAGCCGGTCATGGCTGGCTCTATTCTCCTGATGATACCGGCTATGACCGTTCTAAGGCTCTCTATCCTCCTGATCTGATCGCTTGGGTGCAGGAGACCCAGCCTCAGGCATGGGAAATCCTGACCAAGAATCACGGATCCCAGGCGGAGAACACTCTCCTCGATCGTGTCCGAGAGCAAATCAACCAGCGTGGCACACTCGATGTGCTCCGGCATGGGGTGGAGCTGATCGGTCTGAGGCAGCCGCTGACCGTGGCTCAGTTCAAGCCGGCCCTAGGGATCAATCCGGAAATCCTTTCCCGTTATCAGGCCAACCGTCTCAGGGTCATCCGTCAGGTCCATTACTCGCTCCACAATGAGAACAGCATCGATCTGGCGCTCTTTCTGAATGGTATCCCAGTCGCCACATCAGAGCTGAAGACCGACTTCACCCAAAGTATTCAGGACGCTATCGATCAGTACCGCTTTGACCGCCATCCATCACCCAAGGGTCAGGGACCTGAACAGTTGCTCTCCTTCCCGAGTGGTGCCTTGGTCCACTTTGCTGTGAGTAACAGTGAGGTCCACATGGTGACCAAGCTGAACGGGCCGGCGACGGTCTTCCTTCCCTTCAATCAAGGCAACGACGGAGGTGCCGGTAATCCCGTGAACTCAGAGGGTGGCCATCGCACGGCTTATCTCTGGGAAAAGGTCTGGGAGCGAGAGAGCTGGCTGGAAATCCTCGGCCGCTACTTGATCGCCCAGAAGGACAACAAGAAGGTGATCAAGAGCGTTATCTTCCCACGGTTTCACCAGCTTGATGTCACACGCAAGATCCAGGCGGCAGTCACGGCTGATGGACCGGGGCAGAAGTATCTCGTGCAGCATTCTGCAGGATCGGGAAAGACCAACTCGATTGCCTGGACAGCCCATTTTCTCGCCGATCTCCACGACAAGGAGAACCGGAAGATCTTTGACACGGTGCTCGTGGTTTCCGACAGGACGGTAATCGATACCCAGCTTCAGGAGGCTCTCTTCGACTTCGCGCGACAGAGTGGCGTGGTCGCCACCATCAAAGGGAGTGAAGGCAGCAAGAGCGGTGAACTCGCTGATGCCCTCTCGGGATCCAAGAAGATCGTCGTCTGCACGATCCAGACATTCCCCTTTGCCCTGGAGGCTGTGCGTAATCTGGCGGCGGCTCAGGGAAAGCGATTCGCAGTGATTGCCGATGAGGCCCATAGCTCACAGACCGGTGAGGCTGCCGCCAATCTGAAGGCGGTTCTTTCTCCCGAGGAGATCAAGGAAATCGCTGAGGGTGGGGAAGTGAGTGCCGAGGATATTCTTGCCGCACAGATGGCCGGTAGAGCCGATGAAGGAGGCATTACCTATGTGGCCTTCACCGCGACTCCCAAGACCAAGACGCTGGAGATTTTCGGAACACGGCCAGATCCCTCAAGGAAACCGGCCAATGACAACATTCCCCATGCCTTTCATGTCTACTCCATGAGGCAGGCGATCGAGGAAGGATTCATCCTCGATGTGCTGAGGAATTACACACCGTACAAGCTGGCCTTCACCCTGGCTCATCATGGGGAGTCGGTGGATGAAAAGCAGGTGGAACGCAGTGCGGCCATGAAGCGGATCATGGGCTGGGTAAAGCTCCATCCCTACAATATCTCCCAGAAGGTGCAGATCGTGGTGGAGCACTTCCGCTCCTACGTGGCTCCACTGCTCGAAGGGAAGGCCAAGGCTATGGTCGTGGTGGGTAGTCGCTTGGAGGCAGTTCGCTGGCAACTCGCCATCGAGAAGTACATCAAGGAGCAGGGTTATCCACTCAGGACGCTCGTTGCTTTCTCCGGTGAGGTGAATGACAAGGAATCCGGTCCAGACGCTTTCACAGAGAACAGCAAGTCATTGAACCCGAACCTGAATGGCCGTGATATACGGGGGGCCTTCCAGGGCGACGAGTACCAGATTCTGCTGGTGGCGAATAAATTTCAGACAGGATTCGATCAGCCGCTGCTCTGCGCGATGTATGTGGACAAGCGACTGGCAGGCATCCAAGCCGTCCAGACCCTCTCCCGACTCAACCGTTCCTATGCCGGCAAGGATACGACCTATGTGGTGGACTTCGTGAACGACACGAAGGAAATCTACGAGTCCTTCAAGGCCTACTACACGACAGCGGAACTTGCTGAGACGACGGATCCCAATCTGGTCTTCAATCTCCGGGCCAAGCTGGATGCTGCCGGGCACTACGACGACTACGAGGTAGAGCGCGTGGTGAATGTCGAACTCGATCCCAGCTCAAAGCAGAGCGATCTGGTGGGTGCTCTGGAACCAGTAGCTGATCGGATCATGAAGCGCTACAAGGCTGCCCAGGCCGCTCTCAAGGTTGCTCGGGACAAGGATGACGAGGAGGCGATTAAATCCGCTCAGGAGGAACTGCAGGTCCTTATTCTTTTCAAGGCCGATATGGGCACCTACCTGCGGCTCTACACTTTCCTCTCCCAGATCTTCGACTACGGCAATACAGCCATCGAGAAACGGGCTATTTTCTTCAAGCGTCTGCTGCCACTCCTGGAGTTCGGTCGGGAACGTGATGGGATCGACCTCTCGAAGATCGTCCTGACCCGCCATGTGCTCAAGAATCAGGGGAAAAGGAATCTGCCCCTCAACGAGGGTGAAAGCCCGAAACTATATCCCATGACCGAGGTTGGTAGCGGCAGGGTGCAGGAGAAGGAAAAAGCCCAGCTTGCCGAGCTGATCGAAAAGCTGAACGAGCTCTTCGGGTCTGAAACCACCGACCAGGACCAGTTGGTCTATGTGAACGATGTCATCAAAGGGAAGCTCCTGGAGTCGGAAACACTGATCCAACAGGCTGCCAATAACACGAAGGAACAGTTTGCAGGATCACCCGATCTGAACAAGGGACTCATGAATGCAATCATCGAAGCCCTGGACGCCCACAATGCGATGAGCACTCAGGCCCTGAACTCGGAGAAGGTACGGCAGGGCATCAAGAACATCCTCCTCAACAACGCAAGCCTCTACGAAGCCCTGCGAGAGAAGGCTGTGGCGTAACGACTCATGGATCATTTCATTCCAATAAGTCTGGCAACCTCACTGGCGTCAGCTTTAACAGGTGTCATTTTGTACCGGTTCTTGACGGGAGGAGAAAAACCAGCCGCTCCAACGAAAAAGGAGCAGGAAAAGAATTTGGCCTCCAATGAGTCTGAAAGAGGACTGATGATTATTGGTCGCCCAGAAGCGCCACTCATTGAGTTTCAGCCATTGGCTGCGGCAATAGTTTCAGAAAGCAGGGGGTCGTATGCCAATCTGACAGCAACTTTAGGACCGATAATGGAGCTGATACCTAAAGCGGGAGAAATGGCTTCACCTGCTATGAGGGTAGTCTTCAGCAAGGAGGTTATGCAGGGGCTTAAAAGCGGAACGCTTGAACTGGCTAAGGATGGTGCTGGGGATTTTCTGGCGGTAGCTCGTAAAGTGGACTCAAAGGATTTCTTCGCACAGGGGAGGCTTCTGAAGAATGGAGTCAAGATTGCCACTCTTGCCTCTGCGGCATTGCAGGTTGCCACCCTAGTTACAGCTCAGGCTCACTTGGCCGAGATAACGGCTAGTTTAAAAAAACTAGAGGACCGCTTGGAAGATATATCCTTCTTCCAGAAGGAGGAAAAACGAAGTGAGCTGCGGGGAGCAGTTAAACTTCTCAGGCAGTATTCTGCAGCTATTGCACGAGGGGACCTAACAGAATACGAGATCACGGCTCTGCATCAGAAACTAGAGGATATAGAGCTATTGGGCCTAAGCATCGGGGAGCTTGGCAGGGAAATGCTTTTGAATGAGATCAACAAGCTCGGAGGCATTGCGGTCAAAGAGATTATTGATGCATCAGGAACAGTTGAACGCGGGGCAAATTGGGCATCCAACTGCAAGGATGCTATCGAATTAATCACGATGGCACAGTCATGCCGTGTTTTAGGATGCCATGTGAAATCGGCACTTCCTGGAGATAGAAACCTTATTCGAGAAAGGATCAATGATGCTGAACGTGAAGTCACGAGTGCCCTTCAAATGCTGGCTGCGACAAAAGGCGATTATAGAAAGCGGATCATAGAGCCACTGAAGGTGGCCAGAAAAGATTGGTTATTGAACCCATTGGGCTGGGACCCTTTTGGTCGAAAGGATCTCTCAGTAAGTGCATCAAGCCGTTATTTTAAAGCCTTAGAGATGGCCGGACATTTTGAAGCTGGCTTTGATCAACTTGCAGGCCAAGTGTTCGAAGTTGTGGAGCAGCAGGAGAAAATCGCCGAAAATGGCCTTTGTCTTGATGTCAGAAAGAACGCAGCGGGTGAGGTTGAAATTCTTAATCTATCCAATGCATAAAAGTAGAATCTATGAATATATTTAACCAAATTGCATCTGGAGCAAGGGATCTCATTCTTCAACAGGCGCTGAATTATTTTCTCAGCGCCCAGAAGATTATTGAAGTAGAAACGAAAACGACTGTACGTCTAGATGCCGAACAACACCTT
The DNA here is from genome assembly GCA_903858595.1 of uncultured Spartobacteria bacterium. Taxonomy (GTDB): domain Bacteria; phylum Verrucomicrobiota; class Verrucomicrobiia; order Chthoniobacterales; family UBA6821; genus UBA6821. The sequence continues at coordinate 7,226 of CAIOJL010000042.1, read as the reverse complement.
CTTTATCTGCATCTTCAATTAAAAGGAGAATCCACCCCCACGGAACTCACTATTTCGTATAGAATAACTCAGGAAGACGAGATTGAGATTCTCGGAATAGAATCTACTAAAGAATGGATTAAGAATGCGGTTGGTTATCTCATATCGCAAGGAAGCATCAAGATACGCCCAGAAGAACTCCTCCCGGAGACTCTTTCCCATATTTCAAGTGCCGCTTTTTTAGGATTCCTCAGATAAACCAACTATTAAAAACCTCCCAGATAAAAATATGACAATTAATAAACGACCTAAAAAAGTTGCTCCTAAAAATAATGTGGACGCATTTATTGAGCGAGTACGTGATGAAGCAATCGAAAAGGGATTAGTCTATGTGTTTGAAGAAGGACCTAAGATCGTTGGGAAAATCTTGAGTTCATTCTTTCCCCTTGAAGGAGGAAAAAAACCTAATGTTGCATCAACGAAAAACGCAATGGACCATAAGATAATCACACCAGACTTCTCTGGTTTAGGTGGTGAAAACTGGTGGGAGGTTCTGAGTGTAAACATTAATGCATCAGAAGAGGAAATCCATGAAGCGGCAGAAAAACTCTTGGCTAAAAAACAATCAACCAAGGCAGTTTCTGAGAAGGCCCTCAAAGAAAAAAAGGAAAGTCGTAAAAGGGTTCTCGGTGCCTGTGTAATGGGGCTTGCATCAATTAAGGAAAAAAATGAGCCATAAGATCTCATGAGATGTCAGTGAGGGGCCTTCCCCAAACTTACATCCCGTCAAAGAGCCTCTCGGCATTCGCCTCTGGCAGTCCTGCCTTTCTGATCCTGTCTGCCGCTTTCCGTATGTCGTAACTGACCCTGCGCAGGCTGAAGCTATGTTCTTCAGTATCATAGATTCAGTAGTCAGAAAGGGAAGTTCCATCACGGGAAGACGATGAACGTACTACTGGTACAAAAGCACAATAAAACAGACCTAGGACACTCAGTGTCTAGTCTCTTGTGTTTTAATAGGTGTGAATGAAACCCAATAACCAGCCCATGAACGTCATGAACATCATCCACGCCTATCGCCTCCCATCCGACCCCAGCTTCTGGTGCTTCGACGACGCCCGCTACGGGCTCAACCAAGAACTCTTCATGCACGGAGCCTCTGCCTTCATCACGGGGGTCGTGGGGGAGAAGTGCAAGAAGGCAGAGCTCATCTTCTCCACCGTCCATTTCCCTAAGGCTAACTGCATCCTCAGTCGTGTTTGGGATGGGAAGAACGTCGCCACCGGTGGCTGCGAGTACACCGCCCGTTCCCCAATTGCCTCAAAGCCCGCAACCGGTGAGAAGCTCGTCGAAGAGGATGACGTTTGGCTCTGCCCGGCCATGACCCATTACCTAGGCAAGGAAGAAGCTCCGGAGTTTATCTACGGCCAGATCACCCCCAAGCCATAATTGCAGTGGAATATACCTATACAGATTCATACGGCTCTGAAGAAACGGTCTCAGCGGTACGGGTAGAAAAAGATCCCTTGGTCTATTTTGTTCCGTCAACTTTCAGTTTTCGTCAATCCACGGATAGCGAAAACTCCACCACCGACTGGTACTTCCATGAGAACGGCGGTCATCTATCGGTACAACGCTATTTTCTGCAATTCGAGGGAAATGAAGCACCCGATGGATACACTATGCTTTCACAAAGAGCAGAAGAAATCCCTACCTGCATCGTGAGGCCGGCTAAGCTTCAAAGTGGCTTCAGTATGATCACGTACGAGGAGCCATCAGATGAAGGAGAGCATCTAGTGCGCTACTGCTGTGAGCTCTGCGACAGCAGGGAAGCCTTACTAGCTGTCGTGCTCTTCGCCAGTACCATCCACCTCGATGATCTCAATAGGATGGACCTTGGCTTTTACTCTCGTGTCGTCAAGGAGTATGCACGGATGACCCAATGGCGTTATGACTGAGCAAATTCGAGAAAATCTCCTATTGAACGGTGAGCCTGTGTTCATGTTCAACTTTCCCGCTATCCCAAGGGATCATCCCAGGATCTTGCAAGAGTTCCATTTGGAACCTGCTTTGGATAGAGCCTCGTTTGTTTTTTCTTGTATCGGCTCCACGGCTTGCTGGCGCAGATATATCGGGACTTGGGAGGTTCGAGATGGGCAATTCTTCCTCAAGATGGTTTTTGGCCATTACAAGATTGATGGTCCTGAGCCCGTGCCAGCTACATGGTTCTCTGGAACTCTGCGTCTTCCCCAAGGAAAGATTCTCGATCACGACCCGTGGACATCCCTCGAGAGTATCTACGAGAAGGAGATTCGTATCCGTATCCGCAAAGGGCTGGTTGTGAAGCAGGAAGTCAGAGTTAACTGTAGTGGATTCGTGCGAAGGCTTTGTTCACGAATTCCTGGCATCGGAAAACTCGTGCTAAAGCCCTGATCAAGCCACGCCCTCTCTCGCCCTCGTTGACTGCAACAGCTTCTTCTATTCCTGCGAACGGGTCTTCAATCCCGGCTTGAGTGGGGTGCCAGTGGTGGTGCTCTCGCACAACGACGACTGCATCATCTCCCGAAGCGAGGAGGCGAAGTCGCTGGGGATTCCGATGGGTGCACCCCTGCAAGGTCTACAGACAGATCAGTGCCTTCAGTCGAAAGCCGCAGGACCTTGATGGGTGAAGCCCAAATCATGGATTGCTGTGACAGCCATTCGTAACGCTGAAGGCAAAGGACGATTCCCACCTTTGATACGCATCTGCTGTGCGATGAGCGAGGGCTCTTTCCTGTACAGTTGAATGAGTGGGAAACAGCAGTCATCAAGAAGGAGCCGCAACGGGAAGGCTTCAAGTTCTGGTATCGTAACCCGAGCAGCCCCAGCCAGGACTCCCTAGGGATCGCCTATGAAGATGGTGGTGAAGTAAAGATTGTCCGTCCTAATTTTCTCTTCTTTGCGGAAGTTCATGGCAAAGGAGTGGCTGTGGACATCGTCGATCCATACGGTAACCAGTTCGCTAACTCTCTCCCAAGACTCAAGGGCATGGCCCTCTACGCCGAGCATCACGCTACAGACTATCGGCGCATCGAGGTGGTCGCGGAGGTTGGCGGGGAATCTGAGGTTCCTAGACCTAACCGACTCCTCAGTTCGGGAGGCGATCAAGAATTCATCGAATGCCGAAGCGTTATTCGAGGGACTGGTGGCCAAAGACTACCATTAGGCACTTGCTGCCATGATCTGCATGGTGAAGTACGCCACAGCGACCGTTGTGGGCTAGAACTCGAAGTCCGCCATCGCTGGGAATGTCACCGCCCTGCCCCCTGATTTGCCCTGCGAAATACCCTTCCCTTGGGATTGTGATAAGGCCTCCCTTTTTGAGGCGAGATACCGTCCTTCCGGACTTGTCGGCGGGCAGCTTAAAAACGCCTTCAATAGTGGATCGGGGACTGTGTTGAGCCTCCTTTTGAGAGTCGCTATAAAGCTGTGTAGGGTGTGCATAAGTTCCTATGGGGTATGGCGGAGGATTGTGATCAGGAGGTATATGATCCTCCCGGCCAAACTGTCCTATTCCTCTCCGAAGAAATGCAACCCTGCGACTTTACTCGCAGGAAGTGCAGGTAGGATCCAAAATGCTGCATGTAGTAACCTCAGTGGGTGGAATCAAAGGGGCCTCATCAAGGGTAAAGTCTTTTACCTCTTCTGTCGTGGATTTGGACTTTTCGGGGGACATGTTCAAATCGTAGCACCTTTCTAAAAAAAAAGGTGAAACTTCTTTCTTAAACATCGTTCGGTAAAAACTCATTATTTTCGAGTCCCTCTGCTTCAAAAAGGGCATCTAGGTCGGCTGCTTTAAAGCGGGTTACTCCCCGTCCTTTGCCGGCCGGCTTGATCTTGTAGGTCTTGATGATGCCGGCATCTACCCAGCGGCAGATGGTGGACTTTCCGACTTTCGCCCATGCAGCGGCTTCGTCGCGGGTGAGCCAGGGGGACGTAGCTTGAAAGGGGTTGGCAGAACCCCTCAACTTTTTATTTGAAACATTGGAAGGGGTCATGATGGCGCGAAAAAAGGGAAATAGTGGCTGGCTGGTGAATCAAGCGATAGAGGCTATGATATTCTTCTTACCTGTGGGGGTGAGGGCGAAGAATGTTCGAGCCTCCTTTTCTGTGGCCCTTTTGTTGTAGTACCTTTGGATGATCTCGACTGAGTTTCCTGCCTCCATTGCGACCTGAGGGAAGTCTTTCACGATGGCGAGCCGGTAGGAAATGAAGGTGTGACGCAATCCGTCAAAGATGACCTTCATGCTGCCAAGCTCTTTCTGTGCCTTGGTTGCCTTGGGATCTTGTGCGTTCTTCACTGCCATCCGAGGAGATGTGGTCGGCGAGTACCGAGCCCAAGGGAATCAGGAGGAGTGCTGCGATCAGGAGTGGTTTTGAGTTCATAACTAAATGTATCACAAGATCCCAGACACCAAGTGTCCTAGGTCTAAGAATTGTGCTTAAATAGAAGGTGCTGGGTGATGTCATAGCATCTCCTCTGTCTTCTCCTGTTTGCTAAAATATCGGTGTCTTGGGTCAGGCTCCCCAACGCTCGCGTATAAATCATCCAGACCAGGAGGGACCGCAATGCAGTGACCTTGGGAGGCATGGTGATGGACGTCCCACGGGGAGATGCAGAGATGAACATGCCGGTTGCAGACATTGCAGTAATGTCTTAAAGGACTCTCGGTTTTCTGGAGTTCCGACCAGAGCTTCGGGCACTGGAATGCGAATTCGACTTTGCAGTTTGTGATGGGGTTCATACGAGTGGTTAAGAGATTACCCGATGAGCAAGACACAGAGTGTCCTAGGCCTTAAAAAGGCTAAAAGTAAAAGGTTGAAAGGTTGAAAGGTTGAAAGGTTGAAAGGTTGAAAGGTTGAAAGGCTGAAAGGTTGAAAAGTTGAAAAGTTGAAAAGTGAAAGGTGCATACGTAGGCGTGGGAACGCCTCGGATAGATCCGGCAGAAGCGGGACCCGATGGCGAGTTGAGCGGGAGCGAACGAGTCAATAGGTTGAAGTCGAGAGTCGAGAGGTCGAGAGTCGAGATGTCGAACCAAGCTTCACAGATGGAGCCCGGATAGATCCGGCAGAAGCGGGACCCGATGGCGAGAGAGCTGGGGGTATGCGACCAAGCAGACTTCAGCCCTACAGCCTTGCTCCTGCGGCAGTTGACGGTTGCTACAAGGAGGAGTAGAGGTGATACATGCAAGCCTTGGACAGAATCACTGTGGATCCAGCTCTGATGAATGGGCAACCCTGCCTGCGCGGTATGCGTCTGACCGTGCGCCGGGTGCTGGAAATCGTTGCACTCTATCCCGACGCGGCGGAGCGAAAGAAAGACTACCCCGATTTGGAGGATGGGGATGTGGCTCAGGCGATCCGCTACGCTGCGCTCTATTTGCCGGATCAGACGCTTCCCTTAAACGGTAGCCATGCGGTGGCTGCTTGACCAAGGGCTCCCCCTGAGGGCCGCCGATCTCTTGAGATCGCACGGTGAGGATGCACCTCATGTGTCCGAAATCGGTATGGCCAAGACGGCTGATGAGTTGATTCTGCAACATGCCTCTAATGAGAAGCGCGTTATCGTGACGCTTGATGCGGACTTTCATGCGATCCTGGCTCTTTCAGGAGACGCCGGGCCCAGCGTGATCAGAGTTCAGGTGGAGGGGCTAAGGGCCGGCCCTGCTGCCGATCTGATCCTGAAAATCGGAAATCAATTGGAATCTCATCTTCTGGAAGGTTGTGTGATTTCCTGTGACGAGGAGAAGGTACGTTTGAGAAAACTGCCTCTACGGAACCACTGATTAAATCCCATGATAGCTACTGAAGAGTAGTTGATTGTTTTTGAACGTCACCCTGCACTCACAAGGCAGTGCCGTGCGTGGCTGAGAGGAAACCAGTTCTTGTTGTGATTGCGGGACCAAACGGTTTCGGGGCTATGAAGCCTTTTACGCCCCCTTGAAGAGTCGGAGGGCGTTCTCTTCTGGGAGGCTGGCATTGAGGATCCGCTGCGCTGCTTTCTGGATGTCGTAGCTGACACGACGCAGGGTGAAGCTGTGCTGCTCTGGATCGTAGATGCCGTAGGTGGCTCCCGTGGAGCCGTCGCGGGGTTGGCCGACCGAACCGACATTGATGGCGCACGCCCTGGCGCGGTCGAGAAGGACCTCACCCTCGCCGGGAATGCCAAACCCGACATCAAGATCTCCCCTGAGTAGTGCGATCTCGGGCTTGTGGGTGTGACCGAAGAAGCTCACCGGAGTACGTTGCTTCTCAAAGTGACGGAGGAAGTCCGTCCTCCCCTTCAGGTACTCGAAGGAGTCGGGCATGTGTAGTGTGGCGTGGACGATAGTGATCGCTCCCACCTCGGCACTCAGCGGCAGGGAGCGGATCCATTGCTTTTCCTCATCGGTAAGTGCCTGCTGGGCGTGGAGGATCCCTGCACTGACGCGCCTCTCGATCTTGTAATCATTGAGATTAACCAGGGTGTAGGCGTCGTGGTTGCCGATGACCGTGGCCTTGCAGCGCTCCCTCACGAGACGGAGGCACTCTGCCGGAGCGGCTCCGTACCCGACGATGTCTCCGAGGCAGAGGATCTCGGTGATTCCCTGCTGATCAATATCGGCAAGGACAGACTTGAGGGCATCGATGTTGCCGTGGATGTCGGAGATGAGGGCGGTTTTTGGCATGGTATGATGATACTAGATGGGGTGGGTCGTGGAGCGTCCTAGGCCGCAAATACCTGAACATCGATGGTGAGTGTGACAAGGGAGCCGTCGGGGAGATTCACGCTAAAGACGTTGTAGGGGACGGCGTCCCAGACATGGATCATTTGGCCGCTTGTTTCCTTGCTCCAGATGCCGGGATCACTCTCGTGGAAGCCCTGACGGGTGAAGAAGGTCCTGATCTCTTTGAGCGAGGCCTCCCTGCCCCAGACAAAGGGCTGGGAAATGACCACTTGGGGGATCGGGTTGTCCAGGTAGACTATCCCCTCTAGGCGGATGTCGTCGTAGAAGTACCTGTTCTGGCCATCAAGGCCCAACAAGTAGTCGCTCACGTTCAAGGAATGGCCAACAGCCCCATTCCCGAAGTCATCGGCGTGGGTGATCTTGATGACTCTGGCGGAATGATGATCTCCCCAGACGGTATGCTCGCTGCCGTCGCCCACAAAGGGGCGGCCATTCATAACGGTACCCCGGAACATCTCGGGATCCAGAATGAGCCTTTTC
>CAIOJL010000041.1 GCA_903858595.1 uncultured Spartobacteria bacterium | reverse complement strand
GGCGAAGGTGATCGTGATGGAGTTCAAGCTGCCGATTACTGCGACGGGGGCCTTTACCGGCGAGGGTGCAGCTGACGTGTTCCCAATACAACCGGGCAAGGGGTTCTGGCTCGGGTTTAATGTGAATGACAACGACATGCCTACCCTGAACGACAACGATACGCCCGGCACCGGCATGGGGGTCGCGCAGAAGTGGATTGGCTGGCCGGCCGGCTTTGGCCTTTTTGGGCCTAGGACAAACAATGTCTGGGCGGTGTTCGAGTGAGATGCGCGCTAATAAAAACCCACAAACATCCCATTTGGCTTTCACAAGAGCCCCAGACCGATAAAAGAGTAAGAAATCAATTCCTCCAACAAGGACTCATACCAATCACCATCAGAAATGACACTTTACGGCTGGTTCTTTTGGCGTGGAACATTTGTCGTCATCGCTCTGGTTACCTGAAGGTAGCCAGAGATCTTCCTCCTCACCACCCACCAAAACTCCTTCGCCGCTAAAGTGCCATTTCTTCCTGTGATTGGTATCACTCAGCCCTCCCAACCGAAAAACCATGCAAAAACCAACATCTCTCCTGCTTGCCATGACTCTGGTAGTGGCGTTCTTAACCTGCATCCCGATGACCTGTGCAGAGGACCTATCATCACTGCCGGTCAAGACAGGAGAGAAGATTGTCTTCCTCGGGGACTCTATCACTGCATTTGGGTGGAACGCACCACTCGGCTATGTGAAACTGGTCGTCTCCGGGCTTGAGACTAACGGCGTGAAGGTCGAGCCCATCCCTGCCGGCATCAGCGGGCAGATGTCCAGTGACATGCTGGCCCGGTTCGCCCACGATGTGGTCTTGAAAAAACCGGATTGGGTGACGATTAGTTGCGGCGTGAACGATGTCTGGCATGGCACGAACGGAGTGGAACTGGATGCTTACAAGACCAACATGACAGCCATGGTGGATCAGGCCCAGGCGGCCAAGATCAAGGTGGTGATCCTGACCGCTACGATGATTAAGGAGGAACCCACGAATGCCTTGAACCAGAAACTGGCGGCTTACAACGAGTTCCTGCGCAACCTGGCCGTGGAAAAGAAGTGTGTACTGGCCGACTTGAACGCACAGATGCAGGCCTCGATCGCCGATTCAGTCAAGGCGGGCGCGAAACCCGGGAACCTGCTTACCGCCGACGGTGTGCACATGAACCCCGATGGCAATATAATGATGGGGAGGGGGGTGCTGAAGGCCCTCGGTCTGAAACAGACCCAACTGGACAAAGCCGACGCAGCCTGGCTGGAGATTCCGGACGGCGTTGACATAAAAGCCAATGACAAGATGACTCTCGGCAAATTCCATAAACTCCAGAAAGTCGCGAGCGAACAGAAGCAGAGCGTGCAGCAGTATTCGGACGCCTTACTAGCAAAAACCCTCAAAGACGCAGTGAAGTAGTTGAGACGCTGAAAGTTTGATTTGCTATCCCATTAGGAAAGTCTCGATCGCCACTTGCTTCCGGTATTGAAAATATTATGAAAACATTTTTCCGGTTAGTTTTGGTAATCATGGTTTATGCTGGCGTAACTCAGGCTGAGACCTTGGAGCGAGTGATTTCACGCGAAGATCCGAAGTTCGACTGCGCCAACGCCTTGATGCGGGTTGGTCTGGATGGGAATGTGTATTTGTCGAGCGGAGGTTATGTCCTGCGCGTGAGCCGTGACGGAGTGCAGCGTTTTGGAGGTGATGTGGTGCTTGATGGCGTCGGGGATGCCACGGCCAACGCTGGAGGGATCGTCGCCGTCGCTAATGCGCATTTCCAGCACCATGTCCATATCTACGACGCGAATCTTCAGCATGTCGCTGCCTGTGATGAATTCAAGCCCAAGAATTACGATTCTCCGACCGGCGTCGAGGCCGGGGCCAGCGGCGATTTCTATGGTCTTGACCAAGGTGTGAAACGTGTTCTTCGGATTACGCCCGAAGGTCGTGTTGTGAAGGTGATCGAGTTCCCCTGCCTCGCCAACTGGGTGAACGCGATGCGGGTGAGCGAGGCGACTGAGGCGGTATTCCTGCTCGCCCAGGATGGTGGCGTGCATTGCCTCCGGTTTGACGGCATTGAGCGGTGGAAGCAGTTGCTTCCTATGGGATATCAGACTGTCTGGACTGCCGATGCTGTCGGAGTTCTCTATGCCTGGGATGGTAGGGTGGTGGAGCGGTGGTCTTCCACAGGTGCTGCGATGCAGGATCTGAAGCTTGATGAAGGGGGCGGATCCCGGGCAGACGTTATCGGTTTGGGTGTGTTTGGCGATGAACTGCTCGTCAAGCGAAGGGATCCGAGCGAATTGTTCCAGGTCTACAACCTGGAGACGGGCAAGTACAAGAGAGCCGTCCAATCCAAGCATGAGCGGGTCTCGGTGGAATTACCTAGCCAGATTTGGACGGCGGGGGAGTCTATACCGTTCGCATCGAAATCCAGTGGATTGCCGCTGAACTGGCGTGTGCGTGCGACGCCGTTCGGGGATACGGACTGGAGGGAGTTAGAGTTGCGTGATGGAAAGCTCGTGGTTCCCGACGACTACGCAGGCCTCTACCAAATCCGCATTGCGCCGACCCTGAATGCGACGGCGCCATCCGAGTACACTCTCCAGAGCATCGTTGAAGTCCGGATTCCTGGCAGCCAAGGGACGGCCAGCGTCTGGACTCCACTCAACCGCGTCGACTGGGCGCGAGGCGAGGCGATTCCCGTCTCCATGGAGTTGCGGACGAAGGCGGCGGATGCGCCAACGAGGGTGCGTGTCACCCTGCGGGCATCAGGAGCTGCCACGAAGGAGGAACCTCTGTGGCAACAGGAGGTGACTCCAGTGGCGGACAAGCCTGTGGAGACAGTTATTCCAGCGGAGGTTTCCGCCAAGCTTGCCTCCGGGCGCTATCGTATTGAGGCGGAGTTGCCGCGCTTCACATGTGTGGCCCAGCCGATCCGGATGGGTCAGCCGCTCGCCGATATTTCGCCGTTTCGAATCACGTTGTACGGCGATTATAACAACCTGAATTCGGGGGCCGATGCGTGGAGCTTCGCCGACACGGCGGAGTCCATGCTGGATTTTTCGTGCAAATTAGGAGTCAACCAGTACGTGAACCGCATGCACACGTTTCGTTATCCGCTGGTGTTTGCAGACAGTGACGATGCCGCCCACCTGCTGGATCGGGTGAAGCAGCGGCTCGCCGCGGCGTCCGACGGCGTGTCAACTCAGAAGGCGGCCTTCGGTTTTGCGCAGGCGCACGTACTGGGCGCCTTCAGTGCGTATGGCATTCGTGAATGGCTGTTGCCGATCTACATGGATTCAATGCTGCCGATGGGTACGGATGCGGGCTACTGCGGCCCGATCACACCGGAGGGCGTGGGCAAGGATATTGCTAGCCACACTCCCGCGTTGCAGAGCTTTCCCTCCTTTGCCGGCTGGGACTGGGTGGCAAATTGGTGGGCGTCGAGGGAGAAAGGTTATACCACACCGGATGAGAAGATCCAATATACGGCCGCGCTCATGAACGCCAAGACGAACGGCGTGTGGGATCCAGTGCTCGACACAGTGGGAGACCGCATAGTCAACTGGCAGCCAGAGGCGCAGCAGGTATTCAAGCAGGCCCTGGACAAGGTCTCGACCAATCTCTCCACGGCCTCCTCTGGTCCCTATCGTCGTCCGGAGGTCTATCCTCCCGTCTGTTTTGCCAACGTGGACGAGGTGGACCTGCATTACCAGTGCGAGCAGATCACCACGCCCAACTGGACGTCGCATGCGGTGGATTTCTACAAGCGTCCCGGCAAACCCGCATGGATCCACCCGGAGTTTTTGGGCGACACCGGCACTGGAGAGGAGATCCTGCCGATGTCCTTTTTGGCGCTGATGCGGGGAGCCGATGGCATCGGCAAGGAAGGCAGCCTGCCGCAATGGGGGCCAGTGCCGACAGACCCGCGTTCCGCCTATGCCGGCATGACATCGGTCTATCGTGCACTCTACCGGTTTGCCGGGATGTACGGCCCGTGGCTGGGGATGCTCGAGAACGCCGACCCGGTCGTCATCCCGGTTTCCTATCGCCACATCAAGGCGGAGAATGGGTTCGATGGCGGTGTGGGAGGCCTCTATTTCGCCCGCTTGTGGACAGCCTATCAGGATTGCCTCTATGCCCACCGGCCTGCCACGTTTGTTTTTGCCGAGGACAAGCCGGATCTGAGCCGCTTCAAGGCAGTGCTGCTAGTCGGCTTGCGCTACGAGCCTGAGCCGGCCTTTACGGCCATGGTGGAGCAGGCGCGCAAGGCGGGTGTGGCCGTGTTCTCGGATAGCTCCTGCCGCGGGTCTCTGGTCAAGGAGGCGACTCCGCTGGGTTTTGAATTCAGCGGGAAGCTTGGCGGCATGAATGACGACTCGGCCTACTGGACCTGCGAGAAAGCCTTCCGGGAAGACGCTTCGAAATTGGCTGCTAAACTTGCCCCTACCATTCCGGCGGTGGCCGATATCGATGCGTACGGTGTACTGCCCACGATGCGTCGCGGGAGGGATGGCGCCCGCTACCTCTGGCTGGTCAACAACACCCGCACGACGCTTGAGCCGGGCGTGCATTGGAGGGTCAGCGCGGGAATGGCCGCCTGCATGCCGGTCGTGGCGAAGGTCAAGCTGCCACTTGCTCCCGGGGAAGTCCTCTACGATGTCTTTACCGGAGAAGAGGTCAGCGGAGAGAAGGCCGACGGCAAAATAGCCTTCGATGCGGATTTGCGGTTCAGCTATGCCCGCTTGTATGCCATTCTGCCGGGTAAGATCGGCGGGGTGAAGCTTGAGGCGCCGAAAGAGATCAAGCCGGGGGAGCAGGTCGCCTGGAAGGCCGGTGTTCAGGAGGAATCTGCCGCCGCCGGGAACAAGGCGATCCTGCCGATCCGCATCGGCCTGCTCGACGGCGAGAGCAAGGTGATTGAAGAGAGGTTTACCACAACCGGTTCGGGCACATTCACTGTGCCGGTCAATGCCAAGCCGCCGTTCAGCATTGCGGCGACCGAGTTGATCGCCGGCAAGGAATCACGCACAGGGGATGCCGGGGCCGCAGCCTCCCCCTCTTCCGTCTACCAAGCACCGGCGGCTTACTTCGGACCCCGTCTCCGGGACATGGCCATCTCCGGGGATGGCGGCACCGCATTGTTAAACGCCTTTGACTGGGGCCAGAACCTGTATGCCATCGACCTGGCCACGGGCAAACTCTCCTGGACTGGCAACATCGGTGATCACTTCGCCTACGCACCGAAGCCCTTCGGCAACGGTTTTGCGGCGATGGGCTATGACCTGAGTACGGGCGAGGGGTACCATCTCTATCTCATGGATGCCCAAGGGAAGCCGCAGCATCGGTTTGCCTTGCCGGGACTGCCGGCCCGCATGGTCGCCTGGTGTTTCTGCGGCAACGCCCTCAACGACCACATTGCAAACTTTGCCGTTGCGCCCGACAGTTCCTGGGTCGCCACGGCCGGGAACCTCGCCCTGTCGTTATGGAAGGCCGACGGCAGACCGCTCTCCCAGGACTGGTCCAAGGAAAAACGGCAGTCACCCTACCTGTTGGCGCTCGATTCGGAAACATTGCTGACGGCACAGGGCCTCCGCCTGTCCGCTCTCGATGCCCGCAGCGGCAAGGAAAAATGGCGACTAAACGTGGATATCGACGGCGAGATTCAGGGACTAACCGCCAGCGCTGATGGTAAGGCCATCGTGGTCCGTGCGAGCACCCGGGGGGGGCAGTTATGTCTTGTGCGCGATAGAAAGATTCTTGCCACCATCCCCACCTCGGCCGATGCCGTCGCCATGGCGCCCGATGGGGCCTGGCTAGCCGTGACCACGGAAAAGCAATTGAAGGTTTACAGCGCCGACGGAGCACCACGCTGGAGCTTCTCCGGCGACGCCTTGCTCCGCTTCCCTCGCGTCTCAGC
>CAIOJL010000040.1 GCA_903858595.1 uncultured Spartobacteria bacterium | reverse complement strand
GCACCACCTTTTCCATCTCTCCAAGGAAGCGTTCTCTCCGGGTCGCCTTCTTCTTCCCGGCATATTCGCTCACAGAAAAACTCAGCTGGTTGTTCATTCCCTCATTCTATCCCAACCCTTCTATCCCGCATAGCATCACTTCGCAGTGCGCTCTCGATTAAATCAGCGTTTCCCTAGGCGCGTGAGCGAAGCTGTAGTAAACTACTGCGAGCGAGCAGCAACACCGCGCGGCGCAAAAATCCCAAGTCCTTATCGGGCTAATTCTTGGAGGAGGATTCTATTCATGCAAATGCCGCCGAGGAAGTTCTCGACAAGCATGTTCTCGTCCGGCGAGTGGATGCGGGAGTCGGAATTGGCTAGGCCCAGGAGGTAGGAATCGACACCGAGGATTTCCTTCAGCGTGGCCAAGATAGGGATGCTGCCACCGTCCCTGAGGAGTAGAGGTTCGGCTCCGAAGGCACCGGAAAGGGCCTTTCTGGCGGCCAACCCATCCGGGGAATTCGGATCGGACTGGTAGGAGGCGCCTGCGTGTCCGGTGATGATTTCCAACAGAACGCCCGGGGGAGTCTGATTACGGAGATATTCCTCGGCAGCTGCGAGAATAACGGCCGGGTCCTGATCGGCGACCAGTCGGAAGGTGAGTTTGGCAAAGGCTTCTTTTGGCAGGACCGTTTTGGTTCCGGCCCCATGGTAGCCGCCACCGATGCCGTTCACCTCGGCTGTCGGACGCGCTCCAATGCGCTCAATCGTCGTGAAGTCCTTTTCTCCGAAGAGCTCAGCAACCCCGGCCAGCTCCTTGATCGCTTCGTCTCCGCCGGATGCCTTTTCCAAGCTGGCAGCGGCTTCGCGTTCCCAAGGCTCAAGCGGTCGTACGGCGTCATAGAAACCGGGAATACGAACGCGTCCCTCGGCATCATGGAGAGAGGCCAGCAGGCGAGCCACCACTGTGGCTGGATTCGCCACAGCACCTCCGAAAAGACCGCTGTGGAGGTCGCGGGCAGGTCCGCGGACGATGAGCTCCATCGCGGCAATACCACGCAGGGCATAGGTGAGGGCAGGCTTGTTGCCCGGCGCCATCGCGGTGTCTGAAATCGCAACCAAATCGCAGGCGAGTTCTTCCCTATGCTCCCGCAGGAAGTCAGCGAGATTCGGGCTTCCAATCTCCTCCTCGCCCTCGATCAGGAAGATGACATTGACGGGCAGAGTGCCTTTTTCGCGGAGCGTCTCGGCCACCCCGAGGATGTGAGCCAGGATCTGCCCCTTGTTATCCGCGGCGCCACGCGCATAAATGCGTCCTTCCTCAATGCGGGGCTCAAAGGGCGGCGTGGTCCATCCCTCCAGCGGATCGGGCGGCTGCACGTCGTAGTGGCCGTAGATCAGTACAGTCCGCTTCTGCGGATCGCGCGGGGTCGAAGCGAAGACGACGGGAGACCCGGGCGTGGGATGAACGGTCGCGGTCAGCCCTATCGCCGTGAGTTTTTCGCTCAGCCACTCGGCGCAGGCTTGAAGATCCGGAGCATGTTCCGGCTGCGTGGAGATGCTGGGAAAGCGCAGGAACTCCGAAAGCGCCTCTAAAGGATCCCCCATGCCTACGAGATCCATAATCCGAATGAATCAGGCCTTCAGGTTGACGCCGAGGTCGCCAATCTTGCCGAAGTTCAGACCAGAAAGTGCGGGCGTGGCTGCTGCCATCTGCTGGAAAAGTTCCTCAAGTGAAGAGGCCCCTTCGGCTGCCAGACCCTTGAGCAGGTCGCTCAGAATTTCCCAATCGTCGCGGGCATGGCCGGGCGCTGTGAGGGCGCGGTTGAGGCGCTGGAGCCGGCCGTTGATATTCACCATCGATCCGCGCTTTTCTGCGGAGGCACTGCCGGGCAGGACGACCTTGGAGAATTTGAGCCCGTCATTCGGCAGGATATCGAGCGTCACGAGTGAGGAGAGCTTGCTCAGATCAATCTCGCTAAGGCCACAATGAAGAGGGTTCTCGCCTAGTACTACGAGAGAGGTGATCTTGCCGGAGGCGATGCCTGCCGCGATCTCGGGTAGGCGGGAGCCCGAAGCGGAGCCGGTCACACCGAGCAGCTGGGCACCCCGGGTGTTCGGATTACCATCATCGGAGACAAGGAATCCATCGCCCTTCTGCGCACGTGGGCGGATGTCGACCAGCTCAGCTCCGAGGGTCTTGGCGAGACGGCTTGCCAGGAAAAGCTCCTCATTGGTCATGCGGCCCGAGGCAATAATTGCGGTCGAGGCACCGGCCTGGCCCTTGAGCGACTCGGCGGCAGCGGTGATCGCATCCTTCCAGCGGACGGATCCTCCGCTGACAAGGGGCTCCTTGAGGCGATCCTCGCGGTGGATGTAGGTATAATTCAACCTATGGGAATCGGGCAGCCAGAAGGCATTCACGGCCTCGTTCTCACGTGGCGTAATGCGGTGGACTTTGTTCTCACGGCTCCCGATCAGGATGTTGCTGCCGGTGCCGCAGTTCGTGTCGATGGTCTTGGTCTCCTTGAGGAACCAGACGCGCATCTTGAAACGGAAATCCTTGGAAGTCAGCGCGCCGACCGGGCAGATATCGACGGTGTTGAGCGAGTAGTTACTGTCGAGACGCTTGCCGGGATGGACGGTCAGCGTGGTATGGCCGCCGCGGTCGACAAAGCCCAGACAGTCATCCTTGGCTACCTCGTCCATGAAGCGGATGCAGCGGGAGCAGAGAATGCAGCGTTCGTCGTCGAGAACGATACGCTCGCCTATGTCGACATGCTTCGGCTTCTTGACCTTATCATCCTCGAAGCGGGAGTTATCATTGCCGTATTCCACGGAGAACTCCTGCAGACGGCACTCGCCGGCCTTGTCACAGATGGGGCAGTCGAGCGGGTGATTGATCAGGAGGAACTCCATCACACCCTTACGACACTCCTCGACAAGCGGTGAGTTAGTACGGACACCGAGCCCTTCGGAGACCTCGAGGGCGCAGCAGATGGCGGGCTTCGGGCTCCAGTTGATAAGAGGCCGCCCATCCTCACCAAGCTCCGGCTTGCGATCTGGGCCCATCTTCGGAGTGCCCATCTCGATCAGGCACATGCGGCAGTTGCCGGGAGAACTCAGAGCAGGATGGTAGCAGTAATGAGGCACATAGCTGCCTGACTTCATGCAAGCCTCGATGAGGCGGGTCCCCTTGGGAAACAGCTTCCACTCGCCGTCCACCTGGACATTGATCATCGGGATGGCCTGAGCAATGTTTTCTACTGTTGGCTCTGCGGTGGTGGCGGTGGCGCTCATCGGTGTGTAAGAAATGGGTTTCCTGTGTTGGGAAAGAGAAACATTTATGAACGTAGGGCTCCTGATGAGCAAGTAAGAAGCCCGGATTTCCTGGGTATGGTTTCAAAAAAAATGTCCTGCGGAATACCGTGTGGATTATACCGAGTTTCACAGCCTCTTATCGACAGGCCGAACTGTATTTGTGTAGAAAGAATAAACGATGCAGTTGTTCGATTCACTAATTCCTGCGGGCCAATGCCGCTATGATGAGATCTCCCTAGGTGAAGTCATGCTTCGCCTCGATCCGGGTGAGGGACGTATCAAGACGACACGCGCCTTCCGCGCCTGGGAGGGAGGAGGCGAGTACAATGTGGCTCGCGGCCTCCGACGTTGCTTTGGCCTGCGCACGGCCGTTCTAAGCGCTTTTGCGGACAACGATGTTGGCCGCTTGGTGGAGGATCTGATCCTTCAGGGGGGAGTCGATACCTCGATGCTCAAGTGGGTGCCCTATGATGGCATCGGTCGCGCCGTCCGCAATGGATTGAACTTCACCGAGCGTGGCTTCGGTGTGCGCGGCGCGGTCGGCATTTCCGACCGTGGCAACACCGCTGCTTCGCAGATCAAGCGGGGTGATTTTGACTGGGATTACATCTTTGGTGCTCTCGGCGCCCGGTGGTTCCATACCGGCGGCATCTTTGCTGCGCTCAGCGAGAGTACGGCCGATGTTGTCATCGAGGCGACGGAGGCGGCGCATCGGCACGGGGCAGTTATCTCTTACGACCTAAACTACCGTCCCTCCCTCTGGAAAGGTATCGGCGGGAAGGAAAAGGCTCAGGAGGTCAACAAGCGTATTGCTCAGAACGTCGATGTCATGATCGGCAACGAAGAAGATTTCACCGCCTGCCTCGGACTTGAGGTGAAGGGTGCCGACCACAACCTCACCAATCTTGAACTCGGCAGCTTCAAGTCAATGATCGGTGAGGCCGTGAAGGTGTTCCCTAACTTCAAGGTTGTCGCCACGACCATGCGTGGTGTGAAGACCGCCACGGTCAATGACTGGGGCGCCATCTGCTGGGCCGACGGTAAGTTCTACGAGTCGACCCACTATCCGAATCTGGAGATCATGGACCGGATTGGGGGCGGTGACAGCTTCGCCTCCGGGTTGATCTACGGCTTTCTCACCAGCGGCGATCCTCAGCAAGCTGTCAACCTCGGGGCGGCTCACGGAGCACTCGCGATGACCACGCCGGGCGACACCTCCATGGCATCCCTTACGGAAGTTCAGAAGTTAGCAAGGGGGGGCGGCCCAAGGGTCGATCGGTAACGAGGGCTCGATCACCATCCCTCCCCGCTTTTTCCAGTTATTGAGGGGTCGAACGAATCCCCTTTCCGTCTCGCGGCTTGCATCCGGGCTGGTTCCAGCCTAGTTTTTTCGTCTTCCTAGGATGGGTGGCAGAGTGGTCGATCGCGCACGCTTGGAAAGCGTGTTTACCTTTATCGGTAACGAGGGTTCGAATCCCTCCCCATCCGGATCTTTGCTCGAAGAGCAACAAATTACCTGCTGAGGGATGAGAGCTTCAGTTTGACGACCATGCCGCGATTAGCGGCAAAAGATTTAAGCGAAGCCT
>CAIOJL010000039.1 GCA_903858595.1 uncultured Spartobacteria bacterium | reverse complement strand
GGCATCCAGATCCCGGCATTCCCCGCGTGCTGATCGGTCAGGACGCCGACAGCACCTCCCTCCTTAAGCATCGTCACGGCAGCCTGCATCTCTTTTTTGCGGTCGAAGGTGACAACCCCGCGGCTGCGGCGATCGCCGTTAACCAGATCATCCATGAGGGGGTTGCGGAGCGCCTGATAAATGCAACCCGCCGGGCGGGGTTTGATGGATTCCCCGATCTGGGCGCTGATCTCCCAGTTGCCCGAATGGCTGAGAGCGATTACGGTGCCTTGCTGGCCGGCCTTTTTCCCGATGACCCAGTCGATCCAGTTCTCTTCCTTCTCCATGCTGAGTCGGGAGCGGAGCTGCTTCATGCTCATGGCCGGAATCTTGACCGAGCAGACGATATTGGCCCCGAGATTGAGAAAATGAGTCAGGGTGATCCGAGAGGCTTCTTGGTCGGTCAGTGAGGGACCGAAGGCGATCTGGAGATTCTGTTTGGAGAGACGGCGATAGCGAGGCAGAATCATCCACACCAGAAGCCCGATTGCCTGTCCCAAGACGAAACAGACCGTGATGGGGAGCAATCGGATAAGGGTGACAACCGATAGAGCGAGCAGATACAGAAGACGATCCATGATCAAAATCGAAGGTGACAACACTAACGAGGCCGCTGCGGCTTCGGAAGGCAAATCCCCCATTAGCGGGGCGGTCTTTCTTCCCGGAACGACAATCGGCATCCTGGGAAGCGGCCAACTGGGCCGGATGTCCGCCATGGCGGCTAAGAGTCTCGGCTACCGCGTGGCGGTCTTGGACGAGGTTGCCGATGGTCCCGCCTGCTCTTGTGTGGATCTCTCCATCACCGCAGCTTTCGACGATCTCGATGCACTGGCCCGCTTTGCCGATGCGGTCGATGTCGTGACAGTGGAGTTCGAGAATATCCCGATCGGCGCGCTGGAGTTTCTGGAGACGCGCGTTCCGGTAAGGCCCTCCGCCTCGGTCGTGCAGACCTGCCAGGACCGCGTGCTGGAGAAGGAGTTCTTGCAGAACAACGGGTTTCCCGTGGCTCCCTTTCGGGTCATCAATTCTGCGGAGGAGCTTGCCTCAGCCCTCTCAGAACTGAATTCCCCCTGCATTCTGAAGACTGCGGCCCTGGGTTACGATGGCAAGGGACAGATTTCCCTCAAGCCGAGTGATGATGCCGCAAGCGCCTGGAAGCAACTGGCCGCACCTCGGGCTGTGATGGAACACCGAATCGCTTTTGCTTCCGAGGCATCTGTGATCTGCTCGCGTTCTCTCAGAGGGGAAACGCTCTGTTTCCCTGTCCAGGCGAATGTCCACCGGAATGGCATCCTCGATGTCACGACTGTGCCTGCGCCATTGGATCCCGGCGTGCTCGTAAAAGCCCAGGAGATCACCTCGGCGATCGCTGTGAAGCTCGGCGTCATCGGCCTAATCACCGCCGAGTTTTTTGTGATGGAGAACGGCGACCTTATTGTGAATGAACTTGCTCCGCGCCCCCACAACTCAGGCCACCACTCGCTAGAGACAACACTGACCAGCCAGTTCGCCCAGCATGTCAGGGCGGTCTGCGGTCTGCCGCTGGGATCGATAGAGCTCCGCTCCCCGGGCGCGATGGTGAATCTTCTGGGCGATCTCTGGCAGCCGGGCAAACCCGACTGGGAGCTCCTGCTGCGCGAAACTGGACTCTTCCTCCATCTCTATGGGAAGCGGGAACCAAAAGCTGGCCGCAAGATGGGTCACTTCACCTTGCTCTCCGCCCAGTCAAGTCTTCCGGAAGCACGAAAGAGAGCGATCGAACTGCGCGAACTGATAAAGTCCGGAGAAGGCTCAGACAGGCTCTCAAGAAAAAATCTTTGAACGCATTTGATTCCTGCTTGTCTGAAAAATATTGCCGATAAAACTCCGAGCTAAAATCGTGAACAACAAAGCAAAAATTCCAAATAGCAAATAGTAAGCAGCAGTCCCATCAACCCCGATTTATGAATCCATCCGTCCAAGAACTCGATCGCCGCGTCCAGGAGGCTAGTGCCTGGGTCAAACCCCTAACTCAGGAGATGAGCCGCGTGATCATCGGCCAACAGGGTCTTGTCCGAAGCCTTATCATTGGTCTCCTGGGCAATGGCCATGTCCTGCTCGAGGGCGTTCCGGGCCTTGCCAAGACCCTGACGGTTCGCACTCTCTCCTCCTGTATCCACGCCGACTTCTCCCGCATTCAATTTACCCCGGATCTTCTGCCTGCGGATCTGGTGGGTACCTTGATCTATAATCCGCGCGAGGGAGTCTTCACGACGCGCAAGGGCCCTGTCTTCGCCAACTTCATCCTGGCCGACGAGATCAACCGCGCCCCGGCCAAGGTTCAGAGCGCGCTGCTCGAGGCGATGCAGGAGCGTCAGGTCACGATCGGCGACGAGACCTTCAAGCTTCCCGATCCTTTCCTTGTCCTTGCTACGCAGAATCCGCTGGAGCAGGAGGGAACCTATCCACTTCCAGAGGCGCAGCTCGACCGTTTCATGCTGAAGGTCGTCGTGGGTTATCCGACCCGCAGTGAGGAGCGTGCCATCCTCGACGCGATGGCGACCTCCTCGCCCAAGACCCATGTCGACGCGCTTGTCACCCGCGAGCAGATCCTCGAGGCGCGCAATGTGGTGAACGCCATCTTTGTCGATGACCGGGTCAAGGATTACATTGTCGACCTTGTCTGGGCGACGCGCGAGCCGGCCAATTACAACCTGAAGCTCGACGGCCTGATCCGCTACGGCGCCTCCCCGCGCGCGACGATCTATCTCACCCTCGCCGCGAAGGCTCATGCTTTCCTGAACGGCCGTGGCTACGTGACCCCGCATGACGTCAAGTCAATCGGCACCGAGGTGCTGCGCCACCGCGTGGCTATGAGCTACGAGGCGGAGGCCGAGTCCATTTCCTCCGAGGAGATCGTGAAGCGCGTCTTCGAGGGTATGCCCGTTCCCTGATCCGGGATCAGAGGTCTGCCCTGACTGCAGTCAGTCCGCTTCTCCACTCCACCGATGAACGACACACGGGAAATCCTACGCAAGATCCGCCGACTTGAGTTGCGCACGCGCCGACTGGTGGAGTCCTCCTTCGCGGGTCAGTACCAGAGTGTCTTCAAGGGACGCGGCATGAACTTCGAAGAGGTTCGCCCCTACTCGCCCGGAGACGAGATCCGTGCCATTGACTGGAATGTTACGGCGCGCACCGGGGAGCCCTACATCAAGAAGTTCACCGAGGAGCGCGAGATGACCGTGATGATTGTCCTCGATGTCAGCGCCTCGGGTAATTTTGGTAGCGTCCAGGAAAGTAAGCGTGAGCTTGCGGCCGAGGTAGCGGCGATCCTGGCCTTCAGTGCGATCCACAACAACGACAAGGTCGGGCTACTGCTTTTCAGTGACCGGGTGGAGCTCTTCATCCCTCCCAAGAAAGGACGTCACCATATTCTCAGGCTCATCCGAGAGATGCTTTATTTCGAACCCAAGGGACGCGGCACCGATCTCGCAGGTGCGTTGGAGTACATGAATAAACTGATCACCCGCCGCGCGGTTGTGTTCGTGATTTCCGATTTCTTCACAGGCGACTTCACCCGTCCCCTGACGGTCTCTGCCAGGCGCCATGACATGGTGGCTCTTCCGATAGTGGATCCGGCCGAAGAGGAGCTGCCCGATGTTGGAGTCATCCTTCTTGAGGATCCGGAAACGGGCGAACAGATCGAGGTCGACACCTCAAGGCGTGCGATCACACGCAATTATGCCGAGCTCTCCGCTCTACGGACCAAGGAGCTCAACGGCATGTTCGGTTCCCGCGGTATCGACATGGTTTCCCTGAGGACTGACAAGGATTACCTGCCCGTGTTGCGTAATTTCTTCGACAGGCGCGGAAGGAGGATGGCGGCATGACAAATGCGGCCCAAGCACCAGTTCCCACTCCCGGCCTGAGCTTTGCACCCGGAGCCGCCGGCCCTACGCCGGCCCCTATCCATGATATCGTGGGTCCACTCCCGTTCTTTTCGGGACCGGTCTGGCTGATCCTTGGTGTATTTTTTGCCGTCGTGCTGATTGGTGGGGCTCTCGGGTGGTTTTTAGGCCGCAGAAAGGCCAAGTTGATCACGCCCCGGGAGGCCGCTCTCGATGCCCTGACACGCCTGCGCGGAAGAGTCTCGGAGGGGAGTGATCATGACTTCGGCGTCGGGGTCTCCGATGTGCTGCGTCGATTTCTGGGGGAGGCCCTGGGACTTGCTGCGCCGCGCCAGACTACCGAGGAATTTCTTGTCTCGTTACAAGGATCACTCCGCTTTGTCCCCGCCGAGCAGGAAGCTCTCGCGGAGTTTCTGCACCGCTCAGATTATCTGAAATTTGCCCAGGGTGAGGCGACTTCCGAGCAACGGCTGAGCCTGATTGAAGCCGCAGAATCCTTTGTCCGCAGCGGTGAGCAACCCGTTAACAAGACTAACCCGGAGGCTACAGCTCCCCCAGCCGCATGATGGCTCCCATGATTCTGGCCTCGGCAACGTTTTTTTCCTTTGCGCATCCCTGGCTGCTGCTGGGACTGCTGGCCCTTCCTTTACTGGCACTGCTACGCGGTAAGTTGGGCGGGACACCCGGAATCCTCTTTTCCTCCACTAAGCTTGTGATCGCCGTTGGAAAAAAACGCCGCTCCAGAGCCGGAGCCGTTATTTCTTCGTTGGTCTACGGCGCGATGGCCTGTCTCATCGTGGCGCTCGCCAGGCCGCAGATCGGCCATACGCTCGAACATATCACCGCAAGCGGCGTCGACATCATGCTGGTTCTGGATGTTTCGGGATCGATGACGGCGGAGGATTACACGATCGGATCTTCAAGAGTTAACCGCCTCGACGTGGTCAAAAAAGTCACACGCGAATTCATCGAGGCAAGACCCAACGACCGCATCGGTATCATCGCCTTTGCTGGGAGACCCTATCTCGTGAGTCCGCTGACGCTTGATCACGATTGGCTGATCACCAATCTCGACCGCATCCAACTCGGTCTGGTAGAGGATGGCACCGCGATCGGTTCGGCTCTCGCCTCCGCAGCGAACAGGCTGAAAGACCGCGATGCGAAGACGAGAATCATCGTGCTGCTGACCGACGGCGCTAACAACGCAGGGAAGGTGCAGCCTCTTACGGCCGCGGAAGCCGCCAAGGCGCTGGGCATTAAGATCTATTCGATCGGGGCGGGAAGCACCGGGCCTGTTCCCGTCCCTGTCGGCAAGGATATGATGGGCAAGTCGGTTTACAGTGAGGTGATCTTCGACTTTGACGAGAAGCTGCTCGACCAGATCGCGAGGATCGGGGAGGGGAAATATTTTCGAGCGGCGGATACGGATTCGATGGGACGTACTTTCCGCGAGATTGATCGCATGGAAAAGACCAAGGTCCAGGTCGAGAAGAGCTCCGACTACCACGATTACTTCACGCTTTTCCTTCTGATCGCCGCCTGCCTTCTGATCGTTGAGGCCGTTCTCTCTCAGACCCTCTGGCGCCGCCTGCCCTAACGCGCGCATTATCATCCCTTCGCATGTATCCTTTTCTTCTGACAGCACTCGATGACAGGTTGACGTTCGCATCACCCGAATGGTTCTGGGCCTTCCTGCTGCTGGCTCCCATGCTATGGGTTTTCATTGATGCGGGTCGCAAGAGGGAGGCCCTGCTAGCCAGAATCTTGGCGCCTCGTTTGCAGCAGTCGCTTGCCGGCCAAGTGAGTCTCTTCAAGCGCAACCTCCGGATCGCCTCGCTGCTTCTTGCGATCGCCTGTGCGATCACGGGATTGGCAAAGCCGCGCTACGGATCCATCGATCAGGAGATCAAATCCCGCGGCCGCGACGTCATCATCGCGATCGACACCTCCCGCAGCATGCTCTCCACGGACACGGCTCCGACCCGACTTGGAAGAGCCAAGCTGATCTCGCAGGATCTGCTCAACTTGCTAAGGGGTGATCGGGTGGGACTGATTGCCTTTGCGGGAACTTCCTTTCTTCAGGCCCCCCTAACCCTGGATAAGGGTGCTGTCCTGACCTCCATCGACGATCTCGATACGAACACGATCCCGAAGGGAGGCACCGACATCGCTTCGGCGATCAGGCTCGCGATCGCCGCCTTCGGTAAGGGAGAGACGATGAGCCGGGCACTCGTGCTGATGACGGATGGAGAGGAGCTGGATGAGAGCGGTGTCGAAGCAGCCAAGGAAGCGGAGGCCGCGGGTGTCCGGATCTTCACGATCGGATTCGGTTCGGCTGCGGGATCGCTGATCCCGATCAAGACGGAGAAGGGACGGAATGATTTTGTTAGGGATGAGAACGGGCGCCCTGTGAATTCCAAGCTGGATGCGCCGCGGCTCACGGAGATCGCGAAGGAGACAGGAGGTTTTTATCTCCCCTATGGTCAGGATGCCGCCTCGATCATCTACGAGAAAGGGATCGTCCCCATGGACCAACAGGAGACGGGCGTGCTGAGCGCCCACAAGCCAATCGAGCGTTATGCCTGGCCGGTTGGAGTGGCCCTGTTCTTACTCTCCCTCTGGTCCATTCTTGGCGAAGGTCGCAGGCAGAAAGCGATTCCGATGCTCGGAGTTCTCATGATGCTGGGCCTTTTCCTGCAGGGAAGCACAACTCTCGAGGCCGCCTCATCGGGTATCAGTGACTATCAGCAGGGCAACTACCAGGGGGCACTCAAGGATTTCGAACAACGCCTGCAATCAGGAGCAACGACCCCTGAGATCCGTTTCGACGCTGGAGCCGCCGCCTACAAGGCAGGTGATTTCAAGAAGGCTGCCGAGTATTTCTCAGCCGCGATGACTTCCACAGATCCGAAGATCCGGGATGCCGCGACCTACAATCTCGCGAATTCACTTGTCCGTTCCGGTGAGAGCGTCGAAGGAAAAGAGGCTAAGCTCTCCGACTGGAACAACGCCCTGCAGCATTACGAGACCGTACTGAAGGATCACTCCTCTGATGCTAAGGCCAAAGAAAACCGCGACATCGTCCGTAAACTGATCGCCGATCTGAACCGGCAGCAACCTCCGCCGAAGCAGCAGGACAAGAAAAACGACAAAGATAAAAAAGACCAGAAGGATCAGGATAAGGACAAGGATAAGAGCAAGAGCGACCAATCGCAGGGTGGAGGGGGAGGTCAGGGCGATAAAAAAGATCAAAAAGATAACAAGGACCAAAAAGATCAGAAGAGCGATCAGTCCAAAGGGGACGGTAAAGACGATAAGAAGGATCAGCAGAATCAGGATCAAAAAAACAACGATCAGAACAAGCCCCAGGACTCAAAAGACTCCAATAACCCTAAGAACTCCAAGAACGACCAAGGCCAAGGCCAAGGTCAGGATCAGAAAGATCAACAGCAGAAGAATGATCAGTCCAAAGGAGGAAAGGATCAGCAGAAAGAGCAAGGTCAGCCCACGCCTACGCCTACTCCTTCCTCTCATCAACAGCCTGGCCAGTCCCAACAACCCGGTGATGAGAAGCAGGCTGGGCATGGGGCTCAACCGACTCCTACCCCCGCTCCCTCTCCCGGGAAAGAGCAGGGCGCCAATGATGCAAAGGGATCTTCCCCACAGGAGCAGAAAAAAACTGAGCAGGAGAAGCAAGCTGTTGAGGCTGCGGCCGCTGAAGAAGGGAAGGATGGCAAGATGAGCCCCAATCAGGCTCGTGCCCTTCTTCGCTCGGTGCAGGACGAGGAGGCTCACCAGTTGAGCAACCAGCAAAATCGCGCGGTGGAACAACCGCTGTGCGATTGGTAGCATGCAACCGCCCATGAAGCTTTCAGGAATTACAAAACGTATGGCGGTGGCCGTGCTGCTCCTCACGGGATGGCTCCTGCCGTTACGGCTTAATGCGGCGGATGTCTCGGTGAGTGCCGAGCTTTCACGTCCACAGATTAGTCAGGGGGAAATGGCGGAGCTGCAGATCAAGGTCTCCGGAGCTCAGCAGGCCGATGTGCCCCAGCAGATTCAGGCAGACGGTCTCCAGATCCGTCTCACGGGTCAATCGACCCAGTTCCAGATGGTGAACTTCAAGGTCTCTTCCTCCGTCGTTTACAGCTACATTGTGATGCCCCTCCGCACGGGCAGCTTCATTATCCCCGGCGCCTCGATAACGGCCGATGGACGGCAGTTCCGGACTCCGGAGCTTTCTTTCAAGGTCGATGACGCCAAGGCCCAGTCTGTCGATCCATCCGCCGGGCCACCCCAGTCCAGCCAAGGGATCCAGCCTCCGGGGATTCCGATGCCTGGATTCCAGCAGCAGCGGGCTCGTCCCGCTCAGCAGCGTCCTGACGAGGGACATCTTGCCTTCGGCGAGATCAACTGCCCCAAGAAGACGCTCTATGCGGGCGAGATGACGCCCGTCGAGATCCGCTACTATTTCGATGCCCGATATCCTGTGCAGGTGCGTGGACGGGTCGACTTCGGATGCGAGGGAATTCTTGTCGAGCGTTTCCCCGACCCGAAGCAAACCCGCGAGGATCGTGATGGGATCACGTACAATGTCCTGACCTTCCATTCCCTTCTCTCCGCAGTGAAGCCCGGTTCACTGGATGTCGCCCCTGCCAAGCTCGACTGCGAGATCGAGATGCCTGGCGCGCTGCCTCCCGGATTTGATGATCCCGTCTTTCGGCAGTTGATGGGAGGTCAGGCGGGGCTCAGCCAGCAGAAGCAGGTGACCGTCAAGACATCCGGCCTGCATCTCGAGGTTCTTCCTTTGCCGAAAGAAGGCCGGCCCGAATCTTTCGCCGGAGCGGTGGGCCAGTTCGACATCGACTCGATCGTCAGCAACCCCCATCCCACCGCGGGTGATCCTGCCAATCTTGTCGTGAAAATCGGGGGGCGTGGGAATTTCAAGGGTATGGGTGCACCCGTCCTGACCCAGAGCGAGGGTTGGAGGAGCTATCCGCCGAGTGACAAATTCGACAGCTCCGACGAGCTCTCCTATACGGGGGTGAAGTCATTCGATTTTACGCTCATCGCCCAGCAACCGCAGAAAGAGTCGCCGGGATGCGAGTTCTCCTATTTCGATCCTATTACCGCAAAGTACGTCTCCCTGACCTCCACGCCGCTTCCGTTGGTAGCCTCTCCTGGGGGTCCCTCTCCAGCTGTCTCTGGTGCTGCGACATCATCGCCAACCCCCATTCCTTCCTCCGGGCAGAAACTCGCTAAGAATGCACCGTTGAAGGAAGGTCAGCCGCTATCAGGAATAACACTGCGTTCCTGGACCACTCCGATGCAACGGAGCGAATTCCTGATCGCGACCCTTGCCATGCTTGTTGCCACAGCGGCGTTGGCCGGGATCCTTGCCTATTGGAAAATCCAATCCCAAGGAGGCACGATCGCCTCCCGTCGTCGAAAACATATCACCGAACTCCGCTCACTTCTTACTGGGGGAACCGTCGATGCGGGATCCTCCTATGAGGCTGCTCTCGAGTATGCGAAACTGGTGCTTCCCCCTTCGGAAAAACGGGATGCCTTGATCTCGGGACTGACAGAGCGCCGTGATCTGCTGAAGTACGGCTCCGGCGGTTTGCTTCCTCTTCCGGCGATCGAGCACAGGAAACTTCTGGAATCGTTGGAACTCACCACCACCAAAGCCCCGTGATAAAACGCATTTTTCCCCGAATCTTTACAGTTAGTCTTCTCTTGGCAGTGCCTGTAGTGGTTTCTCTGCATGCCGGACTATCGGAGGATTTCGCCTCAGCCAATGCTAACCTTGCCTCTGGTCATGCAGATGAGGCCCTCTCCACCTACAAGACGCTGCTGACCTATCCGGAGTTCAAGACCTCGGGATCGGCTGAGATCTGGTACAATCGGGGCCTGGCCGAAATGCAGACAGGTGACGCGGTTGCTGCTTCGCTTTCCTTCCGCCGGGCCCTGCTCCTGGATCCCGCTCTGGCACCAGCACGCATGGAGCTTGCCAAGACCCTTGGATCGCTCGGCATTCCCGTGCCGACCGGATGGAGGGAGCGTACTATGCAGTCCATCCACCCCGAGACCTTAATCGTGACGGGTGCGGTGATCGGCTGGATCGGGGCGCTTGGTCTGATCGTTCTTCTTTTCCAAGCTAGCCGGAAGAAAGAACTGATCATGCTGCCACTGATCTTGATCTTTGTCGGGCACGGTACCTCCGTCCTCGGCACCATGGCGGATCAACGCCGCACGGCGCGTCATCAAGCAGTCCTTACTGCAAAGGAGGCGGTCACGCTGAGGGCCACCCCTGCCGACAGTGCTACGGAATCAGGAACCATCGAACCCGGAACCCTCATCAGCATCCTATCCCGGAACGGAGCGTGGTGGTATGTTTCTACGGGTACTAGATCTGGTGCCCTCCAAGGATGGATCCCTTCCAACGCCGCCACCCCCCTGCTTTCATCCTCCAAGGGATCCTCGTAGGCCTCGTTCTACTTCTCCTTGTCGCGGGCAAGTGCGGAGTTTCCCTCCAGGCCGCCCCAACGGATCCCAATTCTCCTTTTGATCCCTATGCAGCTTGGGATGCCGGCCTCACGCCCGTAGCGAGCGTTCCCTTTGCCGCGATCGATCCGTTTGAGGCAACCTATCGTTTCGGCTGGGAAGGGGTTTCCGCAGGCGGGGCTAGCGTCCGTGTTGTTGGCACCGATTCTTCGGGGAATTCTGATCCCACTAATTCCTCTAGACGACGGATCGTGGCCAGC
>CAIOJL010000038.1 GCA_903858595.1 uncultured Spartobacteria bacterium | reverse complement strand
CCGGACTCAGCCATACGGTGGCACTCAAGGGTAACGGCACCGTGGTCGTCTGGGGCTGGAATAACGCGGGCCAGACGAATGTCCCGGCGGGTCTATCCGGAGTGACTCAGATCGCCTCAGGTGGAAATACGGTCTTTGCCGTGACGACTAATGGGACACTCGTGACTTGGGGTGATAACAGCTACGGCCAACGAAAGCCGCCTGCGGGGCTGACCAACATGATGCAATTAGTCATCGGCCTATACCATGCGCTGGGGCTGAAGAAGTAGGAAGAAACATTTCCGCGATTGCTTCCCCGGCCGTCGCTTCTCATCCGTTACGGCTGTGCCTCTGCGGGATCTCCTTCATCCCTTTCATCCCTGTGAATGTTCTGATTCTAAATCAGATCTTCCCTGCCGCGATCAGTTCCCTGGCCTTAGACAGAGCTGCGGGAATACCTGAGATATCGCGACCGCCGCCTCGGGCGCTGTCTGGCTTGCCTCCACCTTTTCCGCCGACAAGGGGTGCGATCGCAGATATTAATTTGCCTGCGGGAAGGCTGGACTGATGGGCTTTGCTTACAGAGGCAACGAGTGAGACTGAACCCTCGGTGATACCTGCCAGGAAGATGACTCCATCGAAGGAGCCTTTCAAGGCGTCGACCACGGCCTGCAAAGCATTGCCGTCGGCTCCCGGAACTTCCTCCACGATCGAGGGAACCGGACCTGCGGTGGCTTTGCCGATCAGATCCTTGGCAAGTCCGGCGGCTTCGCGCTGACGGAAGGCCTCCAACTCCTTTTCCAGTACCTTCTGACGTGCTAGTGTTACCTCGAGCTTCTTCTCCACTTCGGCAAGAGGGGATCCAAGACGTGATGCCAAACTCTGGAGACGCTCGGCATCACTCTTCGAAGCGCTCCGGGCCTCATGGCCAGCAACTGCTTCGATGCGACGGATTCCCGCCGCCACTGCTGCTTCGCTTAGGATCCGGAAAAGACCGATCTCGCCGGTTCCGCGGACATGGGTTCCGCCGCAGAGTTCCATCGAGTAGCCATCAAGCGATCCGGGTATTCCTCCGATCTGAACGACACGGACGATATCACCGTACTTATCGCCGAAGAACTGGAGGATGCCGGGTTGTCCCTTCACCTCGGCATAAGGCAACTCTTGCCAGCTCACCGAGGAATTCTCGAGGATGCGCTCGTTGACAAGGCGTTCAACGTTGGAGATCTGGTCGGGTGTCAAGGCACCGCTTGAAAAGTCAAAGGTGAGCTTCTCGGCTCCTACGAAGGAACCTTTTTGGGAAACCGTCTCGCCGAGAGTCTCCCGCAGAGCCCAATGAAGGAGATGGGTGACAGTATGGTGACGCTGGATGGAGGCACGCCGCGGATGCTCGATGGAGAGAATGACGTTCGCTCCTAGCAGGGGGGATTCCTCCCCTTCGCTTAGCTCCAAGAAATGGAGCCATGTGGGACCATTCTTCTGAGTGTCGGTGACGCGCCATAGGGAGCCACCGGCTGTAAGCGATCCGGTGTCTCCAAGCTGTCCTCCCATTTCGGCATAGCAGACGGAGCGATCGAGGATGACGGCAGTCCGGTCCTTGATACGGACGATCTCCAATACCGTGGCCTCGGTCTCTGCTGAATCGAATCCCGTGAAGGCCGTGGGTGATGTCGTCTCAAGCGAGGAGACGCTGATGATTTCCTTTTTCTGGGCTGCACGCGCGCGTGCGCGTTGCTGCTGCATGAGGATCTCGAAGCCTGCATGATCGACGGAGAGTCCGCGCTCGCGAGCAAGGAGTTCGGTGAGGTCGAGTGGGAATCCCTGCTCGTCATAGAGGCGGAAAGCCACCTCGCCGGAGATCTCCTTCCCCTTCGTTGCCTCGGCCTCGAAGAGTGTTAGTCCCTTGTCCAGGGTCTTGTGAAAGGCCTCTTCCTCCCGCTTCAGCGTCTCGGTGATGAGGGATTCCTTGGCGCGCAGCTCCGGAAAGGCATCTCCCATGAGGGATGCCAGGACCGGGGTGAGTTTATCGAGAAATGGGCCGTTGAAGCCGAGTGTGCGGCCGTAGCGGACGGCGCGACGGAGGATGCGGCGGAGGACGTAGTGACGTTCGGCATTGCCGGGCTGGATGTTGTCGGCGATCGCGAACCCGAGTGTGCGCAGGTGATCGGCAATGACACGGAAGGCAATGTCATCCTTCTCCTGATCCGTGACGGGAATCATGGCTCCATCGCCCGAGGGTTGAGGAAGGGTCGAGCCGTACTTCCTGCCGCAGAGGGTGCCGATCGCTTCGAAGATCGGGCGGAAGAGATCAGTCTCGTAGTTGGAGATCACGACATTGCTGAATTCTGTGAACCCCTTTGTACATTGGATCACCGAGCAGACCCTCTCGAAGCCCATTCCGGTATCGACATGGTATGCGGGAAGGGGAACGAAAGAACCGTCGGGGTTGGCATTGAATTGGATGAAGACCAGGTTCCAAATCTCGATGCACTCGGCGCTACCTTTGTTGACGAGGGCTCCCTTGGTGTCGCCAGCCGGAGTCAGGTCGATATGTAGCTCCGAACACGGGCCGCAAGGCCCAGTCTCACCCATCATCCAGAAATTATCCTTCCGGTTGCCGGGAACGACATGGATCGCAGGATCGAGTCCCTTGGAGAGGAAAAATTCTGACCAGAGTGCGTGGGCCTCGGCATCGAAGGATGCCGGATCGCCTTCAGCTGGGCTGTAGACCGTTGCATAGAGACGCTCGGCGGGGAATTTCCAGCGCTCGACGAGCAGCTCCCATGCCCAGGTGATAGCCTCTTTCTTGAAGTAATCGACGAAGGACCAGTTTCCCAGCATCTCGAAAAAGGTGTGGTGGTAGGTGTCGAGCCCGACATCCTCGAGGTCGTTGTGCTTGCCTCCGGCTCGGATGCACTTCTGGGTGTCGGCGGCACGCGCAGGGGAATAGGAACAGGGCGTTGTGCCAAGAAAGATCGGCACGAACTGGTTCATCCCGGCGTTCGTGAAGAGAAGGTTAGGGGAGTCGGGCAGGAGGCTGGAGGAAGGGACGATGGTGTGCTCCTTGCAGCGGAAGAAATCGAGGAACGAACGGCGGATCTCGGTGGAAGTCATGGAGTCGAAAGGCTAAAGGCTAAAGGCTAAAGGCTGAAGAAAAAAGGCGTGAGGGAAGGGGCCCTGGCTTACGGATTTTGCATTGGGCCCTTCGTCAACTCCAGGGCACTTTCCGGGACGATCATGAGATCCGAGGAGGTTCCCTCGCGGAATGAAACGACACCATTCCGGGGCGTCCCAAAGGCATACTCCGCCAGGATCAGGTCGCCGGCTGCTTCCTCGGCGGTATTTTCCGAAAGATGGGCGATGAAGCGGATAACGGTGGGATGTGTCAATCCGGCGCTTTCCAACTTCTCGGGTGTTGACGGTTCGAAGGTGCTGGCGGTCAGTGATTGCAGCTTTTCAAACCAAGTGCTGACTTCTACCGCCGCAAGAGTTCCTGTGCCACTACCGGTAATTTCCCAATCATCGCTTCCCTTTTTACGCGAAAGAATGACCATCGTTTCCTGGTTGTTTGTTTGTTCCTGGGGATGAATCCTGATCTCAATTTTATCCACGGCATCCAGGCGCAACGGCTTTGGCTGTCTTGACCGGAGCGTCGAGGGAGTGACTTCAAGAAACCTTGCCAATCCGGGAACAATGCAGATTCCTGGTCTGTCGCTGCAGCTCACATAATGACTCTCCGGGGATCCTGCAACGGCTGATCCGATAGTGATCGTCACCGGCGATTTGCTTCCTGATTCATGTGCCGAGATGACAATAGCCGACGAGTCCATCCCAGAGTTAACGGGATCTGTTCCTGCGGGTATCCAATGATCGACCTTGGACGATACGAGACTTGTCGCCCAGTCGACCACGGCATTGCCGTTACCCCGAGAGGTCATGGGGCTCGTGAGATTCCAACCAGAATCCCCTTTTTGTAGGGAGATGCGCTGAAAAGCCGATCCCTTGGTGTAGTTGATTGACTCCAGGAGGTCGGGATCAAGGGAGGTCAGGCGAGGATCCCGGAATTCCTCCACAGGTCGGAAGGCCGTTTCCACAACATCCGAAGGAATCAGATAAACCGTTTTGCCTCCATTCAATCGGGCGTAGATCTGATCTTTTGAGGCACCCTCAATACCGAGTGCAAGTGTTCTGCTTGTTCCATCCATTCCGTCGAAAAATGTCAGCGCGCGCTTCGGCATCTTGAGATCGAGTGATTTCATGGTCACATTTCCCTTCAGATCAGAGGGTTTTAGGATGTCGAGAGGAGTAATCCCAGCCGCCACCTCAAGCAGTGAACGGATCAAGCGTGCATTGGCCCGGTCAGAACCGGCACTGGAGAGAGACCCTAATCCGACCATCCAAGTTCCGTTTTGCTTATTCAGCACGATCTCCCCTCCACCCTCCCGGATAGTGATCTTCGTGACATCTACTGGACGGAGGTTCAGCAGCGGCTCCGTGGCAGAACGGGTGTGCGATCGCCCGGAAAAAAACAGAATGATCAGGGCTGAAGCCGCCAGGAACAGAAGGGCCAGCGTTCCTTTCCAGCTCACGAGTGCCTCCTCCAGAGGACGATGATGCCAAGAAGTGCCGCGGCCATGGGGATTGCCAGCATGGTCCAGAGAGCCAGAAAGCGGATCTGTTGTTCATCGAGATTCAGCGTGAAGAACTCCTTGGTCTTGGGCGTGGTGCCGGCGAGTCGGGTGCGGTCGATGAGGGTATTCATCGCGCTGGAAAAGAAATCGAGGCCCGTTTCGGCAAGGTACTTGTCCTTGAGGAACTCACTGTTGCCGACGACGACCATACGCGACGCCCCCAGGGCCAATCGGTCGTCATGCACGCCACCGAGATCGGTCATGGCAGCAATGACGACTGGGAAAAAGGCGTCCCGGGCAGGGTCGAAGTTGATCCCTTTGTTATCGGCGTTCGCGTAATTGGAGCAGCCTTGGAATCCATGGATGGCCCGGATGAGTGGTCGAGTACTGCCTTGGACGGCCGATGTCACCGGGGTGTTCGATGCTACGGTTGTGGTGGTTGACTCTGTGTTGGTTGATTGAATCGCCTTGGGGAGCAGCTTGTCCCGCTGGTCGTTGATCGCGAGGGAACGGGTGTTTCCAGTCATAAGGATGTTCATCCCCACAAGGTGAGAGGTGATCTCGGAGCCTGCAAAGAACTCGCCGGTCACATCCCGCAGAATGCCCATCGCTCCGCCAAGATTGACTAGGCGCAGGACGCGGTCGTTGCGCGCGATGATGTTGCCCGATTCGGCAAGGAAGGCATCCAATTCAGGCGTTTCCCCGGTCGGATCCAGCAGGATCATGAGGTGCCCCTCCGCCTTCCAATACGATTTCAGTGCCGCCATCTCGTCCGGTGAGGGATCGAAATGAGCCCCGTCAATGACTACCAGCGCCGCATCCTTGGGCACGGAGGCTTTCTCCGCAAGGTTCAGCGGGGCAACCATGATGTTCTGCCGCTTCAGGTTCTGTCCCACCAATTGGAGGGGAGGAACGCCGGGGAGGCCCTCGCCGTGACCCTGGAGGAAGTAGGCTTTCTTGTTTGATGAGGGTTCGATCAGGGCAATCAGCGCAGAGGTGAGAATCTGCTCTCCACGAAAGGCCACTAATCGGGGGCGGTCTCCGTACTGGGTCGGGGCTGTGTCGTATTCCCCCATCTCCGGCGCGGGAATGATGGTCGAGCGCCCATTATATTCCACGATGATAACATTCTCTCCGCCGGAGAACTTGTAGCGGGCTTGTAGTTCGTGAGCGCGTGCGGGGTTTCTCAGCGGATCGATACGCTCGACGGTGAGGTCACGATAGCAGTGCGCGTAGAACTGGAACTCCCGCAGGAGCGCCGTGATGTCGCCATAGAGTTCGGCGCCGGGGGAGGCGGAGCTAGGTGAGAAATAGATAATGACCCGCACCGGTGCTTTCAGGAACCACATTATCTCCTTGGACTGACTGGAGAGCTCGTACTTGTGGGATCGACTGAAATCGTAGCGGCGGTAGTGGTTGAGAGACCATCCGACGATGCTGCCCGCCACGATCAGTGCCGCGGCGATCTGCAGCATGACACGGAGGCGGACACTGCGCAGGTGGGAGGGCTTTCTGTCTTGGGATGCCATGATGCGAGGGGCGAAAAGAATAGGGGATCAGGAGCGCCAGCGGCGGGCTTGGAAGCTCTGGAGTGTCAGGAAGAGAAAGAGCCCTGTCATCACGAGGTACCAGACCACCGGCCTTGTGTCGAAGATCCCGCGGGAGAACTGGGTCATCTGATCGATCGGGGAGAAGGTGATCGTGATCCCTTGCATCATCGGATCGACATGGCCCGCCAGGAAGGAGAGGAGTCCTGTCAGAAAAAAGAGCGCAATCACGGCGAAGGTGATCACCGCTGCGGTGATCTGGTGGCGCGTGAGCGAGGAACAGAAGCAGCCGAGTGAGAGATAGAACATCCCCATGAGGAGAAGCAACAGATAGGAACCGACAAAGGCTCCAATGGCACCAGCCGACGTGAGATGGGTCTGCCACCAGAAGATCAGAAAGTAGAGACCCGTCGGCATCCAGAGGAACGCGTAGAGAAAGAGGACTCCCAAGAACTTGGCGAGCACCACCTGAGTGTCACGCACTGGAGCCGTCATGAGAGGTTCGATGGTGCCGCTGCGGTATTCCTCCGAGTAGAGGCGCATCGTGAGTAGCGGAAAAAGCAGCAGGAAGGAGAACCAGAAAAAGACCGTATTGAAGAAGGACTCCACCACGGTCACTTCCGTTGGTCCATGATTCAGGACGGAGACACCGGCATAGAAATTGAAGCCCGTGACCAATAGCAGGAAAAAGAGGATCACCCAGGCCATGGGTGTCTGGAAGGCCGAGGCCACCTCCCGTTTCCAGAGGATCCAAAAAATTCTCATAGCTTGGTTAGCTCCTTGGTTGGCGTTTTTCCCTTAGGCGTGCCGGGGATTCGGTCGACGAACGAAGTAAAGATCTCTTCGAGGGATGATTCGTGCGCCGATAGTTCCCTGAGCTTCCAGCCTCTACGCACAGCCTCCTCGAAGAGTGCGGGGCGCGGGTCCCCAGAGGAGGATGAAGATAAAGATGGGATAATCTCGTAACGGGTCCAACTAGAGGTAGAGGTGGTGGAGGATGGGATGCCTTCTGCAAGGGATGCCGAGGCGACTTCTTCCAGGGATTGCAGGATCGCGAGCACGGCCTCCGAGTTGGCCCGATCGGCGGTCTGGATTTCCATTCTCACCGAGCCCGAGAGAGTAATGCCGGAGCGTTCCCGTAATTCTGCGGGCGTGCCGGTCGCGACGATCTGCCCCTTGTTAATGATCAGGACGCGGGAACAGGTCATCTCCACCTCGCTCAGGATATGGCTGGAAAGCAGGATTGTATGCCGCTTAGCCAATCCCTTGATGAGTTCCCTGACTTCACGGATCTGCCCCGGGTCGAGGCCTATGGTCGGTTCGTCGAGGATCAGAATGTCGGGTTCATTCACCAGCGCATCAGCAAGTCCGACGCGCTGGCGGTATCCCTTGGAGAGAGTGCCGATGAGCTGATTGCGAACATGACTGATGCTGCAGAGCTCCAGGGCATCCTCAACCTTTTCGGTGATGCGGCGGGAGCGGACTCCTTTCAGGGCGGCTCGGTAGCGGAGGTATTCTCCGACGCGCATCTCGGGATAGAGAGGGACGTTTTCTGGAAGGTAGCCGATCCGGGAGCGTGCCTTGAGCGACTGGCTCAGGATGTCGAACCCCGCGATCCTCACCTCGCCCGCATCTGCTGGGAGATATCCGCTCAGGATTTTCATCGTCGTGCTCTTGCCTGCGCCGTTAGGCCCCAGGAAGCCGACCACCTCGCCTCGATCTACCGAGAAAGAGAGATCCCGGACGGCATCGGTCGCGCCGTAGTTTTTAGTGAGTCCTTGGACAGAGATCATGCGGAGGCTAGGAAGATTAGAAATCTAACTACTACGAGCCGGCGGTGCAAGAATGCTCGGGCCGCCGACATTGCCAGCTTGCTCCTCTCCACTTATCTGTTAAAGAATAGGATTTCTGTGTCCTTGCTGGGAAAATCCAGCTTCAGCCACGGATGACACGACTTTTCACATCTTCATGAGCACATCCTTCACGGCCCGCTGGAACGAGGCGGCCATCGATGAAAATTACGAAAAATGGCAGAGGGACGCAGTCTCCGTATCGCCTGACTGGGCCTCCTTCTTCGAGGGGTTTGAACTTGGCTACGCGCGCTATCAGAAAACACCTGCTAAGCCAATCGGCGCAGTCGTTTCCACCTCTTCCACGCAGTCTTCCACAACAACAACGACAGAGGTAGTTGCTCGTGAAACCTCCCTTCAGAGCCGTGTCGAGGCGCTGATTTACACCTACCGGACGCTTGGTCACACGGCCTCGCGTCTCAACCCTCTCGTGGATGAGGTTCCTTACCAGCCACTGCTGGAGCTGAAGGAATTCGGACTCACTGAGGCTGATCTGGATATCACGGTCTGCTCCCGTTCCTTCCGCGACGGAGTTCCGATGAAGTTACGCGACATCATCGAGGAGATGAAGACTATCTACTGTGACACCCTCGGTGTGGAGTACATGCACATTCAGAATCCCCGTATCCGCCACTGGATCCGCGAGCGGGTCGAGGCTCGTGCAGGGAAGGCCGACACGGAAACCCCCCACTACAGGATCCTACGCACACTCCACAAGGCGGAGAGCTTCGAGCACTTCATCCACACCACCTATGTCGGGAGCAAGCGCTTCTCGCTCGAGGGTGGCGAGTCGATGATGGTGGCCCTCTCAGAGATCCTCTTCCGGTCCCCAGGGGCCGGTGTGAAGGAGATCGTTCTTGGCATGGCCCACCGCGGCCGCCTGAATATCCTGACGAATTTCCTCAAGAAACCCTTCGAGATCCTCTTCAACGAATTCAGCGATAAGTACGATCCCGATCTCGGCGAGGCCAGCGGCGACGTGAAGTACCACCTCGGTTACCAGACGACTCGCCGCAACGAGCAGGGCCAGGAGGTTGAGGTCTATCTCGCCGCCAACCCCAGTCATCTGGAGGCGGTGAATCCCGTCGTCCTTGGCAAGGCACGCGCACGTCAGCGCATTCTCGATGACACGATCGACCGTCGGAAAGTCGTCCCGATCCTGATTCACGGCGATGCTGCCTTCCCAGGCCAGGGCATCGTCGCAGAGTGCTTCAACCTCTCCCAACTGGAAGGTTACAAAGTGGGAGGCGCGATACACCTGATCGTGAACAATCAGATCGGCTTCACTACGCTTCCGAAGGATTCGCGTTCTTCGCTCTACTGCACCGAGATTGCGAAGACTGTCGAGGCGCCCGTTTTCCATGTCAACGGCGACGACCCGATCGCCGTTGCCGAGGCGGCCCGCATCGCGATCGCCTACCGCCAGGAGTTCGGCCGGGACATCGTTATCGATATCGTCTGCTACCGCCGCTATGGCCACAATGAAGGGGACGAGCCGCTCTTCACCCAGCCTGATCTCTATAAGGTCATCCGTGCCCACAAGCGCCCAAGCGAGGTTTTCCTGGAGCGCGCAAAGCAGCTTGGCACGCTCACCCAGGAGGATTTCGACGCCAGTTGGAAGAAGTCCCAAGGTCATCTGGAGACAGCCCTTGCCGAGATGAAGAAGGGGATCGTCACCGATGTGAAGGCCAACCAGAAGGCCTTTGTCGGTTCCACCGCTGTCTTCCAGCCCGACTACTCCTTTCAGCCGGTCAAGACAGCCATCAGTGAGAAGACCCTTCGGACGATCGTCGACGGTCTCACGACAGTGCCTGCCGACTTTCGCATCCTTCCGAAAGTCCGCAAGACCATCCTTGAGCGTCGCCGCGAGGTCTTTGAGAAAGGCACCGGCTATGACTGGGGATATGGCGAGGCCCTGGCTTTCGGTTCGCTCATGCTTCAGGGAATACCGATCCGCCTCTCCGGTCAGGACAGCCGCCGCGGCACCTTCAGCCATCGTCACTCCGTCTTCTATGACGAGGTGAATCGCGAGCGTTACATCCCGCTGCAGCATCTCGCTGCCGACCAGGCCCGTTTCTGCGTCTACAACAGCCCTCTATCCGAGGCGGCCGTGCTAGGCTTCGACTATGGCTACTCCATGGATTATCCGAAGATGCTCTGCATGTGGGAGGCTCAGTTCGGCGATTTCGCCAACGGTGCACAGATCATCATCGACCAGTTCATCGCCTCTGCTGAGACCAAGTGGCTGCGGCCCAGCTCACTGGTCATGCTTTTGCCCCATGGCTACGAGGGTCAGGGTCCCGAGCATTCCAGCGCACGCCTTGAGCGCTTCCTTCAGCTCTGCGCCGAGCAGAACATGGAGGTCTGCAACCTCACCACGCCAGCACAGTACTTTCATGCACTGCGCCGCCAGATGCTCCGCGATTTTCGCAAGCCGCTGATCATCATGACGCCGAAGAGCCTCCTGCGTGCCGAAGTGGCCGTCTCCACGACAGAGGATTTCACTAAGGGCTCGTTCCATGAGATCCTTGAGGGACCCAAGCCCGCAGATCCAGCCAAGGTCGAGCGTCTCATCCTCTGCTCTGGTAAGGTCTACTACGACCTTCTGGCGTATAGGGAAAAGAATGGTTGGAGCGACCGTAGTGTTCTCGTCCGGTTTGAGCAGATCTATCCGCTCAACGAAGAGGAGCTCCGCAAGATCACCGCGACCTATCTTGGTGCGGGTGCAAAACCCGAGATCGTCTGGTGTCAGGAAGAGCCCGCGAACATGGGCTCTTGGCATCATTTACTCCCGATCCTGATGAAGTTCTTCGGACGCGCCATCAGCTATGCGGGCCGCGAGGCGAGTGCCAGCACGGCTGTTGGCACAACTGCTGCCCACAAGCATCAGCAAGCCGAACTCATTGCCCAAGCTTTCGGTGAAAAAGTAAGCGGTAAATAACGAACAAATCTCCCAACTCCCAACCATTCCCATCATGAGCGTTGCTGTCATCGTACCTGCCGTCGGCGAATCCATTACTTCCGGAGTTCTCTCCGCCTGGCATAAAAAAGACGGGGATCATGTCGCCGTGGGCGACCTTCTCTTCACACTCGATACCGATAAGGTCTCTTCGGAGGTCACAGCCCTGGAGGCCGGAGTCCTGAAAATCCAAGTCGCCGAAGGCACCGAGATTCCGATCGGCTCTACAGTCGCCGAGATTGATACGGCCGCGGCCGCACCAAAAAAGGCTGAAGGCGAAAGGCTGAAGGCTGAAGTGGCTGAGAAAAAGCCCGAGACCAAGCCAGTACCTGTGGCCGAAGCACCCAAGGCCGCTCCAGTTCCCACCCCATCACCGATTGCCCATTCCCCATCCCCCGCGCCTAAGGCGCAGCCCGAAGGGCGAGTGACTCGCCGCAAGCTTACCCCTCTCCGCCGGAAAATCGCTCTCCAGTTAGTCAATGCCCAGCAGACCGCCGCTATCCTGACCACCTTCAACGAGGTCGACATGAGCGCCGTCATGAATCTTCGCAAAGAGGTTCAGGAGGGCTTCCAGGCCAAGTATGGTGTGAAGCTCGGCTTCATGTCCTTCTTCATCAAGGCCGTGGTGGAGGCCCTTCAGGTAATTCCCCAGATCAATGCCCAACTCGAGGGGGACGAACTCATCGAGAACCACTACTACGACATCGGCGTGGCTGTAGGCACGGAGAAGGGACTCATGGTTCCCGTCCTACGCGACTGCGAGAAGCTCTCTCTGGCCGGCCTTGAGAAGGAACTTGTAGGCTTCGCCGTGAAAGCCCGCGAGGGAAAGATCGGACTCTCCGACCTTCAGGGTGGCTGCTTCACCATCTCCAACGGCGGCGTCTATGGATCCCTCCTCAGTACCCCGATCCTGAATCCGCCCCAGAGCGGCATCCTTGGCATGCACAAGATCCAAGAGCGTCCTGTCGCCATCAATGGCAAGGTGGAGATACGCCCGATGATGTATCTAGCTCTCTCCTATGACCACCGGGTCGTCGACGGCAAGGAGGCGGTGACTTTCCTGATCAAGATCAAGGAAGCTCTCGAGAATCCGGTGCGACTCTTTTTGGATTAGTCCTAAAAGAGAGATTGGAATGGGCATCTCCATTCAAAAGAGACTTCCTTGGCGACGTCTGAACGCTAGACTTCTCCGATGATTGAACGCTATAGCCGACCCGAGATGCGCTCCCTATGGACGGAGCAACGTAAACTGGAAATCTGGCTCGAGATCGAGACTCTGGCCTGCGAGGGGATGGCCGAGCTCGGGATCGTTCCCAAGGAAGATGCCAAGACTATTCGTGAGAAGGGAACCTTCCGCATCGAGGAGGTACGCGAAATCGAGAAGAGGACGAACCATGACGTGATCGCCTTCCTGGAGGAGGTCGCCGTCCATGTCGGCGAGCCGGCCCGCTGGATTCACCGTGGCCTCACCTCTTCCGATTTGCTCGACACGACTCTTGCGGTCCAGATGGTCGAGTCGGCAGACATCCTGCTCAAGGATCTTGAGGAACTCCTCGTGGCCATCGCCGCCCGGGCCAAGGAGCACAAGTTCACCCCGATGATCGGCCGCAGTCACGGCATCCATGCGGAACCAGTGACCTTCGGTCTGAAACTCGGCGTGATGTATGATGAGTTCAGCCGATCCATCGAGCGTCTGAAGGAGACGCGCGATCGCGTCGCTTACGGCATGCTGAGTGGGGCCGTCGGGACGAACGCCCACCTCGATCTGAAGGTCGAGGCCTATGTCTGCGAAAAGCTCGGGCTGAAGCCCGCCAATATCTCGACGCAGATCATCCAGCGCGACCGTCATGCCGAGTTCATGATGACGATCGCCCTGATCGGCTGCTCCATTGACTGCTGGGCCACTGAGTTCCGCCATCTCCAGCGCACCGAGGTACTCGAAGTGGAGGAGGCCTTCGCCAAGGGCCAGAAGGGGAGTTCCGCCATGCCCCATAAACGCAATCCCATCACCGGTGAGCGCCTCTGCGGACTGGCCCGTGTCCTGCGCGGAAACGCCCAGACCGCCATGGAAAATGTAGCCCTCTGGCACGAGCGCGACATCAGTCATTCTAGCGCCGAACGGATCATTCTGCCCGATTCCTGCACACTGCTTGACTACATGCTGGTTCTCCTCACTCGTCTCGTGCGCGATCTGACGGTCTACCCTGAACACATGAAGCGGAACATGGACCTGACCCTCGGACTCTGGGGAAGCCAGGCGGTCCTGCTCGAGCTCACCGACCGAGGCATGGCTCGTAAGAATGCCTATGAGGCTGTCCAGCGCGCCGCCATGAGGACCTGGGCCGAGAAGATTCCTCTCCTCCAGACCCTCAGCGAGGAGAGCGAGGTCATGGAGCACATCGATGCGGCCGAACTCAGTCGGATCTGCTCGCCCGAGCGTCACTTCGCCAACGTGGAGGAGCGTTTGAGAAAAGTCGGGATCGAGGTTTAAAAGAAATTGATTCTACGTTCCATCCCCAACCTGACAGAAAGACGGGGATCCATTGATAGGGGAGCGCCGAGAGGTGTTTTTTCTCTCTTGCGTCTCGACACTCGGACGGCGGAAGGATACCACATTTAGGCTTCGATCTTAAACGAGACTCATGGACACCGCTCTGATCCTTCATTTTCTTACCACGCCATTGGTGTTCCTCATTTGGACGACTTTCCTGAAGACCTTCATCCTGTTGAACGTGGTTCTCGGCGTCGTTTCGGTCACCGTGTTTGCCGAGCGTAAGGTCAGCGCCTTCATTCAGGACCGCATCGGCCCGAACCGAGTCGGTATTCCGATGACTCTCCTCGGGGGTAAAAAGGATATTCCTCTCTGGGGATTGGGCCAGATGATTGCCGATCCGGTGAAGCTCCTGACCAAGGAGAACTTCGTCCCAGCCGGTGTAAACAAGTTCTTCTTCTGGCTCGCTCCGAAGCTGGTCCTGCTCCCGCCTCTGTTGGTGCTGGCTGTGCTTCCCTTCGGCAGCTCGCTCTTCGGAGTCGAGATGACCATCGCCAATATCAATGTAGGCGTTCTCTTTATCTTCGCCGTCACTTCCCTCAGCGTCTACGGCATCACGATTGCCGGATGGGCCTCGAACTCGAAATTCCCGTTTATCGGAGGCATCCGTTCCTCTTCTCAGATGATCTCCTACGAGCTTTCGCTCGGCCTCTCGATCATCCCGATTTTTATGGTCTGCGGCACACTCAACATCAATGAGATCGTGGACTGGCAAATTAAGAACGGTTGGCTGGTGGCTCCCTACTGGCCGCATGGTTTCTCTCTGGATCAGCTCTTGCATCCCAAGGATCTGATCCACTCCCTGATTGCCGGCGTGAGTCTGGAACGTTTCCTGCTCTGGATTCCCATGATGGTCTCTTTCGTGATCTTCCTGGTTTCGATCTTCGCGGAGACGAACCGTCTCCCATTTGATC
Source organism: uncultured Spartobacteria bacterium (assembly GCA_903858595.1). Classification (GTDB taxonomy): domain Bacteria; phylum Verrucomicrobiota; class Verrucomicrobiia; order Chthoniobacterales; family UBA6821; genus UBA6821. The sequence goes on along the minus strand of CAIOJL010000038.1, from coordinate 26,656 downwards.
TTCCTGAGGCCGAGCAGGAGCTCGTCGGCGGATACCATACCGAGTATTCCTCGATGAACTTCGCATCGTTCTTCCTCGGCGAATACGCCGCGATGTTCGCCGGTTCCGGGGCTATCGTCTCCATCTTCCTAGGAGGCTGGAGTCTGCCTATCATCCCAGATGGCTCTCACGGCTGGTTCTGGGGTCTGGTGAACATCGGGGCCTGGTTCGCAAAGGTGTCTGTTATTCTCCTCTTCATGATCTGGATTCGCTGGACACTTCCCCGCTTCCGCTACGATCAGCTGATGAAGCTCGGTTGGCTCGGTTTCTTCCCCATCGCGCTCTTCAATATTTTTCTCACTGCGATCATTCTTGCCGTCGTGCACCATTGATCATGGGCATGATCGTTCATCACTAAACTTTCCAACCAAACCGATCCCATGCCTATCGTCGTCAATCGTCCCAAGCTTACTTTCGCGGAGAAGTGCTACCTGCCGTCGATCTTCGCGGGACTCGCGATCACCTGGAAGCATTTGAAAAGAGCCCTCTTCAACAAGGGAATCGTCACCATGCAGTATCCCGAGGAGAAATGGGATGCCAACCTGCCCGACTGGTACCGTGGCGCCCCCACGCTTGTCGTCGATGAAAATGGCAGAGAAAAATGTGTTTCTTGCCAGCTCTGCGAATTCATCTGCCCCCCACGTGCGATCACCATCAAGCCGATGGAGATCCCCGAGAACGACAAATGGCGAAAGGTTGAGAAGCGTCCCGAGGAGTTCGACATCGACATGGCCCGCTGCATCTACTGCGGTCTCTGCGAGGAGGTCTGCCCCGAAGAAGCTATTTTCCTCCGCAAGGACTACTCCATCACAGGTCTCAATCGCGCCGAGATGGTCCATGACAAGAAGACTCTCTACAAGCTGGGCGGTGTCATGAAGGGTCTCACCTTCAAGTGGAACGAGCTGAAGTAACACCGATCCGAGGTTAAAAGAGTGAAAAAGATAGAAGCTTCTCCCCAATCCCCATTCCTTCCAATCTCCAGCTCTTAAATTCCTTCTGACTCAGGTTTCAGGTTTCAAGTCTCATCCTTCATAATTCATCTTTTCCGAACACCATGCTCCTCGCCGCCTTCTGGTTCTTTGCCACGCTGATGCTCCTCTTCGGGGTGAGTGTCGTCCTGCTGCGCAATCCCGTCTCCTGCGCGATGAGCCTGGTCATGTCCTTCATATGCCTTGCAGCACTTTACGTGACTCTCGATGCGACCTTCATCGGAGTCATCCAGGTACTGGTCTATGCGGGTGCGGTGATGGTGCTCTTCCTTTTCATCATCATGCTTCTGGATCTGCGTGAGGAGAAGAGCCGCCGTCTGAACTTCGGCGTGACTCTCGGGGGAGTTCTTGTCGTGGCCGCCTTCCTCTCGATCATGACCCAAGTGATCCTATCCACCCCCGCCTTTGCTATCCCGACACCCACGATTGCAGGACCGCAGCTTTCGGACGTGAAGATGATCGGCATGACCCTCTTTCATTCCTTCCGGCTCCCCTTTGAGGTCATCGGCGTCCTCCTGCTCTCCGCTACGGTCGGAGTGGTTGTCCTGAGTCGCCGAACCCTCCGCTAAGCATCCCACACTCACACGCATGCCCATACTCGCCAATTATCTGATCGCCAGCGGGCTTCTCTTTGCCACCGGCCTCGGTGTCGTGATGCTCCGCCGCAGCATCATCGTGATCTTCATGGGTCTTGAGTTGATGCTCAATGCCGCGAATCTTTCACTGGTGGCCTTCTCCCGCTACGGGCTGGTCTCGGGTCACCAGAACTACAATGCTCAGATCCTGGTTTTCTTCATCATATCCGTGGCAGCTGCCGAGGTTGCCGTCGGACTGGCGATCATCGTCTCCCTCTACCGCGCTCGCCAGACCACCCATGTCGAGGATCTCGATACACTGAAATTCTGACCACTTTTCTTTGATGAACCTCTCCACTATCGCCTGGATCATCCTTTTCGTACCGCTGGTTGCGGCGGCGTTGATCCTTTTTGTGACCCGCGTAAGCAAGCCGCTTGCTGCCGGATTGGCCATCCTCTCCGCATTGATGACGACCGTCGGCGGGTGGATCCTCTTCGCCAAGAGTGCCGATGGGATTTACCACGGATTCAACTGGGTTGATTTCGGACAGACCTTGTCGATTCCCTTCGATCTGGCGCTCGATCCCCTGAGCCGCACCATGCTGGTCGTGGTGACCACGATTGCCCCGATCGTCTTCATCTACTCCATCGGCTATATGAAGGAGGAGGTCGGTTACTGGCGCTTCTTCGCTGGCCTGGCCCTTTTCCTCTTTTCGATGCTCGGCATCGTCCTCGCTAACAACCTGGTGATGATGTTCATCTTCTGGGAACTGGTCGGAGTCAGCTCCTACATCCTGATCGGGCATTATTATCATAAGGCCTCGGCCTCCGATGCCGCTAAGCAGGCCTTCCTGGTGAATAGGATCGGCGATTTCGGCTTCATGCTTGGCATTCTGCTTTTCTGGATAGCTACCGGCGGTCCGGAAGGCGGAACCTTCACCTTCGCCGCGATCAACCATCCTGCCCCGATCTTTATCCAGAATCCCGCGCTCCTAGCCGCTGCGGTGGTTCTGATCTTCTGCGGAACGGTCGGTAAATCGGCCCAGTTCCCGCTGCATGTCTGGCTCCCGAACTCGATGGAAGGTCCGACCCCTGTCTCCTCACTGCTTCACGCCGCTACCATGGTCGCCGCAGGTGTCTATCTGCTCGCCCGTATTTTCCCGATCCTCTCTTCCTCTCCCGAGGCTTCCGAGATCGTTGCCTGGACTGGAGCGATCACGGCACTAGGCGCCGGTATCCTTGCCACCCAGCAGGATGACATCAAGGGCATCCTCGCCTACTCCACAATCTCTCAGCTTGGCTACATGGTGACCGGCGCGGGACTTGCTGTCTCTGCGGCGCTCCCGATGTTCCACCTCTTCACGCACGCCTTCTTCAAGTGTCTTCTTTTCCTCACGGCTGGATCTGTGATTCTCGGCATGCACCACGAGCAGAATATCTGGAAGATGGGCGGGCTGAAGGGCAAGATGCCGATCACCTTCCTGACCTACTGTTGCGGTATGCTGGCTCTATCCGGTTGCCCTTTCTTCAGCGGCCACTACAGCAAGGACCTCATCATGGCTTGCTCCTGGGAGCATCACCGCGGGATCTTCTGGGTGGTCGTTATCGCCGCCGGATTGACCCCTTTCTACATGATGCGCCAAGCGATGGTTGTCTTCTTCGGGAAGCCTCGTTCGGAGCACTCCGAGCACGCCCATGAGTCACCTCTCGTGATGACCATACCGCTGATCCTGCTGGCTATTCCGGCGGTCGTTGCCGGTTATCCTTTCTTTGAGCATCTTTTCTTCCATGAGGTTGGCTCTCTGGCCGAACCAGAAGTGCCCTCTTTTGTTCCCAATATTTTCCTTGGTGTTTTTCTGGCCGGCCTTGCGCTTGCATTTGTCCTCTACCGCAACGTGGCTAAGGATCCGATCCGGATTCCGTTCCTGGAGAATCGCTTCTACATCGATGATCTTTACTTCTGGATCGTCCGCGTCATTCAGGGAGGCTTTGCCAGAATCTGCTCCTTCACCGACCGATGGTTCATCGACGGAATTCTGGTCCGGGGAAGCGCGACGCTTGTCTGGACAGTTGGATTTGCCCTCCGTTTCCTGCAGTTGGGTAATATACAGGCCTACGCCCTCTTTTTCGGTATCGGCGTGGTCGGCTTGATCTACCTGCTCCTGCACGTCCGATAGAACTCTTTAGCGATCACCACTACTTCCTGACATGAGCCTTCTTCTCATTCTCCTGATCGTCCTGCCGCTGGCCGCTTCTGTGCTGATCATGCTCGGTGCCGCCCCCCGCGTCATGGCCCTCGGTGCCGCCGTCCTGAATATTCTGATCTCGGTGGCGCTCTTTGCCCGTTACGATCTCACTGCGGGCGGATGGCAGTTTCTCTCCGAATGGAAGATTCTTCCTAAGCTCGGGATCAACATGACCCTGGGAGCTGATGGCCTGACCCTCACGATGCTGTTGCTCGCATCGCTGGTGACCCTCTCTGCCATTTGGATTGCACCGAAGATCGATAAACGCGAGGGAGTCTACTACGTATGCCTTCTCTTCATTTCGGCCGGTGTGATTGGTGCCTTTGCCTCCCTGGATGTACTCTTCCTCTACTCCTTCCATGAACTCGCCCTGATTCCGACCTTCATCATGATCGGCGTGTGGGGTTCCGGAGACCGCCAGGCCGCGGCCTGGAAAGCGACGATCTATCTCGGCCTTGGAAGCTTTATCCTACTGATCGGCCTGCTGGCTCTCTATCTGAGCATTCCAGCAGTCTCCCGCACCATGGATCTTCGTCAGCTTGACCAGATGGCCGCCGCCGGGACATTCCATCCCTCTTCCGTGATCTATCTGATCCTGCTCGTCGGCTTCGGATCACTGGTTTCGCTCTTTCCGTTCCACTCCTGGGCGCCTCCTGCCTATGCATGCGCGCCGGCTCCCACTGCGATGATGCACGCCGGTGTGCTGAAGAAATTCGGTCTCTACGGCCTGATCCGCATTGCGATCCCGCTTTTCCCCGAGGCGATGCACCAGTTCAACGGTCTCCTTCTTCTGCTCGTTATCGGCAATATCCTCTACATCGGCTATGTCACGGTCGCCCAGAAGCGACTCGACTGGACGATCGGATACTCGAGCGTGATGCACATGGGTTACATCTTCCTCGGCCTTGCTTCGCTGAACATCATTGGTGTGAACGGCGCCATGATCCTCATGTTTGCCCATGGTCTTTCCGTGGCCGCGGCGTTCGCTCTATGCGGGGAAATCCGCCGCCGCACCGGTACGCTCGACTACTCCGAACTGGGAGGTCTTGCCAAGGTCACGCCCGTCTTGGGTCTTCTCTTCGGATTTGCCGCAATGGCCTCCGTGGGTCTTCCTGGATTCGCTAACTTCGCCGGTGAAATCCTTGTCTTCTTCGGAGCCACAGCTTACGGACCCGCGATGATCCTTCCGGTGATCGTCGGAGTCTGGGGAGTCGTGATCTCGGCGATCTACATGCTCCGCGCCTACCGCAGTACCTTCTGGGGACCGATGATGGCCCGCTGGGACTCATTGACGGACATCACGCCGACGGCTCTATGGAGCGTTATCCTTCTGCTTGTGCCCCTGATGATCGTCGGATTCTATCCCCAGCTTCTCGTGAAGATGGTCACGACCGCTATTCCCCGATAACCCGCCGCCTAGAATTCCGTGAACTCGCTCTTTCTTGAAATCGCTGTCGTCCTGCTCGGGATCGTCCTCCTGCTTGTGGAGGCTTTCTCCGACCGTTCCAACAAGGATTACCTAGCCTATCTGGGGGCCGCTGGTCTGACCGGGGTTCTTGCCCTGAGCTTTTTTCCGCAGATCGGGCCACTTCCGGCAAGCTCTGAGGCCGCTTTCATCACATCCGATATTCTCTCGGTTTTCTTCGTCCGGTTCCTGTTGGTTGCGACGATCGTGACGCTTCTGATGATTCCGGGTTACCGAACGGTTCTGGAGCGCTACCTTCCCTCAGAACGTGCGGGCGGTGGCGTCGGTGAATTTGCCATCCTGCCGCTCTTTGTTTGCGCGGGACTGATGTGGATGGTCAGCTCAATCGACTTCATCATGATTTTCGTTTCGTTGGAGCTTGCGACGATCACTCTCTACGTGCTTGTCACCTATCTCCGCCAGAACACGGCCTCCTTGGAGGCCGGGACCAAGTTCCTGATCCTGGGCGCTCTCTCCACAGGCTTCATCGTCTATGGCATCTCCTGGATTTTCGGAGTCACCGGCACAACAAACATCTTGGCTTTGCCTGACGCCATTTCGACTCAGCCTGAATCCTCGCTCTACGCACTGCTCTTCGGGATCGCGATGATCCTGGTCGCTCTTAGCTTCAAGACGGGCGCCTTCCCCTTCCAGTTTTGGATTCCAGACGTCTACCAAGGAGCCCCGACGCCCATTACTTCCTACCTCTCCGTCGCTTCCAAGGCTGCCGGATTTGTGGTGTTGATCCGCTTCCTTCTTTCCCTGGAAGCGATCCCGGTCCTGGCCAATAAGCTTAACGCGGTGATCACGCTGCTTGCCGCCCTGACACTTATCTTTGGTAACTTTGCCGCGATTCCCCAGACCAACATGAAGAGGCTCCTTGGTTACTCAAGCGTCGCCCATGCCGGATATCTCCTGATGGGTATTGCAAGCTTAGCTTCCCTCATGGCGATCCCCGCGATCGGCTTCTACTTTACCGGATACCTTGCCATGACCATGCTTTCCTTTGTAGTCCTGCAGGCCGTTTCCGAGGCTACCGGAGGTGATGAGATCTCCCGTTTCAACGGTCTTTCCAAGCGCTCTCCCTTCCTGGCAGGCGCCATGCTTCTCTCCGCGGCTTCGCTAGCCGGTATTCCCTTCACCGCTGGATTCATCGGCAAACTGCTGATCTTCGAGGTCGCCCTGAAGCAAGGTCATTATGGCCTTGTGATGCTTGGTTGTGTCACCGTGGCGGCAGGATTCTATTACTACTTCAAGGTGATCCGAGCGATGTATTGGCAGCAACCCTCCGAGGAAACTGCTATCCCCGTCTCTGCAACCACCAAGTGGCTTGTTCTTCTGCTCGGAGCAGGCATTCTGATCCTCGGAATCTATCCGGCCCCTCTGCTGGCGGCTCTCCGCTAGCCCTTTAGCCACCCTTCTGGAGGGGAGCACGGAACCTCATCTCCTAGATTGAGACAGATAACACAACTCATCCTCAGAGAGTTCCGCTGTTTCTCGGAACTGAGCTACGAACCGGGTCCCGGTCTGAACTTCATCACCGGCCCCAATGCCCGGGGAAAGACATCGATTCTGGAGGCTGCCTGCGTGCTTCTGAGGATGCGCTCCCCCAGAACATCAAACAACTCCGAGTTGATCCGCTTCGGAGGGAGTGCCTTCGCGCTCGAGGGGCTCGTTCAGGGTGTGCTCGGTGAAACGCGTCTCTCCCTGACCTCCACGCCTCCTGTCCGGTCCCTGAAGCTCGATGGTGTCCCGCAGGCCACGACCTCAGACTATCTCGCGCAGGGCCGGATCGTCTGGTTTGGCAGTGATGATCTCATGCTGGTGAACGGTTCGGCAGAACGGCGCCGCAAGCTGCTCGATAGCGTGGGACTACAGACTAGCGGAAGTTACAGGAGTTATGGCCGGGATCTCAGGGATTACGACCGCGCCCTCCGTTCCCGGAATCTGCTCCTTCGCGAGGGTCGTTCTCGCCGGGAAATCGAGGCCTATGACCATCCGCTCGCCGAGTCGGGTGATCGGATCCTAGGCTTCCGAAGGGACCTGGTTGCTTCCCTTGCGCCACTTGCTGCGGATTCGTGCCGAAGGATCTCGGGTGAAATACTTGAGATACGCTACGAGCCGGGGGCTACAGTCCCGATGATGGAGACTCTTCTCTCTAGCCGTGATGAGGAGCTGCGTCTGCGCCAGACCCGGGTCGGGCCGCAGCGGGACGATATCCTGATCCTCCTGAATGGTATTCCTGCAGGCTCTTATGCCTCCGAAGGTCAGCGGCGGACGATCGCGCTCTCTCTGAAGCTGGCTGTCGCCGCGCTCTTGAACCAGGAGAATGGAAGACCCCCTCTGCTCCTGCTGGATGATATCTTCGGAGAGCTGGATCCCTCACGACGCGATGCGCTTCTGGCCGGCATGCCTCGCGGAGCCCAGGCCCTTCTCAGCACAGCTGAGCTGACGGGAATCGTTATTCCCGAAGGTTCTAGGATCCACCGGTTTACTGAAGAGGGGACTCTGGAGATGGTTGCTTCCGGAGATTCGGTTTCTGGGCTGATCCGGAATCCAGGTTCAGAGTCCTGAATGACGTGGCTTGAAGGTAAAGGATTCTTGCCCTAGGCAAGAGGTAAGCATGGCCATCTATCTCCGCACGCTCCGCTACTTCCGTGCCTACAAAGGCCAGACGATTCTGGCCGTGGCGCTGATGTCTGCCGGCATCGGATTCAACTTGCTGGCCCCCTGGCCGTTCAAATATGTGGTGGACGGCATTCTCCAGCCCGAAACGGCACCCGGAGTTGCCGAGGCCCATGCTTTCATTACCCACTGGTTCGCCTGGACCAGTGCACGGGGAGCTGCTCTGACGCTCTGCGTGATCATGGCTCTGATAGCCGTTGTGTCGGGTCTGGTGAATCTCCTTTCCAGCACACTTCTGATCAAGATCGGCCTGAAGGCGCTCTTGCATCTCCGCACGCAGCTGTACAGCTGCCTGCAATCCCTTCCGCTTCAGTTCCACGACACGAGGCGCAGCAGCGACTCCTCATTCCGTGTGGCCTACGATTCCCAGTCACTCCAGACGATCTACAACAAGGGATTCGCAACGATCTTCGGAGCAGTGGTCACCCTGGCGGGTGCCCTATCCATCATGTTCCGGATGAACTGGCCGCTGACACTTGTCTCGATGACAGTAATTCCGCCTCTCTTCTGGGCGATCCAACATTACGGAGAGCGGATTCGTAGGGAGTCCACTACAATCCAGGAGAGGGAGAGCGATCTGCTCGCGACGACTCAGGAGGGACTCGGCTCGATCCGGATGGTCCAGGCTTTCGGCCGAGAATCGTTCGAGGTGAGTCAGTTTGTCCGTCATGCGACAAGAAGCCTTGAGGCAAATTTCCGCCTGAACATGACCTCCATGAAGAGCGCTCTTGTCGTCACGACGCTCATCGCCGTGGGAACCTCGGCCATGTACTATGTGGGAACTATCCAGGTGCTCGATGCCAGGTTGAGCATTGGTGACCTGACGGTCTTTGTCGCTTATCTGGCAACACTCTACCAACCGATCCAGCAACTCACCTATACGGCTTGGGCCCTTGAAGGTGCCGCCGCAGGTGCCCAGCGTTGCTTCGAAATCCTAGACCGCGAGGAGGAGACCAAGGACGACCCCGGTGCGATAACTATGCCGATTGCCAAAGGGGAGATCACCTTTGCCGGAGTCTCCTTTGCCTACGATCCGAAGGCTCCGGTACTAGCTGGAGTCGATCTGGCGATTGCTCCCGGCGAGACGGTGGCCTTTGTGGGTGGGACTGGTGCCGGGAAGAGCACTCTCCTGAGCCTGGTGCCGCGCTTTTACGATCCGACAGCGGGAATCGTGAGGATCGACGGATATGACCTGCGAGGAGTCACCAAGGCTTCACTTAGGACCCAGATCGGCATGGTCTTGCAGGATACCATTCTCTTTTCCAGTAGTATCCGGGAGAACATTGCCTACGGGCGCGAAGGCGCGACTGAAGAAGAGATCATCGAGGCGGCGCGACGTGCCCAAGCCTATGACTTTATCATAGCCCAACCGCAGGGCTTCGACACGCCGGTCGGAGAGCGTGGGGGACATCTGAGTGTCGGGCAGCGTCAGCGTCTCGGTATTGCCCGTGCGTTCCTGAAGAATGCCCCGATCCTGCTTCTGGACGAGCCGACCTCGGCACTCGATCCCTCCACCGAGAAGGCTATCATGGAGACGATCGCAGAGCTGATGAAGGGGCGCACCACCCTCATCATCACCCACAGACTCTCGACGGTCCATCATCTCGGACGCGTGGTGCTTCTCGAGCATGGCCGCATCGCCGAGCAGGGAACTGGTCCGGAGCTTCTCGCTTTAGGAGGATCCTACGCCCGCCTCTACCATGCTGCCGGTCACGAACCGAAAGGAACTAACGAATCATGAAACGTAAAAAGATCATCGTCCTGGGATTCATGGGCGGCATGCCCATCGCCGGGGTCATCTGGCAGCATATCCACTACATCGTCGGGCTTCAGCGGCTGGGTCATGAGGTCACTTATGTCGAGGACACGCTGAACTATCCCTACGATCCGCTCGCCTTCAACATCTCCGACGATTACTCCTATGCGACACAAACGCTGGGGCGCTTAGCCAAGGAACACGGGTTTGAGGGTCGCTGGGCCTACTGCGCGCGCTTCAAGGAGTCCACTGAGATTTCCGGGATGTCGCTTGCCGAACTTAGGACTCTCTACAAGGAGGCCGACTGTGCGCTCAATATCTGTGGATCGCACGATATGAACGACGATTTGAGGACCATTCGGAACCTGATCTATGTCGAGAGCGATCCCGGCGTGGAGCAGATCAAGATCGACCAAGGGGAGTCGGAGACAATCGATTACCTGAAAGAGCACCGGCGCCTTTTCACCTTCGGAGAGAATATCGGCACGCCTGCCTTTGTTGTGCACACCCATGATTTCAAATGGCTGCCGACTCGGCAACCCGTGGTGACCGATCTCTGGTGTGCGGGAGTAGAGGCTCCGGAGCCTTATCCCTCAGCGCTCTTCACCACGATCTGCAACTGGTCGACCAGCGGTAAGAAGGACATCGTCTGGAAGGATTCCAACTACCTCTGGAGCAAATCGCTCGAGTTCCTCCGATTCATCGAGGCTCCTAAACTCTCTGGGGAACCCTTCGAGATGGCGACCGATATCAAGAAGGAAGAGGAGTTAGAGCTGTTCCGAAAAAACGACTGGAAGCTCGTGCTGCCTCATGATTTGAGCGTCGATTGGAACGGCTATCGTGATTACATCAGAAATTCCAAGGGGGAGTTTACCTGCGCAAAGGACCAGTATATACGGTTGAACACGGGATGGTTCAGTGACCGCACCGCCTGCTATCTGGCGGCTGGGCGTCCCGTGATCACCCAGGAGACTGGATTCACTGCCCACTATGGCGGCAAGGAGGGTCTCCTCACCTTCTCGACCATGGAGGAGATTGTGGATGCGGTCACCGCGATCCGCGCCGATTACAAGAAGCACAGCCGCGCGGCCCTCGAAATCGCCCGCGAAGTCTTCGAGGCAGAGAAAGTGCTGGCCTCCCTTCTCGAACGAGCCGGCGTCTAAATTAACTCACAGGGATGAAAGGGATTAAGTGGATAAAGATAATTTTGTCTTAGCAGTCTTTTCTTTCACCCATCTCATTCATCCCCTTCATCCCTGTGAAATCCTCCCTGCCTCCCGTCTTTATTGGTTGCGGTTTCGCGGCCAAGTATCCCGAGGGTGGCGGGAACTTTTCCGTTCCGCTCCAGTATCTCATGGGGCTGAAGCGGATGGGACGCCGTGGTGTCTGGCTCGAGGTGCTTCAGGAGAGCGGCAATCCGGAAAAGGATGTCCAGTGCATCCGGACCTTCCGTCGCCGGATGACTCTTTACGGTATCGAATATTGCCTGCTACTTCGCCCGACACAGAAATCCAAGGGACCTGAGGAGCATGATCCTTCGGCAATGGGTGTGGGTGTGGGCATGAAGTCCTTCGGGATGCCGATCGCCGAGTTGAAGGAACTGGCACCCCATGCCGTCCTGCTGAATCTCAGTTATTCGATCAAGCCGCCGCTCACCAATCTTTTCGGCCGTCGGCTACTCTGCAGTCTCGATCCGACCGAGGTGCTTTTCTGGATGGACCAGATGGAGATGGGGCAGTCCTCCCATGATGAGTTCTGGTCCGTCGGTCTCTGCATGGAGGCGATCGATCCACGACTCCCCAAGCCGATCGTGCACTGGAAAAGCTATTTTCCGTTGGTCGATACCGAACTTCTAAAACTTCAACCCCGCCCCATGGGGCCTGGCAAGCCCCGGTTCACAACGATCGGCCAGTGGTATTGGGATGGGAATATCGAGATCGGCAATGAGTATTACGACTACTCCAAGCAGGCGGCTTTCGCCCCCTATATGGAACTTCCCGGTCGGGTTCCGGAGGCGGTTTTTGAGTTGGCCATGAATCTGAATCCCGATGACCCCGAGCGTGCGCGTCTTCGTTCCTTGGGATGGAAGGTCGCCACGCCGCACACTCTGACCCGGACGCCTGCGTCCTATTACCGTTATCTTGCAGGTGCCACCGCCGAGTTTACTGCGGTGAAGCTGGAGGCCATCATGGGTAGCGGATGGCTGAGTGATCGGGCCGCCGTATTTCTGGCACTGGGCCGTCCCGTGGTGACGGAGCCGACGGGTGCCGAGCGGTTTCTTCCGACGCAATCAGGGATGCTCTTTGTGCGCAACCTGGAGGAGGCAGTCGAGGCCTCCAAGAGGGTTCTTAGGGACTGGCCTGCACTTTCCAAGGCGGCCCGTATCACTGCGGTGGAGTGCTTCGATTCGGTGAAGAATCTCAAGATGCTCTTGGGGTACTCCTGAAGTTCTTTAAAAAACGGGTGGCTGACGGGGCTCGAACCCGCAACAGCCGGTACCACAAACCGGAGCTCTACCATTGAGCTACAGCCACCATCGTTTCCTCCCAAAAGGGGGGTTGATATCATGTCTTTGCGGCACGAGTTGTCAATCCTAGCATTAGGTGAAAAGCTAGTAAAAGAATCATGCCGACAACGAAACCCAAGGCGCCCATCAGGCGCAAATTCCTACTCTCCTCAGCACCCTCCCAGATGGCTCTCTCGAGCTGTCTGGAGATCGAGCAGGGGTACATTGTCAGGGAGCGCGGGCAGGAACTCCGGATGCGTCGCGAGGGGAACCGCTACTCCCTGTCGGCTCGCGACCGCTCCGGGCGGACCGTGACGGGGCAGGAGATCAAGATCACGAAGGGGCACTTCGAGAAGCTCTGGCCCTTTACCAAGGGGCAGAGGATTACGCGCCTCCGCCATATTATGAAGCACGGACGACTGCGGATGAAGCTCGATGAATTTACCGGCGAGCATGCGCCATTGCGGTTGGTGGAGGTCTTTTTCCCCGATGCATCGGCGAGCAAGGCGTTCAAGAAGCCTGACTTCCTCGGCGAGGAGGTGACCCACCGCGAGGAGTATCAAACGGCTGAGATGGCGATTCACGGGGCGCCCGAGCAATCAGGCATGTGCCAGTTGGGGATCTTGCCCTACACCTTTATCGATCGGCGACTGCATCTCCTGCTCATCACCAGTTCCTCGGGGAACCGGTGGATTTTCCCCAAGGGCCGTCAGGAACCCGACATGACATCCCATGAGGTCGCCATGATGGAGGCCGTGGAAGAAGCGGGGGTGCTCGGAACTATCAGGCAGGATCTGCGGACCCGATGCCAGATGTCCGACGGCCGCTTTCTTCAACTCTACGCGATGAAAATCTCGAAGCTCCTGAAGAGCTGGCCCGAGGAGAACGTACGCCGCCGCCGGCTGTTTCCATTCAGTGATGCCCTGGAAATGATCGGTGATCCGGGTCTCGCTAAGGCCGTTCGCAGGTTGGCTGTGACGATCAATAAATAAGCCCCGTTCCGGGGAGTGAAAAGTTGAAGGATTGAAGGGAGGCAGAATCTCAAAACGTCCTCGTTCTCTGCAGGTAGCTATTTTTAACTTTTTTAACCATTTAACCGATCAACTTCCGATCCTTCGTCGCGCTTGCTTTCGGATAAGCAGCCAATTAGTCAGGAAGACTCCATTTTCTCTTAAAACCCCTATCCTCATAATTTCCCATGCTGACCGTCATCCGTAAAAACCAACAGGTTCTCATGCTGGTGATAGCCATCCTGACGATCGTCGCCTTCATCTGGCTCTACAACCCCACCGACAAATTTCAAAAGTTCGGATCCAATGATGTGATCTCGATCTATGGTCGCGTGGTTCAGCGTGCCGAAATCGACCATCAGGTACGCGGTTACCGTCTTGCGCTAGCCCTGGGTTTGACCGATTTCGTCCGTGACCTCGGAGGCATGGGAGAGAATGAGGAGGCCTCCGTGAGCGATTTCATTCTAAATCTCTTTGTCATCCGCAACCAAGCCCCGGAGCTTGGCATTCACCCTTCCGACGACGCAGTTGCCAATGTGATCAAGGGACTCCCTTCTCTTCAGACCGCCGGCACCTTCGATCCGGCTAAGTATGCCGCCTTTATCCAGGATCAGTTGGCTCCCAATGGCTTTACCGAGCGACAGATGGAGGAGATCGTCCGGGATGCCCTGCGTGTCAGGGAACTGCATCGGATCATCAGCTCACCCGTGGCCATCGGCGAGGGCCAGGTCCGCGAGGCTGCGCGGATCTTTCAGCCGATCACGGCTCAGGTGCTGCGTTTCGAGCGGGATGCATTTGGCAAGAATGTCACAGTACCGAACGAGGAAGTGGCCGCCTTTTATTCCAAGAACAAGGGTGGACTTCTTTCCCCCGAGAGCCGTGACGTGACCTATGTGGTCTTCGACCTGCCTGACGCGCAGCAAAAACTCACCGGCAAGGAAAAGGCCGCTGCACAGCAGAAGCTGGCGGATCAGGCGGAGAATTCCATGAAGGTCATCCGTGGCGAGATTGCCAAGGGGAGCGTTTTTGCCAAGTCCGCAAAGCAGGTGGCTGCCCTGCAACCCGAGAAAGTGACCGGCCTCCAGCGTGACGGGAGCGTGAAGGGAAAAGATTCGGGCATCCCTTTATCCGTTGCGTCGGCTGCCTTCCGTCTCCAGAAGACAGGCGAGCTTTCCGACATCATTCAGGAAGGGAATTCCTTCTATGTCATTTCCGTGGATGCAGAGAATCCCGTCCGCCAACTTGAACTGGCAGAGGTTTCCGAAAAGATTATTACTCATCTGAAAGAAGAAAAAGTGGTCAAGCTTCTTGCCGAGTCGGCTTCCAAATCCCTCGATAAGATCCGTGCCGACATGGCTGCTGGAAAATCCTTCGCGGATGCTGCAAAAGCCGCCGGTGTGAAGACGACAGCTCTTGCGGGAGTCACTCCTTCCGACCAGAAGAACTCGCAGGAGCAGCAGGCTTTGGCCTCGGCCAGTCTTGGTCTGAAGGACGGCCAGCTTGGCTCTCTACAGCCCGCTCCCTGGGGCGGCGTTGCCATCTACCTTGTGAAGCGAACCCCGCTTACTGATGCCCAGTGGAAAGAGCACCAAACCACGCTTTCCAAGACGATTCTCTCCAATGAGCAGGACCTGCTCTACATGGATTGGCTCCGTTCCGCCCGCGCCTCTGCTCAGATCAAGATGCTTGGACGAGATGCCAGGAACTCGCAAGGTGCGCAGAATGCTCAGGGCGCTCAAGCTGGTCAGGGTCCTCAGTAAGAATCCCAACGGGAGAGGCTTAGAAGTTTTCATGTCTGAAACTCAGCCCGAGAGTGGCGGCACTACGACCCTCTTTGACCTTTTTGACGAGGCCAGCGGGGATGTCGCCGTGGGGGAACTCGAGGCTGCGGTGGAGAAATACCGTCGCTGCATCGAGATCGACCCACTGTTCTTTGACGGATGGCATGCCTTGGGGATGGCCCTCATGAAAACGGGCTGCTTCCCGGAGGCCATCGAGGCGGGCCTGAAGGCGACGCAACTCCAACCCAATGACCAGCTGGCGTGGTCGAGTCTTTCCATGTTTTATGTACGCAACCACCAGATCGCAGAGGCTGAGTCTGCCGGCGTGAAAGCTAGGATCCTTTCCTGGGGTGGCAAGATCGCCAAGGAAGAAGATAGGGGTTAGGAGATAGAAGATTGGAGATCGGGTAGAGATTCTCTCCATGAATCTGCTGAGTGCCCGGCAGTTCAGCTTCAGCTCTGCAACTCCGGAGGAGTGTGGCTTGATGCTCGCGGGATGGATCTGATCCACCTCTCTGACAAAAAACCGGAGACAATCGGCCAAGAGAAGTTATCTTCATCCTCATGAACTACTCTGTTCTTCTCGAATCATCCACCGTCCAGGAGGAGGAGGGGATCTACTACGCCCATGTTCCCTCGCTCGGGATCACCACGCATGGTGAGGGGATCGAAGGAGCGATGACCGCAGTCCGCGACCTGATCCGCCTCTGGGTGGAGGAAAAAAAGGCGCATGGAGAGGCTCCCTTGGCCGTCCGCGAGTCTGTCCTGGCCTCGGTCGAAGTGTAGGCTTTTACAAAGACCGATCCTGTCAATCAACTAGGAATCTTCCTTCATGCCATTTAAGGCTAAAGAAGTCCTCCAGAGGCTTCAGCGGGTGGGATTCATCATCCGCAGGCAAAGCGGTTCTCATGTGGTCCTCCGGCACCCTGATGGTCGTCAGACTTATGTGGCAATGCACACGAAGGATGTGCCGATGGGAACCTTCCGCTCCATCCTTAAGCAGGCAGAGATGACGGAGGAGGAGTTTAGGAAACTCTAAACCCGCAGCAGATCTATGAATCTGTCTGCTCGCTGGAGAACCAACCGCAGCGGCCCGCAGGGCCCTGCCGGCTTCAAGAACCACCATCACATCCCGTGCGCTCTTACCAGAGGTGCGGACAAATAAGTGGCACCCTCTGCGGTAAGTAGGTGAGTCCGAACGCCGTGGAGTGTCATCATATTCTCCTTTCCTGATTTCCTGATGCGACGGAATCTTGTGCTGTGTCTTCCGAAGATCCAAAAATTTCATGAAACCATTCTTCATTACCACTGCGATTGATTACACGAATGCCCCGCCGCACATCGGCCACGCCTACGAGAAGATCCTCGCCGATGTGCTGGCCCGCTATCAGCGCCAGAGGGGTAGCGAAGTCTTTTTCCTCACTGGTGTCGACCAGCATGGCCAGAAGGTCCAGCAGAGTGCCGAGCGAGAGGGAATTCCTCCCCAGAAATTCGCCGACAGGGTTTCCGAGAAATTCCTCACACTCTGGAAAACGCTGGGTATTTCCTACGACGCCTGGGCGGCAACGACGGCCCCGCTCCACAAGGCGGCGGTCCAGCGCATTCTCCAGGATCTCAAGGAGCGCGATTGGCTCTACAAGGCGACTTACAGCGGCCACTACAGCGTCCGTCAGGAGCAGTTCCTGACTGACAAGGAGCGGGGGCCCGACGGAGAGTTCGGAACCGAATGGGGCGAGGTCGTACTTCTGAACGAAGAGAATTGGTACTTCCGTCTTTCGAAGTGCTCCGAGTGGCTCCACGGCTTCCTGGAGAGCCGCAAGGATTTCGTCACCCCTGACTTCCGTCAGACCGAGCTGAAGAATGCTGCCGCGAAGATCACAGGGGACCTCTGCATCTCGCGTCCTAAGAGCCGCCTGGAGTGGGGGATCGAGCTGCCGTTCGATTCCGGCTTTGTCACCTATGTCTGGTTCGATGCCTTGATCAACTACATCAGCTTTGCCGGTTATGGTGTCGAGGTAGAAGAGGGCCAGGTTGCTTTCGACACGCTCTGGCCCGCCGACCATCACGTGATCGGCAAGGACATCCTGATCCCAGCCCACGGCGTCTATTGGCCCTGCATGCTGCATGCCATGGGGTTTAGCGATGATCGGATGCCGCATCTGCTAGTTCACGGCTTCTGGAGCCTGCGCGGCGAGAAGGTCAGCAAGAGCACCGGCAATGTGGTTGATCCCGCCGCGCTGGTGGAGACCTATGGAGTTACCGCACTTCGGTATTATCTGATGCGCGATGCCGTTATGGGTCGCGACGCCGACTTCAGCGAGGAGCGTCTGATCCTGCGTCACAACACCGAGCTGGGGAACGGCCTCGGCAACCTCGTGAACCGGACCCTGAGCATGACCCATCGCTACCGCGAGGGATCGCCAAAGCAGGTCTCTCTTCCTGCGGACCTAGCCGCCCATCTGGCTGCTGATTCCGAGTCAGTGAAGACCTTTGTCACTCAGATGAATGCCAACCAGATTCATGCCGGAATCGAGACCATGGTCGATTTGGTGAATAGGGCGAATGCCCTAGTGGATTCCGCCGCGCCTTGGAAGCTCGCCAAGGATCCGGAACACGCCGACAGGCTTGATGCCGTGCTTTCCACTCTTATCCTCTCGGCCCGCACCGCTGCCACGCTCCTCTTGCCTGTAGCTCCGGAGGCCGCCGCCGAGATCCTACGCCAGATTGCTCTTCCTGCCTTGGAGCTCGGGGCATTAGCAATCACCGCATTACCCGAGGGATACCGATGTGGCGAACCCAAGCCGGTCTTCCCGAGATTGGAAATGTCGGTTGCGGGAGTTGGAGATTCTGCTGCATGACAATAACCGGACAGGCTGTTGGCTTGAGAGCCTTCCCTTTTTGGAAGCGTCAGCGCTATCGCCTGGAATATTGGGGACTCAGGTTGGCTTCTGCTTTGGTCTGCCTCCTGCCATGGAAAGTGATCCCCCCGCTCGCAAATTTCGTCGGATCACTCTTCTTCTCCTTGGACGCTCACCGCCGTGAGGTGACCATTGCAAATCTGCGCTCAGCTTTCGGAGAGCGCTATTCGGAGGCAGAGTATGATTGTATCGGAAGAAAATCCTACGGCGTCTTTGCTCGAACGGCTCTTGAGCTTCTCTGGTCCTCGAATCTCTCGAAGGAAGTATTGGACGAGATCATCACCACCGAGGGACTCGATCCGATGCCCTCCCATGGTGCCGAGGGAAGGCCTGCTCTCTATTTCTGCCTTCATGCAGGGAACTTCGAGTGGCTCAGTCAGATCACCTGCCGGCATTTTGGGAATTTCCCGGTCATCGCCCAGAACCTAAAGAATCCGCTGCTCGGCCCTCTCTTCGACGGATGGCGATCCGCTCTCGGCCAGGAGATCATGCCCCAGAAGGGAGCCATGCTAAGGACCATTCGTTATCTCAAGGATGGGGGGAAAATGGGGATGCTGATCGACCTGAATCTTAAGCCAAGCGAGGGACCTGTTGTGATCCGACAGTTCGGGCGCCTCCTGACTCCGGTGACCCGACTGCCTGCGGAACTTGCCTTGAGGACCGGGTCAGTCCTTGTCCCCGTGGTTTGCCTCCCGCGAAAGGATGGTGGCTATATCGTTCGCTATCTGCCCGAGCTTCCCGTGACTGCGGAAACCACGCCCGCCCAGATTGCCCAAGCATGCTGGGACGCCTTGGAGCCTGGGCTTCACGCCCATCCCGAACTCTGGCTCTGGAGCTACAAGCACTGGCGCTACCGGCCTAAGGGTTCGGAAAGTTATGAGGGTGAGGGATATCCGTTCTATGCCGGGGAGTATGAGCCTTTTCAGGAGTTGATCGAGAAAATGGGATGACAAGCAGTACGTCCGGAGATATGGATCTTACCATGAAAACCCTGCTGCTCCTTCCCCTGATCGTGGCTCCTCTGATGCTTGCTGGATGCAACACCTTCAAAGGAGTTGGGGAAGACATCTCCGGAGCCGCCACCTGGTCTCAAGAGAAGATGACGGGTGACAGTTCCGTAAAGAAGTCGGATTCGGATTATGTCCAGAACCCACCCCAGTTCCCGAAGACGAATTAAGGGTTAAAGCGTTAAAAGGTTGAAGGGTTGAAATGTGGAAACAACCAGCCGACTGTTTTAAGTTTTTATTCAGCTTTTAAGTTTCAGCTTTCATCCTTCTGTGGCTTACAGCCACTTATGCTTGGGGTAACGGCGTAAAAGCTCCGGCTTGATCTTCGGATAGGTCTCTTTCCAGAAGGAGTTGAGATCTTTGGTGATCTGAATGGGACGGTGATTGGGCGCCAGAATCTCGATCGTCACTTCGGCTTTTCCTCCCGCGAGTTTCGGAGCTGAGGTCACGCCGTAGAGATCCTGGATCAGGGCGCTCATGGTGACCTGACCAGTTGCTTTGTAGAGTAGTCGGGCCTTGCGCCCTCCGGGCAGCTCATGGCGGTCGGGAGCGAGGCGTTCAAGGGCGGAGCGCTGGCCTGGAGTCAGTAGCGACTGGAGAGCTGGGAGAGCCGGTTTATCTTTCACTTCACGGTAGCCCACGGCTCCCCTGCACCACTCCACAAGAGCGAGTTGGCGTTCCGTCTCATCGAATGTCGGGAGTTCGAGGTCTGGGTGGTGGTGGGCCAGCCATTGCACCCGCTGCATCCACTCCTCGGTCTCTTCCTTCCACGTGGGAAGGGGAAGATCCCCCTCGGCCAGTGCGGCAGCCAAGACGCTGGAGGCTTCCTCGCATGGCTGGGCATCGCGATGGACAGACTCCAGCACGAGATCGCGGAAGACCTTCTCGGTGCGCTTCACGACACGGTTGGTGGATGTGTCGAAGAAGTAGTCGTTTCTGTCTATGAATTCATTCGGGAAGAGATCCCTCAGCATCTGCTCGTCGATGGAGGTCACCATCGAGAGCTGGACACGGACATCGCCGCTGCCCTGGCCGATCTCGCTGATTTCCGCGGCAACGACAAGCCGGCTTTCTGCTGCGGCACTCTCCTTGCTAAGCAGTCCTCGGCGTCCATGGACGATGTCGCAGAGATTTGTGCCAGCGCCTCGCCGACGGGCCACCTGGTCGGCGAAACCGGCCAGAATACAGCGGGCCAATGCCTCGTCAGGGGTGGCCGGGGCGTCGACATCAAGTCCCTGATTCTCTGCAAGTCGAAGGAACTGCTCGAAGATCTTGGCCGTCTGCCGCGCGGCATCGCCATGGACTGCGAGTTGGCGGCAGCGGTCTGCGCGAAAATCATTCTTCTCAGCCCAGCGGAAGGCACGGGCCATCACCAGGAAGTCGGAGCCTCCACCACCGAAGAGATCCTGACGCTCCTCCTCCGTCTTGCGGTCTGTACGGAGCAGCAGTGGGCGTGACTGGGTCAAGGCCGCCATCAGGGCCACGGCGCGGACACAGCCGTATTCTTGGGCCGCCAGGAGCATGCGGGCATATCTGGGATGCGTGGGGAAGGCCAGCATCCGTCGTCCCATGGGAGTGATTTCTCCGTCGTGATCGAGTGCCCCGAGATCCCGCAGGAGTGTTTCAGCTCGGGTCAGTGCTTGATCCTTGGGAGCATCCAGCCAGCGGATGGCATCCATGGAAGTGAATCCAGCGGCCTTGAGCGTGAGAAGAACCTCACTCAGGTCGACGCGATGGATCTCCGGAGCCTCGCGGGGTATGCGCCGCGCATGGTCACGCTCAGTCCAGAGACGGAGACAGACCCCGGGTGCGGTGCGTCCTGCCCGGCCCGCACGCTGATCGGCCGAGGCGCGACTGATCTTCTCGATCAGGAGTGTATTGATGCCGCGCCGGGGATCGAAACTCGCGATACGGGCCAGGCCGCTGTCGATAACGCCGGTGACCCCATCGATGGTCAGGGAGGTTTCCGCCACGTTGGTCGCCACGATCACCTTGCGGCTGCCGCCCGAAGTGACCGCCGCATCCTGGTCGGCGGGAGTGAGTTCCCCGTGAAGGGGCAGGGCGGCAATCGTTGCTGGCAGCCGTACCCTCAGCGTCGAGATGGTCCGCGAGATCTCATAGGTGCCCGGCATGAAGACCAGGAGATTGCCAGTGGTCTTCTTCAGCATGCTCTCGGCAGCCTCGGCGGCGAGATCCCAAGGCTTCTCCTCTCCGGGATCCCGGGTGAGGTATTCGATATCGACGGGATGGGTCCGTCCCCCGGAGCGGAGCACAGCGCAGGGTTGCAGATATTCGGCCAGCGCGGAGGTATCCAAGGTCGCCGACATGACGATGATCTTCAGATCGGGTCGCCGAGTCGCCTGGAGCTCCAGCGCCTGAGCCAGCGAGATGTCACTGTAGAGGTGCCGCTCATGGAACTCGTCGAAGAGCAGAGCACTCACGCCTCTCAGATCGGGATCGCCCAGCATCTGTCGGACGAGAATACCCTCTGTGACAAAGAGGAGTCGTGTTGCGGAGCTCGAGGCATCATCCAGCCTGATGCGGTAACCGACCTCGTCGCCGACACGACCATTGCGTTCATGGGCGACACGGGCGGCAAGCATGCGAGCGGCAAGCCTTCTTGGCTGAAGGATCACAGCGCGACCAGAGCCCAGAATCCCGGCATCGAGCAGCATCTGGGGTATCTGGGTCGATTTTCCCGAACCCGTGGGAGCTTCCACGATCACGCGGTTGCCCCCGGTCAGTTCGGAGATGATTCCTTCGCGCAGTTCCTCGATCGGCAGGTCGGTTCGGCGGATGGTGTTGCTGCTCTCTGATAAGGGGGAGTGGTTCGGTTCTGGCAACATGCGGTCATCTGGTGTATCTAGAAATCATGCTGACTGGCAGACATTTTGGCGTTCTGGCGCTGATGGCCATCGGTTGCCACGGAGCCCAATCCATGGATCCTACGAATGCCCATATGACGGAGCCGCAGAAGAAGGCCGCCGTTTTCCTGGACGCGCTGAGTGTGCCATCTCCTGGCGAGGTCTTTGCGGCGCTAAACAAGGCCTGCAGACCCAATTGGGCCACCCTTGTCACGCCCGCCACCGCGCCGGTGACCACCGAGCGTCCTCAGCTTGCCCTCGCCGTCGGCGTTCTCACGGCCAACGGCTATGTCGCGGTGGAGGCTCAGGACGGCCAACAGGTGAAGAATGTCGGCCGAGAGTTGATGGCCCTTGCCAAGTCGCTAGGTGTCAGCCAGAGCCTGCTCGGGAGGGGAAACAGTCTCATGGAATTTGCCGATAACAACAATTGGGACGCTCTTGCCGATGAGCTGGAGGCCACCGAGAACGAGGTTAAAAACACCATGATGGGGCAGAAAGACCGCGATCTGGTCGTTCTTACCTCCGCCGCCGCATGGCTGAGAGGCCTGGAAGTCGCCACCGGCGTCGTGCTTTCCAGTGATTCTCTTCAGGGGGCCGGGGTGCTTTATCAGCCGGAACTAGCCAGAAAGCTCGCCACGGAACTCGACTCGCTTCCCGATCGTATGAAGAGAGGGTCCCTGGTACCGGCGGTAAAGCGAACTATGGAAACAACGGCCTCCTTGCTTGAGACTCAAGATACCAAGACGGACACCCAGCGTAAAAACTACACTAAGATTCATGACGATTGCTCGGCTGTGGTGAAGGCGATCCTGAGCTCCTCGATAAAAGCCCCCTCGACAATTCCTTCGCCCGTTCCGGGGCCTACCCCCTCCAAATCATGAGGAAGGAACGACTACTCCTGCTGGTACTCCTAGTGTTGGTTTTTATCGGAAGGATGATGGCCGAGGATGCTCTTCCTTCACTCTTCAAGGTGGTTAAACCGATTTCGATGGAACCCCGCAGGCTGGCTTTGGAAACGTCCGGGGCTTTTGAGAACGACGGGTTCAGAATCCGTGACGGTGAGTGGAGCGGTACTCTCTCCAAGGGAGCACCCCTCTTCCTTCAGGTAACGCTCTTTGCCGGAGAGAATTATTGGTTTGTGGCAGCCTCCCCGACGACCGGGGCCATGCTGCACGTCACGGTCTATGATGCCTCCGGAAAGCCCATAAAAAGTGATCTTTGGCACAATACGGTCAATGCCGAGGGGACACGGAGTGCCACGGGAGTTGCGCCTACTCAAAGCGGGAAGTACTTTATCGGAGTGGAGGGTATGAGAGGCCCAACCGAAGGGACGCTCGATTTTTCTCTGGTCTACTGCTACAAATAATCCCATGTCCTCGCCCTCACCAGCCACCAAGGAAACCGTTACGGGAGTTCCCGTGAAGCACTTCTCGATATTCCTTCACAACAAGGTGGGGGCTCTTCTTGAGGTGGTGAAGTTCTTCGAGCAGAAGGGAGTCATTGTTTTGGCCTTCAGCATCGTGGATTCCGCCGAGTCCGCCATTGCCCGCATGATCGTCAGCGATCCCGTGCTGGTGGGTAAGTTATTGCATGAGCGGGATATTGCCTATGTCGAGACCACGGTGCTCGTGGTCGAACTGGCCGAGGGAGCCGCGGATCTGGGTCACGTACTGAATTGCCTCCTGATGGCCGAGGTGAACCTCCTCTTCAGCTACCCTCTGCTCGTGCGTCCCCGTGGGAAAGCCCTGCTCGTCCTCCATGTGGATGACAACGAATGCGCATCGACCGTCCTGCAAGGGGAGGGGTATCAGATTCTGAATCAAGGGGATCTTTCCCGCTAGGTCCTGACTCACGACATCTTCGATGAAGATGGCGGAGGGGGTGGGATTCGGCCGATGATTTGCGGGTTAGAGCCTTATTTTATCGGCTTCTACAGAGCACGCAAGGAATACCTCCGCCAACTCGTCGAATACCGAAATCGACCCCGAAGGGACACCTAGGAACACTTTTTTGTGTCCGCTAGGTCAACTCGGCAGCCTCACGACGACCGATTGCAACAGCACCAAGAATCATCTCACGAATGAGGGGATCACAATTCTTGAAACGCACCTTCTGGGCAAAGTCCATCGGATGGTGAGCCACCAGAGTGGCCACCAAGGCATTGCAAAACGAGCTGGTCATGTTGGTAACCCCGCTGAAATCGATCTCCACGATCGTCCCCATGGAAATCTTTGGCTCGATCTCGGTAAAGCGCAGCAGATTGGCCTCATCGCCATTGAGCAAGAAGGTACCGAACCGCTCGGAAAGACGGATGGTCATATTCATGAGAACAAGATGGTCGAGTCTTCCTCGGGCGTCAAGTTAACCGCCCGGCTAGCCTCCCGCCAGATCTCTACATAATCATCAATCTGCCCCCTCTCAAACCTGACGGACACCACTGTTCCCTGAAATCGCGCCCTCATTTCTCCATGATTCACCTTTTCCCCTTTGTAGTGCCTCCAGGCATTCCCGGAAGCAATGAAAAGCTCCCCTCCAGCCTGATGGAGCATGTTCCAAACCATCTTGAGACCGATTCCCCTATTGGCCGGAGCCCCATAAGGGCCTTTCTGATGCTTTTTACTCGAGCACCAAGGCTGCATAGCCATCTCCAAAGCTTCTCCATCACTCATCCCCTCCCGAAAGAAGGGTGACTCCGCGAGACGAAAACTCTCGCGGATTCCTACTCCTGCATCCGCGATACCGATCCGGGCCCAATCCTTCATCCCGACATATTGAGCCGAAACATATCCAGATCTCATCGCATGTTGCTGGCAGTTGGCTACCAGTTCACCCATTGAAAACTCCGAAAACCGAAAAGCATCAGCTAGAGCATCATCAGTTCCAGCAAGGCACGACGCGAGTTTGCGGGCCAGTGGCTCATTAAGACGTGCTTGCCCCGGATCAATGCGCTCAATCACAACAAACGAGGTTCCTGGATCATGCCTCTGGAATGTCTCAGGAAGCATCAATCCGATTTGCTCAAAGAAATCGATTCTCTGCAAATATCCCGAGACCAGGCACTGCTCACAGTTTGGGAAACTAACCTCCCTCCCATTTTCCCTCCATTTCGTAACCATGGCGCAGATCGCCACAATAGCGGAAGGAATCCAGAACTTTGCCCTGGAGAGATCAATCTCCAGTGACTCAGTACTCCCATCTAGTTCCCCCAATTGATCAAGGACTCGGGGAAGATTTTCCTCGAAGATCATGGCAGGGAAAGAATGTATCATAGCTGTTCGGAGACTGCCTGAAGCAGACTAGCTCCAGTCATTGGGCAAATGAAAGATCCCAAGATTGCATCTGAGGATGTTGTCAACTGAGAGGTTCTTCCAAGGCAGGCGGCACCCTCTTCTTCTCGTTCCGGCTTTGCCAGTAGCGGGAGATTTGGCGGGTGGCCATGGAGAGCCATTCGCGGTCTTGGGCAGCCTTGATGACATCAACGGCAGCAAAATGCTTCGGCGAGTTGTGAACTGGCTTTCCGAGAGGGGTCAGCAGCTTGAAGACAACCAGTTGGGCGATATCGTGCTCATGGAACCCCAAGACCACCGCTACTTCGGCTGAAGTCAGGCGTGCCGGAAGGCGGCGTCCATCAAGGAGTAATGCCTCTTCTTCAAGGGAGATTGTTTTTTTGGATTGGAACATAGGTGGGCAGGGTAGCCTTTGTTCCTTACCTTGGTGCTCCCGCTCGGGAGCAACTTTTTAGAAATCTAAACCAGTGTAGCTAATCTCAAGAACAACCACAGCGTAGCCCAAGCGCTTTAATCCGATTCTCCGTTAGTGGCCTTCTGAGCGTTTCTGGCTACGATTTCAAACGATTCAAGCCTACGAATACATTCCTTTAAAAAGTCCCTTGGAAAACCAATCTGCAAAAGGATCTCTAGTTGAAAGAGTATTTTTGCCCGATGAAGCTGAACAACATACTCCATAAGATTTTTTAAGGTTGTTTTTTCAGATCCCAAAGCATGGGCGACTTTATTGCGTAGAACTGCTATGAGATCGGCGAAGTCTGCCGGTTTGCCAATAATTTGTCGGGTATACTCGTCGTGACTCCTTGCTAGTTCTTTGAGTCTGCGTCGTAGAGATAGATCATTCCCAAATTGCAGCCTCTTCTCTAACGACTGTTTAAGATCTGCATCTATCTTGTCTGGAATAGCCGCGATCAGTATCGGGAATAATTCCTCTTTATATTTCTTTGGATCGATAAAGTTTCCTCCTCTGACTCCCCGGTGTAATCCCTCAAGGGCATGAACCATGTCTGTGAACTGTTGGGTGATAAAGCTTCCATTCGTGTAGTAATGAGAAAAGAAAAGATCTAAGGCCATGCGATTTGTTTCACGAATTTCATGAAACCTCTTAAAGGCTAAAGCGGATTCAACACCTTGATTTAGAGTAAAAGGGATCCTGAATGGGTTGCCCTCTGCTTTTGCTTTGACAGCGACTGCCTCATTTCCACTTGTGAGAAATTCAATAGTTGCAGACCATGACCGAAAAATCTCCCCCTTTGGCTCCCGGTTGGGAGCAATATGCGAGTAGTGCTCGCTTTGTGACATCCTTGGTTCGGGTAGTGCCTCCGCGATCCGAGGAGGGACACTTTTAGGGACACTTGGCCCAAAAAGACCCTTTTTAGGGCGCCTCGCAAAATGGCAAACCCTGTATTTATGGGGGTTGGCGGTCGTTCGAGAGGCATGGCGGAGGGGGTGGGATTCGAACCCACGGAGGCTTGTGACCTCTCCGGTTTTCAAGACCGGTGCAATAAACCGCTCTACCACCCCTCCT
>CAIOJL010000037.1 GCA_903858595.1 uncultured Spartobacteria bacterium | reverse complement strand
TCGAAGTACTCAGCAGCATCCTCGTAGATCTCGCGGTGCACCGGGATGTCCGAGGCCACCGCAATCCCCCCGCTCCGCATCGCCTCGACGCCGCTGAAGTCAAATCCCTCTTGCAGACTAGGGCAGATGGTGGCGGAGGCATGACGGTATAGCACCCTAAGATCGGGAGCAGGAACGGAGTTAAGCATGAAGAGTTCTCCCCTGTCTATCCAGGTGCGAAGTCCCTTCACCATCTCTTTGTATCCCCAGCCCAGCGTGCCGACGATCACCAGCTTTAAGCTGGGGTCTATCTCTTCCTTGATGATCTCCCAGGCGGCAAGAGCACGAGAGTGGTTCTTGCGCGGTTCGACGGTGGAGACAACCAGCAGGTACTTGAACTCCTTGTCGAAGAGGTTCCTCTTGAAGAATGCTTCCTGCTCCCGGAGGTTCAGGAACTCGGGCGCAACACCAAGTCCTTTGGCCTCAGGGTCGAAGCCGTAGATCCTGGAGCGAATGATACCGCGAACTCTCTCAAAAGGAGTCTCTTCCTTGAAGTAGTGTGGCGAGACGGTGTTGTGGATCACCACGGATTTTTCTTCGAGTTTCGGGTAGAGTTGAATCAGATCTTGACGAGTTGCCTCGGAGACGCAGGAAAACCAAGCCCCGTTCTTGATATTCGACCCTAGAGAAAAAATATGCTGGGCCTGATGGGAGAAGGCATCATTGATCGTATGCGGGTAAAAGACCGGGATGGCATCGTGGTATCGAATGATGAATTTTGTCTTCTTGAGAACCCTTCCCGGATAGGGCGTCTGTCCGATGAAGATATCGGTATCTCCCAAATCCAGTCTGGGATAAATAGCATTAAACCAGCGCCTGAGGATAAAAAGACCGCTCATTTGCATCCCGTACCACGAGACCGAAAGGATCTTGTAGTTCAGCTTTATGATCCGGGCAAACTCACTGGACGGGAGTGTCTTCGCATAGAGTGTTCTCCAGATGAAGTCCTCGAAAGACTTGGTCTTAAAATCGGTCAGCTTAATATTATACCCCGTGAACATAGAGAATCTCAGGGCGAGTGTCTCGGAACGGTTTCTCCAATAGTTAAAGACTCTCTCAAGCCAACTT
Organism: uncultured Spartobacteria bacterium; assembly: GCA_903858595.1. Classification (GTDB taxonomy): domain Bacteria; phylum Verrucomicrobiota; class Verrucomicrobiia; order Chthoniobacterales; family UBA6821; genus UBA6821. Next base: position 1,643 of record CAIOJL010000037.1, on the reverse strand, counting down.
CGATAAGGCTTTTCTTTAAATGAGATGATAACGTTACTGTACGTTTCGTAGCGACGGAGATAGGAAAACTTGCCCCAAATTAGACCATCCTTTTTGCTTCTGGTTCCCTTGCTCAGGTTCTGTCCGGGATTAGGCCCCTGGAGCAACCCTTCGACATCATAGCCTGGGAGTTGGGAAATATTGGAAACAAGCAGCCTGGTCTCCTGGGGAATGCCGGCATACCACTCGAGAGCCGGACGCATCTCGATCAATATCTTCGTCTTCTTTTTTTCAGCTTGGGGCTGGTTGGTGAGTGATGGGTTCATAAAGGTGCTGTCAGTTTTGCTATTCGGACGCATGACGATGATAGAAGTCGTATCCTTCGTCAAGATCATCAAAGCGATGAAGCACTCCCTGTACCAAGACCCCGAGGTGGGTGCAGGTGTTGCGGATCTGGTCCTCGTGGTGGGAGACGACGATGAGGGAGCGATCGGCACGCTTGACCATGAGCTCCTCATGGCACTTCTGGGTGAATCGCCTGTCCCCCACGGTCATCACCTCGTCGATTAGGTAGCAGTCGAACTCCACGGCCATGGAGATAGCAAAGGCCAGACGGGCCTGCATTCCGGAGGAGTAGGTCCCTACTGGCTCCTTAAAGTAGCGTCCCAGCTCGGAGAAGTCCTCGACGAAGGGGATCTTGTCCTCGATGGACTTGCCGTAGACGCGGCAAATGAACTTGAGGTTATCAAGTCCGGTCAACTGGCCCTGGAACGCTCCGCCAAAGGCGATCGGCCACGAAACGCTCATCCCGCGAACGATCGTGCCGCTCGTCGGGGCCTCCCCTCCTCCAATGAGTCGCACCAGGGTGGACTTGCCAGCTCCATTGCGACCAAGGAATCCGATCTTCTCCCCGCGCTCAATGCGGAAGGTGATACGGTCCAGCACCGTCCGATGCCCCCCACGAACAGGATACTGCATGGTGACTTCTCTAAGCTCGATCATGAAACTTGGATTTTACAATAGAACGGGTGAATCAGTTTGGGATGGTTCACCCTGATGGTATGTTCCGGGATTGTTAAAACCGTTACAGCGTTAAAAAGGTTACAAGGTAATGAAGTCATCCGACGGATTCGACTCGTGTAGGCATCTTTGGACGGCACTCTCTCTGACGCCCCCGAGTCTTGGATGGGGGCTGTGATGGATCCACGTTTTAACATTCTAACTGTTTTAACGCATTACCCGCTGCTCTACAGGTTCCCAGTGCATTTTTGAGCTCATTGGAGTCCTCAGTGATAGGTCTCACTGTATCCCTTGATCGTCCTAATCTGGAGCAGTCCTAGAAGGATGAGGACAGCACTAACGAGATACTCGTAGGAGAGGTCGTAATAAGGGGTGAACTTGTCCCCGAAATACCCATCCCGGAGACACTCTGCTCCGTGAACAATCGGAAACCAGAGGAGCATATTTCTAAATTTAGGGGGAATATTTTGCATCAGCATCGCCGCGCCAGCGATGCCACCTAAAATATAGGAGAGGGGATGCCAGAAATGATCCACCCATTCGTGCTTGGTGGCCATCGATCCGATAAAGAATCCGAGACCGAGGCCGAAGAAAGCCGTCGCGGTCCATCCGGTTAAAGCCTTCAAGGGATCGATGGGAGGGGG
>CAIOJL010000036.1 GCA_903858595.1 uncultured Spartobacteria bacterium | reverse complement strand
GAATTGATCGCTTTAATCAAGATATTTCGCCAGATATGGCGAAATGGAACATGTGGAATCCTGCAACTACTAGCCAACTACTAAAACGTTTACAATTAGTAGTTGCGTCCCATCCATCTCTCCATCAGGGATTTGTGATTTAATGACCCTCATCGGCCTTGGTGTCTGAGCCAGAAGGGGTATCGGGTTGGCGCTGGGGTTGAGCATCTCCTTCTCCCCTTGGGAGAAGGCAGGGATGAGTGTTTTGCCTTCCGGCAAAAGTGGCCCAGCTCAGCCAGCCACTCCAGTGTAGCCTCCTCAAGATGGAATTCGTTCAGGGGCATAGCTATGAAGTAGCAGCGGCCGTCGCTACATGAGACGTTAGCGGAGCCGGAGTCACTGGTGCTGGTGGTTGGGCGGGCTTGGGCAGGCAGCCTTCGACGACGGAGCAGAAGGATGCCAATTTTTCTGCGTCAATCCTCCCTTCGGAATAAAGAAACAGAACATGTTGAGGTTTTCGATGATCCGCTTTATTGCCGTTCGGGCCGGCAGGCGGTAGCCCGAGCAAAGTCTCCAAATCCTTGGCGATTTGGTGGATATGGAGCGTCAACTTTACGTGCTTCGAGCTTTGGATGAGCTGGTTTATGTGCTTGTGTTGATCCTTGTCGTTGTCGTCATCATGAATCACCGAGTGAGCAACTCCTAGGTGACCAAGCAGATTCATAAAACGATGGATGTTGTATTTCCCAAGGCAGTCCAAGACTTGAAGGCCACAGTCCGCGCCTTTGATTTTGCCATCGTCAATGAGCTTGTTGATGAGGGCAACCTCAGTAGGCCCCTCAACCAGCAGTGCGTGATTCGCGAAGAAAATCCCAGACCGGTCCGAGTTTAGCCAAAGGAAGTGCTTAACCGCCTCCATCTCAGGCCGAACGTCGTCCTCGTGGAATTTGTTCTGCATTTGAGGATACTTGTCCACGATCGCCTCAATCGCTTTGTTGGCACTGACGATGCCTGCCCAGTCTGCATCGCTGATTTGAAACGCCTCAACATTCCCTCCATTGCGCATGACCCGCACTATAGCCGGGATGGAGTCAGCGTTCCGACTCACGAAATGTGAGGAGTGAGTGGTGCACACGACCTGCCAGTTTTCTTTGTCGGCCATCGCCATCAAACTTCGAGCAAGAATCTCCTGCTGAGGCGGATGAAGAAACGCTTCGGGTTCTTCAAAGAGGATGAGAGTGAGAGAAGGGACGAAATCCTTGGTCTTCTTTGCCGTCTTTTTCCCAATGTATTGCGCTCCGAGCTGAATCAGTGAGTAGATGAAGTGCCGCTGAAACCCGGAACCGTAGTAGTCGACGCCCTGCGCTTTTCCGTGGAACTCATCGAGCAAATCCCAATTGATCATTTGCTTGATGATATCTGCCGCCGAAGGCGGAGGAAACCGGAGAGCAAACTTTGTCTGCCAGGGTTCAAGAAGCTTATTGAATGAATCCTGGAACCCTTCGAGCGAGCGGTCGTCCTTTGTCTTTTCCTTCAGGATGGTCGAAGCAAAGGTTTCGACGCTTGTTGCAAAGACGCCGTATGCCTTCCCGCCTTCTACCACATCAGACATCACATCGGTCAGGAGATCGCGCAATGCCGACGGTCCTGTTAGCTTGGTGTGCTCATCGACCTTGCTGACTGCTGGGATGTAGATGAGATCGCCGAACTTTCCGCTCTGAACGTTCTTCGCACCGTAAAATGGATCGTTGGATAGGGTTCCGTCGTTCTTGTAGGCGTAGATGAAGCCTCCTGCATTCTTGCCGTCTGCACCCTTCTCCTTCGTCAGAAATAGCTTTCGAACCCTAAGAGTCTTGTCTGCGACCTGATACTCTTCCTTTAACGAGGCGTGTTCGTCATCAGCTAACCGGAAATTAAGTTCTGCCCATGACTCTTCATCAGCGGTTTTCGAGAATGGGAAATCTTTGTCGGGTTTGAACTTGAAACCGTCCTTTTCATAGAACGCTCGGATTCCATCAATGAACGTGCTTTTGCCCGCATTGTTTGGACCGACCAAAAGGCTGTATGAATGAAACTGCACCTCCTGTTCGAGTATGCCGCGGAAGTTGTGGAGCTTTATGCTGAGAATTTTCATGTGGTGTTTAATTTTGTGAGTCGGCCACGCACAACTCTCCGCTCAGGAGTTTTGGGAGGAGAGTGTCGCAGAGGGTGGCTAGGGTGTGGGATTGGTAGGCATTGGATTTGATCTTTGCCATAATCGGCTCGGTCAATTCGTCGAAGCGTTCGGCGATGGTAGGAGGCGGGACGGCTAGCCAGAAGGAGTTGAAGCACTCAGATGGAACCCGCTGTCGACCGCTGGTGCCGGTCATGTTTTGGATGGCGTGAGAGCGGAGAGCGTCTGACCGGGCTAGCAGGTAGCCAAATTGCGGCGGTAATGGTGGTTTGGGAGCAAAGACGATGTATTCCGTCGATCCCCATCCAACTTGACCTTCTCTTAGAAAGTCTACGTAGCCAGTTTTTCCATTTTCAAGACAGGGTGTGATTCGAGCGAGAAGTGTATCGCCGTTTTGGAACTTTGTCCCCGAGGTGAACTCGCGGTCGATGACTTCCTCTGCGGAATGGCCCTGCGTGGGCAGATTCTTCATATCGAGGTAGGGCGCGATGGTTCCGCTCTTCAACGTACGGCGAGGATTCACTTCGATGGCGTCGGGCAAACGCTGTGCAGTCCACCCCTTCGGTATGTGGCCGAGGGGGGATTCTTCGAAGGAGTCGGGGAAGAGGGCGGCGGTGGCGGGGTCGAT
>CAIOJL010000035.1 GCA_903858595.1 uncultured Spartobacteria bacterium | reverse complement strand
GGTTCCCACCGCTTTGGTTCAAGTTTCAGGTTTCAAGTTTCAGCTTTTTCACTCTCCCCCTTCTGGCCCTCGACGCTCGACAATCGACCTTCGACTTTTTTTAGCCTTTAGCCTTCAGCCTTTCAGTCCCCCCTTGCCTGACCTCTCTTTCATGATATTTTGCTGACAATGAGTACCGTTGAAGAAATTGAGACAGCCATTGAGAAACTTCCTCGAGAGGAGTTTTTTTTGCTCACTGGGTGGCTTTCCGAGAAGTTCGCTCAGACTTGGGACGCACAGATTGAGGATGATGTGAGTGCTGGTAGACTCGACGAGTTAGCGCGAGCCGCACTTGAGGAACATCGTGCCGGGAGTTAAAATTCACTCAATGAAACACCCCTCTAAAGTTATTCCCCTTCCGGGATATAAACTGAAAATCTCGTTTCCGGATGGAGTCGTCGGGGTAATTGATTTATCCGACTCCGTCGGGCGTGGCGTCTTTGCCCCCCTGCTAGACGAAGCATACTTTAACTCCGTTCATATTGGCGATTACGGCCAGATTGCATGGAGCGATGAGATAGAGATTTGCTCCGATGCTGCATACCTCGAAATAACGGGCAAGTATTCTCCTCAACTTGCTCATGCCTGAAGTAAGCCGCTTCTACGGCATTATTATTCGACTGTACCACAGGGATCATCCTCCCACCCACTTTCATGCCATCTATGCAGAGCATGAGGCATTGGTAGAAATTGAGACAGGCCTTGTGAATGAAGGATATCTGCCTAAGAAGGCACTCGAACTTGTCAACGAATGGAGGGTCCTCCGATTAGCCGAACTCCGAGATGACTGGCGCAGGGCTGAGCAGGAACTTCCTCTCCTGCCAATTCCTCCTCTCGAATAAAGCTCGTCGCTCGACCTTCGACCTTCGACTTTTTTAGCCTTTAGCCTTCTTCCTTCAGCCTTTCTTGAACTCCCGCCTCGTTCATCTTGATTGCCTGCGTGGATTGGCTGCGCTCCTTGTTGTCGTGGAGCATCTGCGGGCGTTTCTCTTTGTTCCGTTTCCCCAAGTAGTCTCTCCCGGAGTGATTACCAAGGGATTCTACCTTGTGACCGGGCTCGGCTTGGGATCGGATGTGCTGCCCTCGTTGCGGGACTTGCTACACGGGCCTCGGCAAGTTACTTTTATGGAATGCTTTCAGCAGGTGCATCGCAGATCTCCTACACCTTGTATCTCGTTCACTTTCCTGTTCTTGCATTTCTATTCTTCGGATTCTTCAAGGGAAGCCAGATGACTCCAGGACCGACCTTAGGGAGCTGGTTCGCTATCACCTTGGGAGCAGTTCTCCTCTACTCGATAGCGATCTGGTGGCTCTTCGAGAGGAATACCGACAGAGTCCGGAAGGGCATGGAAAAGAGTCTATCATTCATAAAATAACAATGACCAAAAAGCTCCTCATCACTGGATCCTCTGGCCTGATCGGCTCGGAGGTATGTCATTACTTCTCACGCGAGCTTGGCTACGATATCCACGGCGTTGATAACAACCAGCGCGCCGTTTTCTTCGGCCCGCAGGGAGACACCCGATGGAATCAGCAGCGCCTTCAGAAAGATCTAGGAGATAGGGGCTTTGTTCACCACGAATTGGACATC
>CAIOJL010000034.1 GCA_903858595.1 uncultured Spartobacteria bacterium | reverse complement strand
CGGCCTACGGCCTCCCTACGCCGGAGATGGACAACCAAACAACAACCCACTAGAAACCAAAACAACCCTCAAAGACTAACTCTCATGTGGTCCAACTTCCCGAGTCCCGTCAAGGGGGCCGCGGAAAAAATGCTCCTTTAATCACATGCGGAAACCAAAAGACGTCTTCGGACATCAATAGACCAATTATGATTTACCCTTATGACTTTGCCCTTGGTGAGGCAATCCACCGTTCTTATAAGAGGTGGAGCGGGCGAAGGGATTCGAACCCTCGACATCAACCTTGGCAAGGTTGCACTCTACCAACTGAGTTACGCCCGCATCGACTATCGATTTCTAACGCTACGAAAGAGAGTGAACATGGTCAAGGGGAGATTTGTACTCTTCCCTGCCCCCCATAACCGCACAAAAAGCCGGCGTGGAGGATCTTCCCCACGCCGGTTGAATGATTGTATCCTGTGATTAGTTCGACTTCGGCGATGGGCCCGCCCCACTCTTGTGCATCTTGTCGAGGACGGGTTGTATTGAGGGGTCTGCCTTCAGCAGCGAGTCATGCCTGATCTGCTCGAGGGATCGATGCGCGACATGCTTGGCCTCCTTGGTCTGTGCATCTTTGACCGCTTCGCGGGCCGCGACCAACTGGGGATCATTCTTGATCTTGTGCATATCGGTCTTGAGTTGCTGACGCTCGGCATCCGTCAAGCTAGCGCGAGCACCATCATGATGATGGGGTCCTTTCTTCCATCCCCCTCCGCTGGAGCTAGTTCCGGAAACGGAATTAGTAGATAGCGTAGATGTATTCTGATCCTGAGCCTTCAGCGTCGGAAGTGCGCCAAAGGTTATAAGGCCCAGCGATAGCAGAGGGATGAGGATCTTGTTTGGGGTGTTGTTTGTGTTCATCAAGAATGTGAACACCACCATTCAGAAAAAGTTGCGGCTTTTTTTAGCGCTCTAGGGAACAAAGGGACGAGACACTCGGGCAGGTGATTTAGGTGTAGAATTTCCTCGGGCAATCCATTAAGCTTTTTCCAGTAAGACCCTCGGTGGAGTTCATTAACTCAATCAACTCGGCGGAGAATTGCTTTATGGTTCGTTAGCCAAGCGGTTAGGCACGGGTCTGCAAAACCTGTTAGACTGGTTCGACTCCAGTACGAACCTCCACTTTTTTGATGCAGCGGCGCTGCTAGGACTGCCGGATGGAAATTGTCCGGGCGCTCACTTTATCGATAGTGATCCCAAGCAATTTCGCGGCTGCCAGTCGGTACTGCTCCATTTGCCCCTCGTATTGTTGGGCGATTGCTTCAGGAGTAGAACGGTTGGTCTTGTAATCATAAATCCGGGCTTCCGCGGCCTTGCCTCCCTCCCGCCGAAAATGAACCCGGTCGAAGATGCCGCTGATCCATTTTCCACTATCCATCAGGTCGAACGGCTTCTCCTTCCAGAGAATCCAACCTTCACCGGGTTTTGAGAAAACTTCCTCAGCCTCTGCCGACTTGAGGAAAGTTTCCAAAAGTTCACGGGCCGGTTTGGAACAGCTGGAGAGATCGATTTTTGCAGTGTTCCACTCGATCCGAGAGAGCAACTCGTGGATCTCGGTTCCAAGATCGGCAGCCTCCAGAGAGATGGCACTATCCCCTTCTAGCTCGGTAACCTTGGCAACTTTCTTTCGAGTCAGAGAAGAAGGCGAAACAGGATGAGGAGTTCCCGCTATGCACTTAGGAAGCGCCGCAGTTGTGACATCCCCGGAAAGACTCCCCTCCACATCCGTATGGAGAGGATGGCTGTCGTACCAGTCCGCGTGTCCCGACACGAACGCCTGATCATCGGAAAGGGTCAGGCGGAGTAATCTGGCGAAGCTCTTGGCCGTCGTGCTAGTTGCGAGCTTCGAGGTCAGCACGTAGAGGGCGAACTTGGACCGCGTCATTGCCACATAGGCCGTGCAGAGCTTGCCGTATTCACTCTCTGCTCGAAGCGACTCGGTTGCCTCTCTCATCACGGGATCTGCCGCCGAATGATCCTTGGAGGGAAGCAGGCAGCCCCAGCTTGGGGGCTCTCCTTCAAGATAGAGGGAATCCGTATTACCTGCGCCCTTACCCTCTAAACCGGAGACGATGGTCATGTCGAAGGTCAGCCCTTTGGACTGGTGGACCGTCATCACGCGGACAACTCCTGTTGATTCAGGCTCCTGAACTACATGACTGTCCAGGAAGGCAATAAACTCGGCGATGTCCCCGCGACGACCCTTTTCGTACTCAGCAGCCGCCGAAAGAAAGCTCTCATACCGCGATTCCAAGAAGCTGCCCAAAGTGATACCCTCCGCCCATGACCGCACGGTCGCTTCGTATCCCTCTGCTGCGATCTTTTCCAGAGCCTTGCGGCGGAATATTTCCTCATCGTTGCCCAGTAGTACCGCCAGTGGAGAAGAAAGCAGGAGCATACGCGAGAGCCTGTCGTCTGGTGATGCTGTGAACCGGAACGCCGCCAGCAGCACCGCGCCGAGAGGATTGTCGGTACAGGGATTTGCCTTGCCCTCCAGAGAGACTGGAATCCCCCGAGCCTGAAGCAAAGCCGCCACATGAGCCGCGTGCTCGTTCTTCGTGTGGAGTACAGCACAACTCAGGCCGCGTTCCCAAGGGCGCACATCCTCAAGGATCTCGGCGATCTTGCGGTGGAGCATGGGTGAGCCCTCCTCATCGTTACCTGCCTCCGATTCGACGGACTCCCAGCGGACATAGCCGCGCAGGTCTTCGTTCTTGTCGGCCATGATATGTTTTTTCCAACCCTGTTCCCAGGCGGTGAGCGTCTTCTCAGGAATCTCAAGCTTTGGAGCCACTCCGGCCAGTGAACCGAAGACCATGTTCACAAGATCCACAATCGGTTTGGCCGAGCGGTAGGAATGATCGAGTGCAGACTCCTGGATCCTCTTCTCCCCCGGAGTACTACAGCCGCGGTTGTACTTCTCAAAGATCTCGAAGAAGAGCTTCGGATCACCCCCGCGCCATGAGTAAATCGCCTGCTTGGTGTCCCCCACATAGAAGAGCGAGCGTCCCTCGCTGTCGTCCTGGATCACCTCGTCGATGAAAGGCTCCAGGACGCTCCACTGGATCCGGCTCGTGTCCTGAAACTCGTCGAGCAGCCAGTGATCGAGCTTCGCGTTCAGGCGGTAACCTGCGCTGGCCATCCATTCACCGCTCTTCACCTGGGAGGCCAGGAGATCGGTCACGTCCGAGAAGGTCATCCTGCCGCGACTGCGTGTCGTCTCGTGGTAGGTCGTCTCGAAGTTCTCCATGAATTGGTGGAGAGCCTTACTGCGCTCTAGGAGGCTCTCGTAGATCGGTCGGAGCAGTGCATGTAGCAGTGCCTCACGGGCCGCAGGAACGGCCCCCCTTAGGTAGACGCGAGCAGCGGCCGCACCCCCCGTCGGGATGTAATCGCAGTCCTTATTGGGTGTTTGCTTGCAGAGCTTTTCTGCAACGAATTTATCGAGCTCCTCGCTCCAGGACGCGCCGGGGCGTTGAGCCGTTGCAAGGTCGAGATTGCTTCTCCAGAGACCCTTGGATCCCTCGGTGAGATCCGGGTGCTCCTGCAGGATGGCGTCCCAGAGATCCTCGGCGGCCGACTTCACGTCGCCGGAGGAGAGGATAGCGTTTGCTCCCCCCTTCCAGATCGAGGGCGAGTCGCCCCACATCAATTCAGGCCTTCTGAGGAACTTCGCGTGGTACCCCTCCACCGCCTGCAGCAGTGTGCGGAAGACCTCCCTCTCTCCCTGCCTCCGCGAAATCTTGCGGACCAGATCAAGAAACTCCGATCCTCCGGCCGACTTAACGGATACTCTGAAAATAGACGCCAAGGAATCCATGCGTGCCTGCTCGAGTTCCGAGTCCCCGATCATGGAGAATTCCCCCGGCAGTCCCGACTCCAGCGGGAAGGCGCGCGCTATCCTAGCAAAGAGGCTGTCGATTGTCCCCATGGTGAGGGCTCCAGCCTGAAGGGCAAATTCCCGGAGAAGCTCCCGGCAACGCACCTCATCGAGGTCGGGGATTTCTGTTCCCTTGCGCAGGTTCTCGATGTCGGTGTCCTTCCGAAGTGTCTTGAGTTTCTCGGGATCAAGCACCGCATGAGCGAGCCTCAGAAAAACAGCATCGAGGAACTCTCCCGCAGCCTTCTTGGTGAAAGTCAGTGCAGCGATCTTGCGCGGCTCCACACCCAGCGCCATGAGCGTCACCATACGGCTTGTGAGCTGGTAGGTCTTACCGCTGCCCGCATTGGCCACGAGCATCATGTTGGAAATAAGCCTGCTCACGAGACGGCCTCCTTCTTTCCTTCAAGATACCGGATGGTTTCCTCATCGATGCAGTGCTCTGGCTTTCCGTTAAGGAAGAGCGACTCGAATTTGTCTTCCCAGTTCGAAGGGAGCGTCCGGGGGGGCCAGAAGACCCCGCCGACCATCCGGGATGCCACCGCTTCAGCGCACTTTATGGCCGATTCCATCTGCTCAGTATCCAACTCGAGAGCCTTCACGCCGCTCTGCTCAGGATCGGCCGCCAGCACCAGGTAGGCGGTCTCGACAGGACGTCCTGGGTAGAGAGTTTCTGCAATCCTGCGATAGAGCGGAAGCTGAAGGTCCGTCCAGGCCTTGGGCTTTCCTTTGACAGTGACCTCTGCCTCCTTGAAGAACGCTGCTGCCGGCG
>CAIOJL010000033.1 GCA_903858595.1 uncultured Spartobacteria bacterium | reverse complement strand
GCCTCGACGTTGTGGACGCTGATCAGTCGGTTAAACGATGTTGCCGTCCTCTGGGTCGGCATCTACATGGTGATCGACCAGAAGCTCTCACTCGGACAGCTGATCGCCTTCCGTATCCTGGCCGGCTATGTGACGGGACCCCTTCTGCGGCTGGCCCAGTCATGGCAGAACTTCCAGGAGGCCTCTCTCTCAATGAACCGTCTGGGGGATGTCGCAAACAGAGCCAGAGAGGATCAGGACTCGGACGATCAGATGCCGATGCCTGAGATCGAAGGGAGGGTGACCTGCAGTGACCTCGACTTCAGTTATGCACCCGGACAACTGCAGTTGGAACACATCTCGCTCGACGTTCCGGCCGGAAGCCTCATTGCCATGGTGGGGCTCAGTGGTTCAGGCAAGAGCACTCTCCTGAAACTAATCGCGCGACTCTATGAACCGGTGAAGGGGAAGGTCGAGATCGACGGATTCAATCTCTCGAAGGTGGAGCTCAACTCCCTGCGACGCCAGATCGGCATGGTTTTCCAAGAGACGCTCCTGATGGAAGGCTCTGTCATGGAGAACATCGCGATGAATGATCCGGAGGCCCCATCCGCCGCAATTATCGAGGCGGCCAGGATGGCCGAGGCACATGACTTCATCATGACCCTCCCCAACGGCTACGCCTCTCCAGTCGGCGAGCAGGGGCGGAATCTCTCGGGCGGGCAGCGCCAGCGTATCGCCCTTGCCCGTCTCGTCATGCAGTCCCCCAACCTACTCCTTCTCGACGAGGCAACCAGTGCTCTGGATGCCCCCACCGAGCAGCGAGTGATCACCAACCTACGCAATAAATTCCACGGCCACTCGATCCTCTTTGCGACCCACCGACTCTCGACGGTGAAGATGGCAGATAAAATCTTCTATCTGGAGAACGGACTCCTCAAGGAGAGCGGCACTCACTCCGAACTCATGGAAAAGAAGGGGCTCTACTACGCGCTCTCGCTGCAGCAGGAAGCGGCGGCGTAAACGCCGCGAAGGATGAAAGCTGAGACCTGAACCTTGAAACCTGAACCAAGCCGCAAACCTGAAAGCTGAAACTTGAAACCGGAGTATGAGAAGAAGGCAGAAACCTGAACCAAGCGGCTGGGAAGCGGCGCGGAAGACTGCGATAAAATCGCAGCCCGCAGGGCGGCACCGCTTGCCGGGAGGCAAGTGCCGTCAAACCTGAGTATGAAATTGGAACTGAAAGAGGAATGAATACAGAGGAGAGAAAGCAGGAGTTTAGGGGGCGAACCAAGGCTTTCGCGGGGATGATTATCCGTTTCTACATGGGGTTGGATAAGCAGCGGGAAGAGCTTCGTGTTATCGGAAGACAATTAATCCGGTCGGGAACTTCTGTTGCAGCGAACTATCGCGAAGCCAGCAGATCGAGAAGCAATGAGGAGTTTGTTTCAAAGATTGATCTCTGTTGTCAGGAAGCAGATGAGACTCAGCTTTGGCTAGAACTACTCAGGGATGAGTGCGGAATCTCATGCTCCAAGACCGATCCAATCTGGAAAGAGGCTGACGAATTGATCAGCATCTTCGTCACCATGTCAAAAAACACAAAAGCGAAGAAAAACCTGAAACTTGAAACCTGAAACCTGAGTGGGAAAAGAAGGCTGAAACCGGAAAGCTGAAACCTGAGTAAAACATAAATGAAATGCTTCACCTTTCAGCTTTCACCTTTGCTTGCCCGGCCGGTACTACGTATCCGTTACGGAATCCCTCACTCCCCCTCTGACTCAAGTTTCAGCTTTCAGGTCTCATCCATCTCTCCACTCCTCCCCTTCACCCTCTGACTCAGCTTTCAAGTTTCAGCTTTCAAGTTTCTCCCCTTTCATCCCTCTCACCTCTCCCCATCTGACTCAGCTTTCAGGTTTCAGCCTTCATCCCTTTCCCTCCCCTCTCCCCCACTTCCCCCTCTGACTCAGCTTTCAGCTTTCAGGTTTCACCCCTCACTCACATCCCTCATCCTTCATCTCATGACTCCCTCCCTCACCCGCCCCCGCCGCGGTATCATCCGCCGAGCCTTCGAGCCAGATGTCGACGCTCCGATGCCCTCGACCATTTTTTGGTCACGGATCTTTCTCTATACCCTTGTTCTCCTTTCAGCCGCTTTCGGAATCTGGATCTCGGTGGCCTCGATCGGCCAGGTGGTCCCGGCGCAAGGAAAGCTCGTTCCTGCCGGGAATGCCCATGAAGTGCAGGCCCCCGTCCAGGGCGTTATCTCCGAAGTGCTGGTAAAGAATGGCGATTCCGTCCGCAAGGGACAAACGCTGATGCGGATGAATCAGGATGTCGCCCAGGCAGAGATGCAGGGTCTGGAAAAGCAACGCGCTGCCATTCTCCAGGATCGGAGTGCACTGGAGCAGAAAAAGGCGCAGAAATCCGGCCTTGAAAAACAGATACCGGGTGCCGACAACCTCGTGCAGATTAAAAAGGAAGGATACGACCATTACAATCAGGTGGCTGGAGGCGTCGTCTCCCAGGTGGAGATCTTGGACCGAAAAGCAGAGTGGGTGAATGCGCAGCGCAATCTGGATCAACTGAAAAGCGATTTTGCCAGAGTTAGCTCCGAACTCGATCAGCAGGAGCACGAAATCACAAGACGCCTGGCCGAGATCGACAGCAACCGAGCAGCGTCACAGGAAAAGCTCGGATACCACGAGATCAAGGCTCCGATGGACGGAGTGATCTTTGACCTGAGCAAGAAGTCACCGGGGACCGTGGTCACCCCCAAGGATAAACTCTTCGACATCATTCCGGGCGAGGATCTCGTGGCGGAGGTATTTCTCACCAATAAGGACATCGGATTCATCCACGAGGGACTACCGGCCGTCGTGAGATTGGATACCTTCCCCTTTAGGGAGTTCGGTGAGATCAAGGGAACTCTCTCCTACCTTGCTGCCGATGCCCTCCCCCCGAACGAGGAGTTCAAGTACCCCCGCTTTCCTGCCAAGATAAAGCTCGATCGCCAGTTCCTCTCCCACACCGGCGAGAAACTTTCCCTCAAGTCAGGAATGGCTGTGACGGTGAACATCCAGGTTCGGAGCCGCACGCTGCTCTCCATCCTGACCGACGAGTTCTCGAAGCCATTCGACAGCCTGCAGTCGGTGAGGTGAAGCCCGGAGCAAGTTCTCTAGTCGATTTTTAACACCTCAGTCACAAAAGTGGGGGATGGGATATCATCGCCCGGGATCGATGGTTTGGGAGCCCTTCCCGTCAAGGCCGCAATCTGCTGCTCGAGCATCTGGTTGAGCAATTCATCGAGCATGCGTTGCCGTGTGCGATCATCAAGTGAAGCCTCATGCAGTTCAAGGACACGCACAACAACATGGAAAAGCCCGATTTTTTTGGGGCCAAGCAAGGAACCTGCGGCGGATCCATGAACGAGCGCCGAGAGCTTCACTCCCAAGCGACTCAGTCCAATAGGACCAACTCGTTTCATGGCGGGATCGCCACCATCACGGTGTGCAAGTTCATGAGCAGCAGCCTCCAGAGTCTGCTCGCCACCCCGGCACCGGAAGAGGGCCTCCTCGGCAACTGCCTCGTGCTGGAATTGAACAACTTCCAGCATTACACGATCCATGTCCCCCTTCCGCATTCGGAAATACTCAGGCACAAGCTTGCCAAAGGCTTGCTCCTTGAACTTTTCGATGCGCTTCCCTCGGGTCGCGGCATTACGCATCTCGCCTATCGAGAGGCCTTCGTACACAGCAGAAGAGGGATCGACCTCGTTCTGCTTGCACCATGACATCCATGCAATGTCCGACTCTTCTTCCGAACAAACAACGCCAGAGATAGCACGATCCATGAGGGCCTCGCGTAAAACAACGGGCCAGAGTGGATAGCTCTTAAGCGACTGGAGAACAGACTCAAAACTCCCGAGACTGGGCAAAATATCTCCTAACTTAACAGTGCGTGGGACTGGGGCATTATCCATTTCAATTTACATAGCCTGATTAAGCTTCTTTCACGAGATCGAAGTTCGACATCGTATGATTTTTGGCTAAATTAATCTCTCAGTATTTCACTACCCATGCGTATCCTGCTTGTTCATCCGAATTTCCCCTCTCAACTACGCTCCATGGCAGTGGTTTTGGGTAAAAATCCTGCACATGATGTGCGTTTTCTTACGAAGGTTCCGGAAGGAGAGATTTCTGGCATTAAGAAGATTCTTTATAAACCGAAAAGAAAACCAAACGAGACCACCCACCATTATATTAAAGAATTTGAGGAACGCATTTTAGAGGGCCAAGCAGCCTATGAGGCATGCCTCGAAGCAAGAAATGGAGGTTTCTATCCAGACCTGATCTTTGGACATGCGGGCTGGGGATCGACCCTCTTTCTCAAGGATCTCTTTCCCAGAGCCAAGATGGCCCTGAATTTCGAGTGGTTCTACAAGGGGCGTGGTTCTGATTGTGACTTTGACCCATTAGATCCCATTACCCCTGATGTCGAGGCGGCCATGCGGGTCAAAAATTCCACTCTTCTCACAGATCTCGCATCAGCTGATGCAGGCCTCTGCCCCACACGCTTCCAATATGAGCAGTACCCGGAACATCTGCGTAGCCGCCTGATAATCTCCCATGAGGGGATCGACACATCGTTCTTTAAACCGGATTCCGAACTCAAGCTGGTCCTTCCGGAAAATAATCTCGACCTCTCGGAATGTAAGGAAATCGTCACCTACGCCACGCGGGGCATGGAACCCTATCGCGGATTTCCTCAATTCATCGAGGCGGCTCACCTTCTGCTTAAACAGCGCCCAAATGTCCAAATCGTGATCGCAGGTGATGACCGGGTAGCCTATGGCAAGGCGGCTCCCGAGGGAACGACCTACAAAAAGATGATGCTCGAGAAATTTCCGCTGGATGAACAGCGCGTCCATTTCGTCGGCTCCCTTCCCTACGGGGAATATGTGAAGCTACTGAAGTGCACCACGGCCCATGTCTACCTGACCCGTCCCTTTGTCCTTTCCTGGTCGATGCTGGAGGCGATGTCCTGCGAAGGTCTTGTGGTTGCCTCCGACACAGCACCAGTTCAGGAAGTGATCACGAACGGGATAAACGGTCTTCTGGTCGACTTCTTCAAACCCGACCAACTCGCCCAGACACTCAACAATGTACTGGATCGGCCCACAGACTTCACCCAGATCCGCAAGAAGGCCCGCGAAACGGTCCTGGCTAAATACGATCTCGGATCCTGTCTTCAGCAGCGCCTAGCGTGGCTCTCCAGCCTGATCACCGCGAAGTAGGAAGAGAAGAAAGCTGAAAGGTGAAACTTGAAACCTGAGTCAGATGGGGGAAGTGAGGAGGAGGGATGAGACCTGAAACTTGAAACCTGAGTCAGAGGTGCAAACAGGGGGGGAATAATGAGTTGGAAGACTAAATTCATCATTCAGCCCTTCAAGTTTTCGTTCTTTTCTCATAGTCAAGTTTCAGCTTTCAGCTTTCAGGTTTCAGGTTTCAGGTTTCAATTTTGTGGCTTGGTTCAAGCTTCCTCCCTCTCACCTTTCCCCGACTCCCCCTCTGAGTAAGCTATCAGCTTTCAGGTTTCAGGTTTCATCCTCTCTCTCCCCTCCCCCAATTCCTCCTTCGGATCACCTTGATCAGGCAAATAAGGAAAATAATGCAGAGCAGCGCCCTGATGGAGGGCCAGAGATAGATTCCCCATGAGATTCTGAGAGTGACGGGAGCGATGATTTTGGGGCCTGGGATGTCGGGGAAAACACGGTAAGAATGCACTCCGGGCCACGGCATCGGAATCGTAGCGATCCATGAATCTCCGATAATCCGTAGATGGGAGGTCTTGATGGCTCTCCAATCATCACCCTCCAATTCAATCTCCCGGTGGGTAAGTGCATTGCGATGTACCTGCTCCTGGATCACAAAAGAGGACTGGAGGGATCCGTAATAACGCCAATGCAATATCAATGATCGCAAAACAAGTCCCTCTGCAAAAGAAGGCTTGAGATCCATCACGACAGTCTCCCTCTCCTGGTTGGAGGCGATCCTAGTTATGGAATGGGGTTCCTGTGTGACCTGGGAAGTAAGCCCACTCTCATGCGGAAGGGATGGAGTGATCATGGGTAGAACGGGCTTATCAGCCTCCGGGCTCTGGACAAGAATCTTCCAGGAAGCACGGCAGATCTCCCTACCCGACTCCGTGATCAAGAGTGTGAGTGTGTGCTTACCGGGCTTCGGTACGCTCAGGGAAAGCCTCTGAGGCAGGGAACCATGCGGTGGAATCGTGATGGAAAGCGGCAAGGAGAAGGCCTGGGCTTTAGCGCCTGCATCGGTATCGGAGAATTTCAGCTCCACGGTCCTTTTCGTTGAGGAACTGCTCTGTAAGGTTCCCTCCAAAGTCATCAAGGTGCCCCCGTTCTGAGTGATGGTCTTGGATTCCTCCGTTGGCACAAAAGAAACAACACCCTTCGGACCGAGCACTACAATCTCAAGAGGAAGCGTAAAGCTTCCCTGACGGAGTGATGGATGAAGCACCTTTTTTTCCTCGTTCTCCAAGGGCAATGATCCGATCGAAACCCAGACCTCACCCTTCCCTCGAGCCGGAATTCTAGCCGGAAGCGAGCAGAGCAGGCCGGTATCATCAGTCCAATTAACCGTTATTTCACTCTCGGAGGAATTCGTGATCTGAAAAGCCGCTTTCGAATGTTCCGTGGTGATAATCGCGGAAGTGGTGTCGATCGTGAAGGGGACGATTCCCTCTCCGATAATGGGCACGGTGGGAAAATTCGTAAGTTCAGGGGCAGTCTTGAGTTGCGAGATCTCGGCTTTTGCCTCCGTGGGTTTGAACTGGATCTCGAAGGAGCGGGTCTGCTTCTCGGCAATCGTGTATGCCCCGTCTCCAATCAGAGACCAGGGAGCAGGAAGCAGCAATGTACCGGAAACGGGAGCGCCGAAATTATTGCAGAGAAGAATGGACCTGCGCGCAGTGGAACCGATCGGAACCTTACCGAAATCTACTTTCTCCGGAATCACCGACAAGACACCGGGCAGGGTCTTGATCCGGATCGATGCGGTATGTGTGCTCCATGCCTGTCCAGGCGCCCTGATCCGGAATTCGAAAGAATCCTCTCCGGAAATAAGAGTGCCGTCGTTCATGTAACGATAAATCAATGCAGAAGCAGAACGATTCTCGAGCGGCTGGAGAGATCCAAACCGTGGGGGCCTGGATATCTGGATCGAGACATCACCGCTGTTGGGCAGAACAACATCAATCCGAATATCGGCCTCCCCTCCCCGGATCACCTCTCCCTGAACGGGTTTCGCCAGAACGGTCGAGGATATAGCGCCTCTTCTCTCAGAGCTTAATCCCTTGGTTCCGATGGGACTGGTTGTGATATCTGCCCTAAGAAGAGAATGAAAAAGGGGAAGAAAGAAAAAACCGAGAAGAAAGAGGCGCTGAGTGTATCGAGGCAAGGAAGTGTAATGGCCCATGATACGATGTCTCGTCATGAAACCCCGCAAGCTCATCGCGATAGTTACCATCAGGGATGAAGAGGCACCAACGGTTGTACAGATCCACCGGCTGTCACGCTAAGATTTCCCTGACCGTGAACGTTTCCGATCTCGGTGAACCAAGGCATGGAGGTCCATTTGTTAGGGGTTCCAGGACGGGCGTCAAAAAGCGTGGGAAGATAATGAATGAGAGGTGCCTGCGCCTTGGTAGTGGATCGCACCGAGCGATCAATCGTAGGGCAATGCCATATTTTGGCAGGAACGCCGAGCGAATTGCTTGAGTAATCGAGCCAGAACTGCTGCTCCTCAATGGAGCCGATTTTCACCCCCTGGGGGAGTTGCGGCCATCCATCCGGGTCCGTGGCGCAGGGCGAGAAACTGATCCAGAGCTGATGAAGATGCGACATGCAGACAATCTCACCTGCCCTGGGAAGGATCTTGGCCGCCGAGGGAAGAAGCAAGGAGAGGAGTATCCCAATAATTCCAACAACGACAATCAGCTCAGTCAGCGTGAAAGCCCTTTCACGAATTAATCCATCACTCTTCATATGAGCAAAGCTCCCTTAAGAAGAGAGGCTTAGTAGCTGGTAATAGGCCATCTTACAGACCGCTCGTGAAATTGGTAATCGTATAAGTGGTCGTCGCGAAGGGAATGGAATTGGAAACCGTACTGAAGTTGGTTGTGTAGGTATCCGCGATCCTGACCCCCTGAACCGTCACGGGAATCTGGAGTGGAGCTGCCATCTGGACCGGTACGGTGCCCTCAGTATAATTGGTGCCATCAGCCTGACCGCTTCCATTAACATTACCTGCTGGCTGAAAAGAAAGCTGCTGCTGCTCAATGGTTCCTTGGGCAGTGAAGGTCTGATTTGGATAACTATTGGCCGTATGCCCGTCAAAACTTCCATTCATATAAGGGGAATTCTGGAAGGTATTCTGACCCACTGGTTCGACATAGATGGTGTTAGTGGACGGTAAATTTACGTAACTACTTGCTCCGTTTGTATCGATAACCTTTACAATTGTATTAGAAACAATATTAATTGGTACAGGAAAAACATTCGTATTATAAATCTCAGGATAAACTAATAAAGAATTGCCAGAATTGCTTCCTGAAGATAAATTATATCCTCCCCAGAACTGACCCGAGATTTCCCCGGATGAGGGATCCCAATTCCCCATCGCGTTACCGAAATAAACACCCGGACCAGTCGAGCCATCCGGACTTCCCATATAGGAAATCGTGACGGTGCCGCCACTTGAACTCATGCTGTTAGAACTGGCTGAGCTTGGATTCACACCGGTACTGAAGAGCATGGTGCCGCTCAGGTTCTGACCACGGATCACGGCGCTGAATGTGCCGGTGGTCTGGAAGAAGGTGCCGTTGCCGTAGGGATTGCCGTTCTTGTTTGAAGCACCGGCATGAGCTTGGGGAATCATGCAGACAAGGATAGCTGCCAGAGAGACCCTGAAGCAGGTGTTTAAGCAGGCTTTGAGGGGGGCTGTTGGGAGATTCATAATCGATCTGTAATTATCAATTCTAGAAGGCTGTTGTGTCAAACTAAATCAGATGTTTATAAAAGACGCCCTGAACTGTGCCCGGGGAATACGCTAAGTATTGGATTCTGAATCTTTTCATCAGGAACTCTGGAACTCTGGAACTCTGGAAGGGAAAAGAGGGTCTTCAAACCCAAACCTCACTTTCCCTATCGTGCTTCTCTTCTCTGGCATAACTTTCCAAAACCCTACAACCTAACAGTCTTTTTACTCTCCGCCTTCCGATGCGTTCCATCCGTCTCTTTCTCTACGGTATTCCGATGACGCTGATCGTGTTGCTGGTGGCGGCCTTCGTGAACGCCTCGTTCCTTTCCGTGGCGAAGAAGAACGAGATGTCGATCGGCATCATCGGGGAGCCCTCGACCCTGAATCCCATCCAGCAGGCGGACTCAGCCTCCGGTCAGGTCGCGGGACTGATGTTCAATGGCCTTCTGAAGTACAATCAGGATATCGAGATGGTCGGCGATCTCGCCACAACATGGGATCTCTCTCAGGAAACGACCTTTCAGTTCGGATCCGAAGAGGAAGCAACCAAGGCCCTTTCACTCCTGAATGTGAAGCGGGCTAGCAACTCTCGGAGCATCACAACCATCGCACGGGACGGAAAGAATCTGACTCTAACGCTTAGTCAACCGGGTCTCACGGACTCGGAAAATATTGCTCACATACTCACCGCGACCGGCTTGCATCCCCTACCCTTCCCTCCCCTCGAAAAGGGAGGCAAGGAGCGCCTCTTCAAGGCCGAACCGATCATCCGCTTCACGCTTCGCAAGGATGTCCGGTGGCATGACGGAGCCCCCTTCACCTCGGCAGATGTCGCCTTCACCTACCATGCGATTATGGACGAGCGGGTTGCCTCGCCCCGCAGTTCGGACTTCGAGCTGGTCTCCTCACTCGAAACCCCCGATCCCTATTCCGTTCTCGTCCGCTACAAGAAGCCCTTCTCCCCCGCGCTGCTCAGCTGGATGCAGAGCATCCTCCCATCCCATCTTCTCGAGAAGGTCGAACCTGCCAAGTGGTCGGAAATCTACAACCGCCACCCCGTTGGCACCGGTCCTTTCAAATTCGGAAACTGGAAAACCAATGAGTTTATCCGTCTCATAAAAAACCCCGATTACTTCCGGGGCTCCCCCTGGCTAGACTCCGTCGTCTTTCGCGTCCTGCCTGATCCTCTCACCCTGCAACTCGCCTTCCAGACAAAGCAGGTTGATTTCTGGGCCGTCGATCCGTGGGCTGTGAAGAGTTTCGAGAAAGACAAGCGCTTCGACTTATTCAGTTCTGCGGGCAACATGTACAACTACATCGGCTGGAATCTCCGTAGACCAATGTTCCAGGATCTCCGCGTGCGCAAGGCACTCGCGGAGGCCATAAACATCCCCCAGATGATCAAATACATCATCTATGGACACGGCGTGCAGTCGAACGGCATCTTCACTCCTAAGATGTGGTTCTATGATCCGAAAGTCCAACCACTGCCCTACGATCCGAAAGCTGCCGCGGCCCTACTGGATGAAGCGGGTTGGAAGCCGGGACCCGACGGAATCCGCATGAAGGATGGAAAGAGGCTCTCCTTCACCCTGCTAGCGAATAATGGCAACGAGGTCCGACGCGACATCGCCACTCTGGTCCAGGATGACCTCAAGAAGATCGGCGTCGAGGTGAAGGTCGAGATCTACGAGTGGTCCGTCCTGCTCAAGCGTTTTGTGAACAAAGGGGAGTTCGACGCCATCGTTCTGGGATGGGGACTAGGCAATGACTTCGACCAGTATGCCATCTGGCACTCCAGCCAAACCCATCCGGAAGAGCTGAACTTCGTCGGCTATAACAATCCCGAGGTCGACCATCTCCTGACCGATCTGCGTCAGGAATATAGCCGTCCCGAGATCATCAGGCTTGCCGCTAATCTTCAGCAGAGGATCTATGAGAATCAGCCCTATACCTTTCTCTTCGTGCCAGAAGGAACCTCCGTCATGTGGAAGAACACTTACCGCATCCGTCGACCGGGATCCAAGCCGGGTGAGTGGATCGACTCTCCTGTGACCATGACCAAGGCTGGTTGGGATTACGACATGGAGTGGTTCTACCGGCCGGAATATCCACCTGGCGCAAAAAGATGAAGGTTGAGGTATGAATTATGAAATGAGCATCCGGACCGAACACTTCGTTACAATCATCCACTTCATCATTCATCTTTCATAATTCATCCTTTCTTCCTGTGACCTCCTTCATCATCCGCCGTCTCGCCCTCAGCGCGGTGCTGCTTTTTATCATCAGCATCATTTCGTTTTTCATCGTAACCCTCACTCCCGGGAGCCCCTATCCGTGGGGCGAGCTGAATCCCAAGATCTCGGCCGAGGTGAAGGCCAACTTCCGGAAGAAGTTCCATCTCGACCGCCCGCTTCACGAGCAGTACGCCCTCATCATGAGAGATCTCTTCACGGGCAATCTGCGCAGTATCAAGGATGACCGCCCCGTGATGTCGAGGATCCTGGAGCGCCTGCCAGCGACCGTGGCCCTGAATCTGACGTCCATCGTGATTTCCCTCTCATTCGGCACACTTCTGGGAGTCACTGCAGCGCGCTACAGCGGACATTGGCAGGATGCCCTCAGCTCTTTCATCGCTTTTCTCTTCATCGCATTGCCCGGATTCTGGATCACCTACATGGTGGTGATCGCCTTGGTGAAGGGGTTCGGCGTGCCGATCCTGGGCACTAATAGCTATGGGATCGAATTTCCGAACGGCCTCGCCTCGGGACTCGATACCCTCTGGCATCTTCTCCTTCCGGCCACGATCCTAGCACTCGGGGGCATTGCCTCCCAGTCGCGTTATCTGCGGGCCACGATGATCGAATCCCTTCGCGAGGATTATATCCGCACCGCTCGATCCAAGGGACTCGCCGAAGAGGTCGTCCTCTACAAGCACGCCCTCCGCAACTCCATCCGCCCGATCATTGCCGGGATCGGCATGGTTCTGCCGGCCCTCATCGGAGGGGCCGTTGTCATCGAAACCATCTTTGCCTATCCGGCTATGGGACGACTCGGTTACGAGGCCGTACTGGAGCGCGACTATCCCACCCTCGTTGCCCTGAACTTCGTTGTGGCGGCCCTGGTGCTTCTGGGCAACCTGATCTCCGATCTCCTCTCTGCGGCGGTCGACCCCAGAGTCCGTCTGGAATAACCCATGCCAGGCATCACGACATCTCAATCCGAGACTCCAGTCTCAAAGTCTTCAGGCTCCAGGGTACTGCGTCGCTTCCGCTCGAATCCGGTCGCGATCGCCTCGGTCGTAGTCATCCTGATTTTCGCTTTCACAGCAGGTGGGACATTCCTGCTGTCTGCAACAGGTCATGACTGGCCCTCTAATCCGAATCTCACCAATCTGGAACTGAAGCTCCTCCCACCTTCGTCTCAGCATTGGCTCGGTACGGATAATCTCGGCCGGGATGTCCTCTCCCGGATGCTGCACGGAGCCTCGATCTCTTTGACGGTGGGACTGATCGCCGTGGCGGTGTCGCTAGGCATCGGAATGGTAGTGGGTGCTATCGCGGGCTATTTCGGCGGCATCATCGACCAGATCCTGATGCGCGCGGTTGATGCGCTGCTCTGCTTCCCCACGTTCTTTCTGATCCTCACCGTGGTCGCGCTGCTGGGACCGAGCCTTCTGAATATCGTCATCGTGATCGGCCTTGTGAGCTGGACCGGTACCGCCCGTCTTGTCCGGAGCGAATTCTTGACTCTGAGGGAAACCGAATACGTGAAGGGAGCCCGGGTCCTTGGACAGAATGCCTGGCACATCATCACGCGCCATATCCTGCCGAATGCCGCCGCGCCTATCCTTGTCACCGCAGTGCTCGGGATTCCCGATGCAATACTCTCGGAGGCGGGACTAAGTTTCCTCGGTTTCGGTGTCCAACCGCCGCAGGCGACCTGGGGGAACATCATCGCCGATGGCAAAACCTACCTCCTGGATGCCTGGTGGCTGAATCTCTTTCCCGGACTCGCCATCCTGATTGCCTCCCTGTCATTCTACCTCGCGGGCGACGCGCTACGTGAAGCAGCCGAATCCCGAAGCTGATTTTCTATGCTAAAGATCCAAGATCTCCAAATCGGTTTCTCCACTCCCAATGGCATCTCTCCCGCACTCAAGGGAGTCTCGCTGGAAATCGGCCGTGGGGAAACACTCGCGATTGTTGGTGAGAGTGGCAGCGGAAAGAGCGTCACCGCCCTTGCTATCACGCGTCTCCTGCCGACGCCTCCAGCGGTTTATCAGTCAGGAAGCATCACGTTTGAGGGACAGGATCTGCTCAAGGCCTCCGATGCCGAACTGCGCAAAGTGCGCGGGGGCAAGATCGCCTACATCTTTCAGGAACCCTCCACCTCGCTGAATCCCGTCTATTCGATCCGTAGTCAGATGGCCGAGATGATCCAGCTCCACCGCCCCGATGTAATCGACATCGATGCCGAGATCATCCGCTGGCTCGATGCCGTCGGCATCATCGATCCAGCAACACGCCTGTACGACTATCCCCATCAGCTCAGCGGAGGCATGCAGCAGCGCGTCATGATCGCCATGGCCCTTTCGGCACGCCCGCACCTTCTTATTGCGGATGAGCCAACCACCGCACTCGATGTCACGATCCAGAAGCAGATTCTCGATAAACTTCGCGAACTCCAACGCGATCTCAATATGGCGGTGATGCTGATCACCCACAACTTCGCCATCATTAGAGGTCTGGCTCGCAACGTCGCCGTGATGTATCGAGGAGAGATCGTCGAGTACGGGGAGACCGAACAGGTCCTCAGCCATCCGCAACATCCCTATACCAAGGCCTTAATCGCCTGCATTCCGAGGCTAGGTGTCCACAGGCATAGGCTTCCGACCATCGAGTCAGTTAGTTCCTAGATCGGATACAGCAATATTGTTTTTTAGCAGTTTTTATCACTAGCGTCCGGTTATAAGTCCCACAGCATCAACTGGTTATTTTTGTGAGGCATATAAGATTTGAGGTCTTCTTCTGTAAGTAGTTCATGGATAGGCACCTTCTCAAACGGATGAACACTCAAAAGCTGGAAGATTCTGTGGAGTCTGCCGGGGAGTTGAAGCTGCTTGTGAAGGATGGCCACCATGAGGTAAACGGCCACTGCAATCCAGATCTGGGTCTTCACCGCATT
>CAIOJL010000032.1 GCA_903858595.1 uncultured Spartobacteria bacterium | reverse complement strand
CTCAACATGAACCCCTCTGACTCTCCTACCTCTTAACCACTTTTACAGAAAAAGATTTACGCAACCCTCTGACTCTCTTCCTTAGATCATCGCTATAGCTCTTCATCCACCCCTTCTACCACTATTCCCAAACGACAGATATATTAGAACATGCTCTAACGATGACCTGCAACTCCATCTCTCCAAGGGCTGGATCCCAGCGGGCGGAGTCTCTGTCACCACTTGGAACAACGATCTCTTTTTCGCGTAACTTCTGAGCAAATCCTCCTCCCAATAACCGGAAAGCGCAACGGCGTTCCGCTTACTGCTCGGCGACTGTGGCTCCGAGAATGAAGGCTGCTATGTCCCGGCTGGAGGAGGGCTTTGAGATGTCGCTGATGTTCTTCTTCCACCGCTTCCAGGTGACACCATCATCCGCAAAGACTTCCTCAACCGAGGAGGCAATCGCCGCAGGATAGTGGACCGCCAAGCGCCCGACATCGTGCCGTTCGATCATCTCGATGTTCCCCTCTTCCTGACCGGGGACAACATGGCTGACAAGGATCGGACAGCTGGTCGCGATAGCCTCCTGGACGATGGCTCCCCCAGCCTTGCCGATGTAGAGATGATGGGACGAGAGCAACTCGGGCACCTGATTGGTCCAACCGATCAGATGTTTCTGAATTCCGTCGATCAGTCCGGAGGCCTCGATCGCCGCATGCAGGCTTTTAAGCCTACCCGTGACGATTGTCAGTTCCATACCAGGAAGCTCCTGCAGCTTGCGTATCACCGCAAGGGTATGGGCAATCCGTGAGGAGGGAAAATACAGAAGTCTGATTGATCCGTTGATCATTGGCGCCAGCGGTTGCAGGGAGGTGATTCGCGGAGCTACTGGAAATCCGAGCACCTGAATAATTCCAGGATCGACCCCGCCGCGATCAAGGACCTGGGCCGTCTCCTTATCGGCCACAATGAATGCCTCGCTTCCGGCACGGAACCAGGAACTGTTGATAGCAATGGAATCGGTGACAACGGTTAAAAGGGGAACCTTTGACGGGGCATGACCACGCTTTCGCAGTTCCCTCAGGAGGAATGCATAGAGGGGATATGTAGAGACAATAGCGTCCGGCTTGAACTCCTCGACAATCCGTCGGAGCGCCTCGCGGAGGTTGCCTGCGAGCGGAAGAGTCGCTTCAAGATTGCCCGGTGTTTCAAGCAACGAAAAGATGGCGCTCCAAATAAAGGGGAATTTATTGATGGCCAGTCCATAGCCCGATTGAAGTATTTTTGTGATCCCGGGCATGGTCTCTTGGTAGACGTCCACCACCCTCGCCTCCACATCGGGATGCTCGCGCAGAGCCTCGGCCAAACAGTGTGATGCGGTGTTGTGACCTTCGCCAAATCCTGCGGTCAGGATCAGAATGCGCTTCATTTGCGAAAGAGGTAGTGCGAGACGATCCACTCCTCTCCCCCCCGATAACCCCAGAGCTCGGCACAGGACATGAAGAAGGTTCGCCAGTAGGCCCTCCATTTGTCGGCCTCAGCACGTCCGTAGGTTTTTTCCAGAATCGGCGTGATAACCTTCTGGTTCGCATCCATGGACTGCAACCAAGCTTCCGAAGTCCGGGCATAATGGGTGCCGTTGACCCTCCAGTCACGCTCGATTTTAAGGTCATCCTGAATGTAGAGAAGCAGATCATGGGAGGGCATGGTCCCTCCCGAGAAGAAGTAGCGGGTGATCCAGTCAGAGGGGTCCTTACCTTCGAAGTGATAGGAATGCTCCCGATGGGTGAAGATATGGACGAAGAGTTTGCCCTCCGGCTTCAGCCATTCGGCAATCCTCTTCATGAGCTCGCGGTAGTTCTTCATGTGTTCGAACATCTCCACCGAAACAGCGCGATCATAGGTGCCGGGTTCGGGAGGCGAAAAAATATTCATGTCCGCCGTGATGATCCGGACATTGAAGAGTTTACGAAGATGGGCTTCAGCCTCGATATGGAGTCGCTGAGTGTAGGAGTTGGAAACGGCAGTGATGGACGAGTTGGGATAATGCTCCGCCATCCAGAGGGTCAGGGAGCCCCAACCGCATCCGAGTTCGAGGATCTTCTGCCCGTCTTGGAGTTCCGCGCGCTGACAGGTGAGTTCCAGCATCGCCTCCTCGGACTCCGCAAAGGTCGTGTTGGCGGTCGGCCAGTACCCGCTGCTGTACTTCAGCCTGGGGCCGAGGACATTGAGGTAAAACTCGGTCGGAACCTGATAATGCTGCACGTTGGCATCGACGGTATTGATGGCGATCGGAGAGGCATTAATACCCGCGCGAAAAGCCTCGAATCTCGCATCCCTCTCCTCCAAGTCACCGCGCTCCTCCTCCCTGAGTTTGGCTGCCAGAAGACGGCGGATACCGTGACGAACGAGAGCATCAGGAATGAATCCACGGGCGAGAAGGGAGTCGAGACTGCTCATTTCAAAATCAGAAAGGGGAAATTATGCCACATTTTTTCTCTTAAACCACGGAACAAAAGCACTCGTGCTCTGCTGGTACCGGCGGTAAGCCTCTCCGCGGGAACGGAGAGACTGCTCTTCAGTGTACGGAATGCCGGTGACGCGTAGGAGGAAAAAGAGCATCAGGGCCGGAGCGAAGATCGTGGTCCAGCCCCAGGCCGCCGGGAAAGCAAACAGGAAAAAGGCGACCCAGATCAGCCATTCGAAAAAATAATTGGGATGGCGGGAATAATACCAGAGCCCCTGTTCGCAAACCTTGCCCCTGTTCGCAGGATCCGCCTTGAAAGCATCCAGCTGCCGGTCGGCCAAGGATTCCCCGTAGATCGCGATCAACCAAACTGAAAACCCAAGAAAATCATACCAGCCCAGCTGGACGTGCGTGTCAAAATTTGCAAGCAGCACCGGAATGCTCAGCAGTGCTAACAGCACCGCCTGCGCCTGAAAGAACCAGAAGAAGAAAAAGTTCTCGTGACCCGCAACGGCACGGCGCAGTTCACGGTAACGGCCATCCTCCTCGGGATAATGGCCCATCACCCTTTTCCAGAGATGGATGCCCAGCCGGAGACTCCAAACCACAACCATCAAGGTGATCAGGTTCTGTCGCTTTGGCTCACCATCCCCGAACACGCGGTAAAGCAGAGCCAGCGGAGCAAAACCCATGGCCCATGCAATATCGACGATCCCCGCATTCTTGATGCGGGCGGCTATGACCCAGATTACCACCATCAGGAGACTCGCAATACCAAGTCCCGTCAAAAAAAGCTGAAAACCACTCATCAAACTGATGAACCCGAAAGGGCGCGATGGACCTGCGGGATCTGCCGCTCCCGATGATGACCCAGATCGTAAGCGGGTGAATGGATGTCGAGGTTGTCAGGTCGCGTGTAGACAATCTGAGCCACCGCGATATGACGGGTGCCGAATCCCGCCTCGCAGTAGCAGAGGTAGTAGAGCCACTTGCGGATGAAAGCCTCCTCGTATCCCTGAGCCCTGACCTTGGGCAGGACCTTCACAAACGCCTCCCTCCACTCCTTAAGCGTCCGCGCATAAAAGGGCGTCATATCCTCATAATCCAAGAGATTCAGGTCGCCGGTAGCATTCAGAGCCTCGGTGATACGGCGCATCGAGAGTAGAAGGGAGCCTGGGAATATGTGCTTCTGGATGAAGTCCACCCCATCGCGAAGGATCGGAAATTGATTGTCGGGACAGAGAATCGTCTGGATACCCAGCATCCCTCTCGGAGCCAGCAGCTCGGAGACCTTTCCGAAGAAGGTCTCGGCGTAACGATCACCCACGGCTTCCAGCATCTCAATCGAGACGATCTTGTCGAATCGGCCCGCAAGGTCGCGGTAGTCGCAGAAGATCACCTCCACCAGATCTGCGACACCAGCCTCTTCGACACGGGCGGCAGCCTCGCGGAACTGCTCCTCGCTGATCGTGGCCGCCGTGACGCGACATCCGTAGTTCTTGGCCGCATGGATGGCGAATCCTCCCCAACCGCATCCGATCTCGAGCACCATGTCGTGACTGGAGAGTTGCAGCTTCCTGCAGAGCTGATCCCACTTCTTGCGCTGAGCCTCTTCCATTGCAAGCTCCGGCGGGTCGTAATACGCCGCCGAGTAGGTCATGGTCGAATCGAGCCAGAGACTGAAGAAATCGTTTCCCAGATCGTAATGCTCGCTGATGTTATCACGGCTTTTGCTCTTGCTGTTTGGGCGGAGCGCGTGACCGATCCGGTTAATCATCCCTAGGAGATCAAAAGCACCCGGCTTACGCGATTCGCGGGTCTTGATCCCAGCAAGGTAATCGCCGTTCAGGACAAACCACGCCAGTGTCCGGGTCAGGTCCTCCGTCTCCCATTCCCCGGCGAGGAACGATTCGGCGAATCCGATCGGACCGAAGAGCATGCACCGCCGGTAGAAGTTCTCATCGCGCACCGTCAACTCCGCCTGCAACTCCTTGCCAAGCCCCCCGAAGAGACGGCGGGAACCACCCGGCATCGTCAGCTTCAGTTCCCCACGACGTGCACGTGAAAACGCATCAATCACGAGCTTGCGGAAGAATTTATCGGTGATGGCCATAGGGACGAGAGACTCTGTCGGAAGCCCTCCTTTATCCTAGGTTTTGAAGTCCTGCGCCAGTCCCAGTTTCGCCATACCATCCGATGCAGCAGATCATTCCTGCATCAGGTGGGGATAATGATGGCGGCCTTCAGTTCTTCATCTTTCGCTTGCGCCCGCTTCGTCCGGCACATATTCGAGTATCTCCCCGGGCTGGCAGTCGAGATGCTTGCAGATGGCATCCAGGGTACTGAGGCGGATGGCCTTGGCCTTACCTGTCTTGAGAATGGAGAGGTTGAAAAGGGTCACGCCGACGGCTTCGGAGAGTTCACTCAGCTGCATCTTGCGTTGAGCGAGAGCAACATCGAGTCGAATAATGATGGCCATAAGATCGGTATTAGACAGTGAATGACTGCTCTTTCTCAATTTTGGCTGCCATCGTGATCATCCAGCTCAAGGCGAAGAAAACAATGCCCAGCACAAGATGAAAGCTGAGGGGTGGAATCATAAAGTACAACGCAAGGAGCTTTCCTGCAGCAGGCTGCTTATGGATATTAGGAATGAGCATTGCCACCTGCGTCATGCTCACGATGCATCCGAAGAAACTCCAATAGGATAGTATTCTAAGCAGTCTGACCGTGGTGTTTTCAAAACAGGATTCTTTCACGACTTGCTGAACCATCCTTCTCATCAGCCACACCGTGACCAGAATCATCACTATCTCGATGGATAACCAACGAAAGCCCCTTTTCAGGATTGTGACGGCCAATTCTGCAATGACGGTGTTTGGACCGTTTCTTGCACATCGGGGTTCTTGATATTTATAATTGCAGCGGCTGCGTCAGGCGGCCCGAACTTGACCTCGAAACTCGGGGGTTTGACTGTGTAAAGCTGCCAATTTCCAACTGCAGAGATTAGAAGCAGCCCCAGCGTGGTGAGTAAAACCCACGCGATCACATTACTGATTGTAGCGAATTTTTTCAGCGCAGTGTACGTCGGAGAGGATTCCAATTTGGATGGTGGATTCGTGTGTATTTTTCATACACGGAATACGTTTATCAACCATAGATTATTTATAGTCAAGTAATTTTTGTTGATAAACGGATAGTTTTCTCAAAAAGACCGCCCCAGAAGATACTCGGCGATCTGAGCAAGCCTTGCGGACTTTATCGCGAGAACACGCAGCGCTGTATGAGCCTTGCGGGTGAGCCTCGCGGCTTCCTTGCGTGAGGCCTCCAGACCGATCACGGCAGGGTAGGTGGCCTTGGAGGCTTTCAGATCCTTACCGGCGCTCTTGCCGAGTTGTTGGCTGGATTGCGTGACGTCCAGGATGTCGTCGATGATTTGGAAAGCCAGACCCAGAGCCTGACCGAATTGCGTGACTGCCTTCAGTTGCCCCGGCGTTGCATTGGCGATCATGGCCCCCAGGCGAAGGGAGAGCACGATCATGGCTCCGGTCTTCCTCTCATGGATGAAGCGAACATCGGCGATAGAGAGTTTTCTACCCTCGGCCTCGAGGTCGGCGACCTGACCGGCGATGAGTTGCAGACTGCCCGCCGCGGCGGCTGTCTCCTCGACAAGAACCGACAGAGGGTAGCACTTGGCAGGCTTGATCCCCGCGATCAGTCCGAAGGCCCGTGTGAGCAGGGCATCGCCCGCCAGCACGGCGACCCCTTCGCCGTAGACCTTATGCGATGTCGGGCGATCTCGCCGGAGATCATCGTCATCCATGCAGGGAAGATCGTCATGGATGAGCGAGTAGGTGTGAATCAATTCCACGGCGCAGGCTGCGGGGAGGGTATTGCTGAGATCCTTGACTCCGCATACTTCCGCGGCCGCGAGGGTCAGGATGGGACGTAGGCGCTTGCCTCCCCCAAGCAAGCTGTAGCGCATCGCTGCGTGGATCGTAGAAGGTCGAACTGAGGCAGCCGAAACAAATCGGGCAAGCGCTTTTTCGACAAGCGTTCTCTTCTCTTCCAGATAAGCAGAAAGGCCATCCACGCCTTGGGAGCGGATAGCCTTTCGGGAAGTCATGGTTTGGTGGGGGATTCCCCGTGAAACCGCTAAATGAAACTTAGAGGGTCTTGCAGAAAGCCTCGAAGCGGTCGAGACCAGGCTTGATGACATCAAGGCCGGTCGCGTAGCTGAAGCGGACCACGCGGTCATCACCGAAGGCGATGCCGGGAACAACCGCGACATTCGCCTTGCTGAGCAGGCGGTCGGCGAAGTTTGTGGAGGTCATGCCGAGCTTCGAAACATTAGCCAGCATGTAGAAGGCACCCTTCGGCTTCACGGCCGTGACATTGTGAATCGCGGAGAGGCGCTCAAACATGTACTCGCGGCGGATGTTGAACTCTTCGCGCATGTCGGCGACGCACTGCTGGCTGCCGGTGAGAGCGGCGAGTCCACCCTTCTGGGCGAAGGAGCAGGGACCCGAGGTGCTGTGGCTCTGCATGGAGTCGATTGCCTTGGCGATCTTCTCGGAAGCTCCAAGGTAACCAAGACGCCATCCGGTCATGGCATAGGCCTTGCTGAAGCCGTTGACGGTGACCGTCAGATCCTTGGCCTCGGGTGTGAGGGAAGCAACGGAGACATGCTCTGCTCCGTCATAGGTAAGGCTCTCGTAGATCTCGTCGGAGAGGATCGTGATCTCCTCTTCGGCGGCTACCTCGACAAGGGCGCGAAGCTCTTCCTTGGTGTAGACGGAACCCGTCGGATTACCCGGGGAGTTGATGATGACCATCTTGGTGCGGGGGCTCATCGCCTCCTCGAACTGCTGAGGAGTCATCTTCCAGTCATTCTCCTGGGTCGTCTGGACGATGATCGGCTCGGCGCCCGCAAGACGGACCATGTCGGGATAGCTGAGCCAGTAAGGAGCAGGGATGATGACCTCGTCACCCTCGCCGCAGACGGCCATGATGGCGTTGAAGCAGCTCTGCTTGGCACCATTGCTGACGATGATCTCGCTCGGCTTGTAGTCGAGCCCGTTGTCACGCTTGAACTTCTCGCTGATCGCGGCACGCAGCTCAGGCATTCCGGAGCTGGGGGTGTACTTTGTGAATCCGGCATTGAGGGCCTCGATGGCGGCCGCCTTGATATGCTCCGGTGTGTCGAAATCGGGCTCTCCTGCTCCGAAGCTGTAGACATCGACTCCCTCGGCGCGCAGGGCCTTGGCCTTGCTGTCGATGACGAGAGTGAGGGAGGGGGTGAGTTCGCTGACGCGTGTTGCGAGATCCATGGGAAGAGTTGGGTTAGGTTGTTGGGTTGCTAGTGAAAATGGTACTAAGGAAAATCAGAGAGCGGCGGCTATCTTTGTTTTGAAGTCATTCTCCTCGAGGCGGATGATTCCGGTCTCGCGGGCGACATTCTCGACGGAATCGGAAGCATGGGCTCCATTGATCATGATCGTGGTCCCGAACTCCTTGCGAATCGTACCATGGGCAGCGTTGGCAGGATTCGTTGAGCCAAGGGCTTCGCGGATCTTAGCGACGGCGTTCGGTCCTTGATAGATCAGGGCAACGCAGGGCTGGGAGCCGGGGAGAACCTTCTCCTCAGGCGTGCATTCGGAGGGGCGCTTGCCGGACATGAAGGCGATAATTGACTCCCACTGGGCCCGGCCATCGGGGAGCTTCTCTTCTAGAAAGTCGAGGACCGGTCCGTAGAACTCTTCGCCTTGAGCCACCGACAGGTGAAAAGGCTTGAATCCGACCAGTGCCAATCCCGCGCGGGCAAAGAGATCGATCACCCCGCCCGGACGGATGTTAGGGAAAGCAAAGTTGTCGGGCTTGATCAGCACGAGCGTCTTCTCCGTGGGAGCGGAGAACGATGTGGAGGCATCGAGGATTCCGCCCTCGGCATCAGAGGCTGAGGCCAGCAGCTTGAGTCCTACTGCAGCCTCGGCTGCAGTAGCCGGGGCGATCACGCCGGGCTCAAAGTAGACTACCTTGCCACCTTCTTGAGTGCTTTCGACAAGATCGCCGAAGGTGTCGCGAAGGGTCTCGCCGCGTCCAGACATCGAGGAATCATTGCCGACGATGGAGGCGACTTTGGCGGCAGCATCCTCACCCTTGAGCACAAGCACAAGGCCCTGGGATCCTGCGGGGAGTGCTTGAAGGTAAGTCGCCGTCTTGGCCTGTCCGGAAAGAGTTGAGGCAAGTTCTGCAAGAGTCTTTGCAGAGGGAGCGAAAACGCGGCCGGTATAAAGCTCGAGTCCGCTGCGCGAAATGAGTCGGCTTAGAATGCCACCGGCGCGACCCTTGCGGAGTGCGGCGGGTGTGATGAATGCGTAGGAAAGCTGGTCAGCCATGGATTGAAGAGGAATAAAGAGGGTTTGCCGCCCAAGAGGGCGCAGCATAATGGCGTTCCAAGGCGGACGCGAATGGTAGAAGCCAGACCCTTTGGAGTCAAAGGGTTTCTCTCGGACGGAGGGGGATGCGAAGTGGCCTGTAAAGCAATGGCCGAAAGTTTTCCCGCAAAGAACGCAGAGGAGGCAATCGGGAAATGGAATTCTCCGTCCTGTTGTGTGGAGAGACGGATGTGGGAGGCTTCCTGTCGCACCCGTTCATAACCGAGAACCTTGAGAGCCTTGACCAGATCGGATCCGGAAACATCGCGAGGAGTCCTCACGCGGCCAGAACCTCATCCCTGACAAAATGCAGGCGGATCACCTTGGGAATCGGCCCCGCTGCTCCATCCCAGAAATGGCACTGCACGGCATCCCTGACTATCAAATGGAGTTCTTCAAGCGTCTTCCCCTCGGTCACGATGGCATGACCCAAAGCTGCGGCGACATAACCCCATCCACCTCGTCCTCCAAAACCTCGAATATGACTTCGCTTATGAGAATGAAATTACTGATTTAACCCAGATTTTGCATTAGGGGCCACTAGTGTCCGGTTGAGAGGGTGATTGGTTTTTGTT
>CAIOJL010000031.1 GCA_903858595.1 uncultured Spartobacteria bacterium | reverse complement strand
TAGGTCAGGTTGATGAAGGGTGAGACCTGAAACTTGAAACCTGAATGGCCGAATAGATCGGCGATGCAAGGTTGGGAGTACAGATCTCGGAGGGATGTTTTTAGGTTGGGTTAAGGGTTGATGATTGGTGAATTTTTCAGGTTTCTAGTCTCAGGTTTCAGGTTTCTTAGTTTGATTGTTTGGGCACGGCAGAACGGCCGCCACCTAGGAAGTTGAAGAATTTCTGAAGTCCTCCCAGAGCCTGTGGTTTCCGGTTCTTCACGTGGCTGTCGGCATCCTCCTGGATATCGGGCTTGGCCGCAGGAATGCCGCCGTTGGATCCGTTCCCGGACTCGGGAGATTCCTCACCATTAGCCTCGGGTGCGGGAGCCGTATCCCCGCCGTACTGGGCAGGCAGATCCTTGGCAAAGTCGATTCCGGCGATCGGCTGGAAGTTACCAATGGCAGACGAAAGGGACTCCAGTTTGACTTCCTGGCCCTTTTCCATGGCAAAGATCTGCTCCAGGATCTTGGCGGCGATCGGAGCGGGCACGGAACCGCCGGATTTACCGCCCTGGACAAAGACGCAAATGACATAGCGAGGCTTATCATAAGGGGCGAAGCAGATGAACCAGGTGTGGTAGTCCTTGATGCCGTTGCGCCAGAACTGCGCCGTGCCGGTCTTCCCCGCCACCTGCACATCCTTGACCCGTGCCTTGCGGGCGGTGCCGTCCCGGTCATTGACGACCCGCCACATTCCCTTGCGTACTTTCTCGAACTGATCGGCAGTGATTCCTGACTCCTTCAGAAAGTCGGTGCGGACCTTCGCCGGCTCCTCCTTGACCACCGCGCCATCCTGGCTCACGACCTTCTCGACGAGGTGTGGCTGATAAACGATGCCACCGTTTGCAACAGTCGCCGCCATGTTCGCCACTTGCAGCGGGGTCGCGAGGACAAAGCCCTGACCGATTGCGGTGTTGGCCGTGTAGCCGGGGCTCCAACGTTCGTGGGGGTAATTCTGCGCAAGCCAAGCAGTTCCCGGCATCACACCCGAGGCCACGTTGTTAAGTGGGAGTTCCGTCTTCTGGCCCAGACCAAGCATGCCACCTACCGCGTCAATTTGATCAATTCCTGCGGCATTGCCGTACTGGTAGAAGAAGGGATCGCAGGAATTCTTGATAGCCGTGGTCAGGTCCTGGCGGCCATGGGGCGGCATGGGAGGCTTGGCAGTGAGTACCCAACACTTCATGTACTTGTTGCCGTACTGGACGCCTCCCGTGCACTCGAACTGACTATCGCCGACGCCAGCGCGAATCCCGGAGAGCGCCGTGCAGAGCTTGAAGGTAGATCCGGGCGCGTAGGCGTTCACGGCTCGGTTCATGAGGGGGTCGGTCTGGTCCTTGGCGAGTTTCTCCCAGTCGGCCTTGGAGATCGAGGGGACAAACTGGTTCGGATCGAAGGAGGGCACCGAGGCCATGGCAAGAATCTCTCCGGAATTCGGATCGAGGACGATGGCCGCCCCGCGACCGACGACACGGAGGGCCTTCTCCACGATAGTCTGGATGCGTACATCGATAGTAAGACAGACTTTAGAGCCTTGCTTCGGCTCGATCCTCTTGGTCTCCCCATCGATCACCCCGTGGGCATTGCGCTGAAGAAACTTGGTTCCCGGCTTTCCGCGCAGAACATCGTCGTAGGCCTGCTCGATCTGCGCCTTTCCTTCCACATCGGGCTGGTAGAAGTTGAACTGAGCCGCCTCCTCCTTGTCGATCTCCTTGGGAAGGCCGACATAACCGAAGAGATGAGCGGCCAGGGCCCCGTAGACGTAGTGCCGAACTGGCTTGAGCGTCACCGTGACACCCGGAAGATCGAGGCTATTTTCGCTGAACCGGGCCATAGTCTCGAAATCGAGGTCCTGCCGGTAGACATAGGGAACCTCTGCGTTATCGCGGAAATGCACCTGCAGCTTGCGGCTATTATAGTCACCGGCAAGCCCCAGCTTCTCGAGGTGAGGAACGATCGACTCGTTGACGATCTTCACGATGTCAGGCTCGGATTTGCGTGCCCTCATCCCATGGTCGAGTCCCCAGTAATTGGTGATGGGCACGTGGTCATGTTCCTCCTTCCAGGCACGGACGATATCAGGCAGGTAGAACTCCACCTCCATGCTGGCTCGGTTCTCAACCAACGGCACCCCCCTACGGTCGCAGATCTCGCCTCGCACAGCCGGTAGACGGACCGTAAGCCGGGAGTGCCCCTTGATACGGGCCTTGTAGTCGGCGTATTTGTAAATCTGGACGTACCACATTCGCACCAGAAGCAGGAGGAGTGCAAAAGCTAGAATCCTCCCGAGGATGAGAATCTTTCGTAGCGAGTCGTCGGGCGATTTCATGGCCTTACCTGCTGAAATTGGTTTTTTTTGCAAGATTGGCTTCTTCGATGAACACCGGCACGAGGTTCCGAAGCACGAAGTAAAGCAGCGGCGCAATCAGCAGTGATGCCACGGAGGGAATCAAGATCCGCAGCAGAACCGTCATCTCCAGCGGAAAGCCTCCCCGTCTGACGCAGAGCACCAGAAATTCGACGCTCAGTAGGGTCAATGTCACAACAGCACTCCCAAGGGCGTGAACCTCCCATCTCATCCCATGGGTCGCCTCACTTGCCATCTGGAGAACAATCGCCCAGACCAGAAAAAACACAACTGGCACCGTAAGTCCCAGTTCCGCCTGCCCAGACTGGATCTGCAGTAACACGAGTCCCTGGACCAAGGCAGTCGCCATCGCAAAAAAGAGCGCGGGCACCAGTGGCAGAGCTATCACTCCGAAACAAAAAACCACGGGCAGCAGCAGGATCCTAGCTTGGAAGGGCGGAATGGCTGGCAGCAGATCCTGGACGGCCACGGCAAACGGCAGCAGAAGCAGGAGAATGATAAAAAGGATGCCTTGCCTCATTTCGCGCCGGTGACGATGAATACCTCCTCGAGCGTGCCGAGATCGGCGGAGGGCTCGAGGATGGCTTCGCCATCAAGTTCGCGGGCGTGAAAACTTTTCACCGTGCCGAGAGCGATGCCTGAGGGGAAGATCCCTCCGCTCACACCCGCTGTGTAAACTTTCTGCCCGGGCTGAAGATCAGCCAGTTTGCTCAAAAACGTTAGCCTCAGCTCACCGACCGGGTCACGCGACCCGGCGCTGATCCCCTGCTCCTTGGTTCCCTCCACCTTGGCCGCCACCTTGCAGTTTTCATCAGTGATCAGAAGCACCTCGGACAGATTGCTGGAAACGCCTGACACCTTGCCAACCAGCCCCTTATCCGTAATCACCGGCATGTCGGGCGCGACGCCATCGGCAGAACCCCGGTTGATCTTGATCGTGCTCCACCAGACGCCGGCATCATGGCCCAGCACCAGTGCAGGAACGAGACGGAACGAGGAGCGTTCGCGATAACCCAGGACCTGTCGGAGATGATCGTTGTCATGCTGGAGATCACGCAACCCGTTGTTCTCCGCGCGGAGTTTTCGGTTCTCGGCAAGCACCCGCTCATACTCTACCTGGAGTTGATCCAACGACAGGAGATCCTTGCCGAGACTGCCGATGCTGTTTTTCACTGCACTCCCGGAACGGCTGATCGGCGAGATGACTCCGAGCAGTCGGGACTGGAGCAATGTCAGCGCGCCGGACTCGAGAAGGCAGACGGCAATCGCGACAACGACGAGAACGACAAGGGAGGCGATCTGGATTTTTTTCATCCCGATGGTGTTCCTTCTAGTGATTTCCTGATAGTGGCCCCGGAAAGGGAATGCATGAGATCCGGGCGGGGATTACTCCGCCATCCCGGAATCGGCTTCAGGCCCTGGGACGATCAACCGCAGCGACGGCACGCAGGAACTCGATTTCCTGAAGGGCCTTGCCGGTTCCTTCGGCTACTGCGCTGAGAGGATCCTCGGCCACGTGGACCGGAAGTCCCGTCTCCTCGGCGATGAGTTTGTCAAGCCCGCGCAGAAGGGCCCCGCCGCCTGCCAGAACAATTCCGCGGTCGACGAGATCGGCGGAGAGCTCCGGCGGGCAGCGCTCGAGAGTGATGCGGACCGCCTCGACGATACGCGAGACCGGCTCCATGAGAGCCTCTCTGATCTCCTGCGACGTGATGGTGATAGTCTTGGGAAGTCCGGCGACCTGATCACGCCCCTTGACCTCCATGGTGAGTTCCTTCTCCAGAGGGTAGGCACTGCCGATACGAAGCTTGATCTCCTCCGCGGTGCGCTCACCGATCAGCAGGTTGTAGGCGCGCTTGAGGTATTGAGTGATGGCGTCGTCCAGTTCGTCGCCCGCCACGCGTACGCTCCTGCTGAAGACGATGCCTGCCAGCGAGATGATGGCCACTTCGGTAGTGCCTCCGCCGATGTCGATGATCATGTTGGCCGCCGGATCCGTCACGGGAAGCCCAACGCCGATCGCGGCAGCCATCGGCTCCTCAATCAGGTAAACCTCGCGGGCCCCGGCATGCATAGCGGAATCCTTCACAGCGCGCTTCTCCACCTCAGTGATGCCGCTTGGCACAGCGATCACGACACGGGGACGGACAAACCGACGGTTGCCGTGGGCCTTGGTAATGAAATGCCGGAGCATCGCCTCGGTGATCTCAAAGTCGGCGATAACACCATCCTTGAGGGGACGGATCGCGGTGATGTTACCGGGCGTACGCCCAAGCATGCGCTTCGCCTCTTCACCGACCGCAAGCACATGGGTCGTGCCGGCCTTGACGGCGACAATGGAGGGCTCGCGAAGGACTATACCCTTGTCCTTGACATAAACCAAGGTGTTAGCCGTGCCGAGATCGATGCCGATGTCGCTAGAGAAAAATCCGAATATTTTATCAAACATGATGATTATAAGAGGCTAAAAGTTAGGAGGTCTTGAATGAAATGAAGCCATGCGACGACAGGCCCCGTCACGACGACCCATTTCCGAAGAACTCGGCGGGCTCCCATGACACGGAGTGCAATCTGTAAAGCTGCAACCTATGCAATAAAACCATGGCGCGAGCGCGTCAAGCACACCTCTCCTAGAAATACATGGGAAACTCCCGGACCAGTATGCCTCGAGATGACAATAGAGGCCGCCTTGCGCAAATAACTGCAGACGCCGTGCAATCGACTTGCAGGTGATTGAGGGCGATTTTGCGTGAGTTGACCTGCCGGAGCACTCATACTAATTACCCTTATGGCCAGTATCTTTGGAACTCTCTTCCGTGTTTCCACTTGGGGTGAATCCCATGGCGGAGGAGTCGGCTGCGTCATCGACGGCTGTCCCTCCCGGCTCCCTATCACTGCGGAGGAGATCCAGGTCGAGCTTGACCGGCGTCGCCCAGGCCAGAGCGACATCGTCACCCCGCGTCAGGAGGAGGACAAGTGCCGCATCCTCTCCGGAGTATTTCAGGGCCAGACCCTCGGCACTCCGATCCTTGTGGCCGTCGATAACAAGGATGCGCGCCCCTCGGCCTACTCCGAGATGGAGACGATGTTCCGCCCCTCGCATGCCGATTTCACCTACCAGAGCAAGTACGGCATCCGGAACTGGGAAGGCGGTGGACGCTCTTCCGCACGCGAGACCATTGGCCGTGTGGCCGCTGGCGTCGTGGCGCGCAAGGTAATCCGCACGCTTCACCCGGCCTATGAGGTCGTCGCCTACGTCCGCTCCATCCACGATCTGGACTCCGAAGTCAACCAAGCGACCGTAACGACCGCTCAGGTCGATGCCACCCCGGTGCGCTGCCCTGATCTGAAAGCCGCCGAGGCGATGATCGCCCGCATCAAGGAAGTCCGATCCCAAGGCGACAGCATTGGCGGTACCATCGAGTGCGTCGTTCGCGGAGTCCCTCCCGCTCTGGGCGAGCCCGTCTTTGACAAGCTGGAGGCAGACCTTGCCAAGGCGATGATGAGCCTTCCCGCCACCAAGGGATTTGAGATTGGCAGCGGCTTTGCCGGAACACGCCTCACTGGCAGCGAGCACAATGACGCCTTCGTCATTGAGGAGGGGAAAGTCTCCACGGCCACGAACCGCTCCGGCGGCATCCAAGGTGGCATCAGCAATGGCGAGCACATCTTCTTCCGTGTCGCCTTCAAGCCGACCGCCACGATTGCGAAGATTCAGCAGACAGTCACCGTAGAGGGAGAGGCTGCCGAGTTTGCTGCACGCGGGCGCCACGATGCCTGCGTCCTGCCGCGCGCCGTCCCTATGGTCGAGGCGATGGTACATCTCGTGCTCTGCGACCACCTGCTCCGCCAGCACGGCCAGAATGTCCTCCCCTGATTCCACCCAATTCGTTCAATTCGTTCCCTTGGCAGAGGCTCTCCGTGAGCGCTTTGCGGTCATTGCAGATCATGCGCACAGGGATCGGGATGCCGAGGGTCATCTGAAGCGACTTATCGAGGTTTCCGGACGGATCGACGCCCTGATCGCTGCGTTACCTGCAAGCCAACTCGACCCGCAGTTCCACCACTACCTCGAGCGCCGCAGTTACGACAAAGCTCTTGCCTGGATCGAAGGGTCGTCAGCTTAAGCACCGACCCTTTACCGAACTATCGGAAAATCATTTCTCGCTCCTCGATCGAGAGTTCTCTCCAGGCACCAGAAGCAAGTGATCCCATGGTCAGCTTCCCGATGCTCTTTCTGATAAGCCTGAGCGTTGGGTGAGCGATAGCCGCTGTCATCCGGCGAACCTGACGGTTTTTACCCTCGTGGAGTTCCAGGGCGATCCAGCAATCGGGGACATTTTTGCGCATGCGGATCGGGGGATCTCGCGGAGGCAGATCGGGCTGGGGATCAAGCAGCCATGCCTTGCAAGCACGGGTTTTGTAATCCTGGATCGTCACGCCGGCAGCAAGTTGAGCCAGTGCTTCGGGGGTTGGGATTCGTTCCACCTGGGCCCAGTAGATCCGTGAATGGCCATGTTCCGGATCGAGCAGATGCGTGTTAAGACCCGCTTCGTCGCTCAGCAACAGGAGTCCCTCGGAATTAGCATCCAGTCGGCCCAGCGGGTAAACCTCCTTAGGAAAGCCAAACTCCGCAAGAGTCCGGTTTAACGATCCATCCGGCGTGAACTGCGAGAGCACGCTGTAAGGTTTGTTAAAGGCCAAGATCATTGCCCGGGATGAACGGAGGGAGCATTGAGCAGGGAGAGATGTTTCCTGAATGCAAAGAAAAGGATGCCGCAGGTCAGCAGTAGCCAGAACGGGAGAAATCCGAAGGCGTGACCCAGCTGTTCCTGCGCATTCGAGCCGGGAACCGTACGAAGAGCCAAGGCAAAGAGCAGGCTGATTCCCGCATAGGCGAGATTGATCGTTACACCTTTGAACGAGAGAACGGTGGCACGGTGATGCGAGTCGACGAGTTGGTTGAGATAAGTCGAGACCGCGTAGCCGATCATTGTCATGGCGCCCCAGAGGAGATAGCCGAAGAGCAGTCCCCAATATGGAGGATGGAAGGCCACGCCCACGAGTCCCACAAAGACGACTCCGGTCATGATCGCAAAACTGGCACCGATGCTGCGGGTGGTCACCATCCGGCGGATCCATGGTGAAACAAGTAGACCAATAGCTCCCATAGCGGCACCGAGCACCCCGAAGGCAATCTCGGGAATCTCAATCAGTCGGAAATAGGAAGTGCTGAAGACAAGGAAGAGTCTAACCACGCAATCCAGCACAAAACCGGCACAGACAACAAAAAGCGCGACCGGACTACCAAGCAGCCACCGTCCTGCCTGGAGCGTGAAGGCGAACGCCCCCAAGGCCGAGGAGGCCCGGTGCCCCTCGGGATCTTCCAGGGAGTGGGGCTGATGCCGCAGGGGCTCGCGGAAATTCAGGGCCAGGAGCAGCACTCCCACGGCGCTGATCAGTGTTAGAACGAGCGGGAGTCGGAGCGTGGTCGCCTGATCCAGATGGGCGGTGATCCCCACCAAAGCGAGGGCTCCATTCACAAAATCGGGTGCATAGACCGCTCCGCCCACCAGCATGACAAAGACAAAACTCATCGACTGCCATCTGGTCAGTTGCTCCATCACGCCATGCCACTCACCTTCGCGGCCATTCTCCGCGAGTGAGTCGAAGACGATGGCTTCGTCGGCGCCGCTCGCGGCCCCCTCGGCCAGACCGCTCAGAATCCGGTTTGCCAGACAGAAGAGAAAGAGCACCAGTCCCCCGTTGTGAGGGGCAAAACAGAGGATGGCCATCTCCGCGACCATGCAGCAACCGGCGGCCACGAGCAGCGGCTTGCGTCCGATCCGGTCAGCCAGCACGCCGGCGGGAATGTCGGAGAGCAGGCTCGCCGCGGCCCAAGCCACATTCAGCAGAGTGTACTGGATAGCTGTCAGTCCCAGGTCCAGGAAGAGCACCGCCATCACCGGGTAGTAGAAACGCGCCGAAAACAGAACGCGAAACCAGAGAAAGATGCGCCAGTTCCGATCAGCATCGGAGGGCTTGGAAAGGGAATGAGACGCTGAGGCCATCGGGAAGCACATCAAAGGAGGAAATTCGGACCCTGGGAAGGGCTTATTGGCAGGGTGCCTTGTCGGGTATTTCCAGGCATATAAAAAATCCCTCGTCTGGAACGCCATTTGCTTGCGGCAAGGGAAACCATCCACGACATTATATGGTTCGCCTCTGCTTTGCCTCGGCTAATAGCATCGACGAACTCCATAACTGCATTCCACGCACCCATTCTTATGATGAATCATTCCCTACCCCACCATCAGAGCAGCACAT
Source organism: uncultured Spartobacteria bacterium (assembly GCA_903858595.1). Classification (GTDB taxonomy): domain Bacteria; phylum Verrucomicrobiota; class Verrucomicrobiia; order Chthoniobacterales; family UBA6821; genus UBA6821. The sequence continues at coordinate 5,081 of CAIOJL010000031.1, read as the reverse complement.
CGCTCTATGATCCGTCTTTTGAGAAAGACGCCTGCGGCGTCGGCATGGTTGCTCAAATCAGCGGCCAGCGCTCCAACGAGATCCTGCGCATCGGCCTTCGCTCCATCTGCAACTTGATGCACCGCGGCGCCCTGGATGCCGATGCCCGGACAGGTGACGGTGCGGGCATCTCGACCCAGATTCCCTACAAGCTCTTCCGTCCAATTATCGAAAGCTGGGGCAAGTCCCTCTACAGCGACGCCGATCTCGGCGTCGGGGTCATGTATCTCCCCAAGGAGAACGAGTATGCCAAGGCCCGGGCCAAGGCCATCACCGAGGAGGTTCTGGAAAAGAGGGGCTTCTATCTTTTCGGCTGGCGTGAGGTTCCGACCAACAAGCAGATACTCGGCACCAAGGCCCTGCTGACCCTGCCCGATATCGAGCAGGTCCTAGTCGGCAAGGTCGAGGGGATGACGGCCGATGAGTTCGAGCGACGTCTTTTTCTCGCTCGCAACGAGATCGAGAAGCGCGTGGCCGCCGACAAAATAGAGGATTTCTACATCCCCTCCCTGTCTCACCGCCTGATCGTCTACAAGGGTCTTCTTGTCTCCTCGTCACTCGAGAAGTTCTTTCCCGACCTCGCCAACCCTGACTACGAGACCGCTCTCTGCGTCTATCACCAGCGGTACAGCACGAACACCTTCCCTACCTGGCCGCTTGCCCATCCCTTCCGGATCCTAGCTCACAACGGTGAGATCAATACCATCCGTGGCAATCGTAACTGGACTCAGGCGCGCGAGGCGGAACTGAAGGCCGACTTCTGGGGGGAGGACATCGAGTTGCTTCACCCGATCATCCAACCCGGCGGCTCTGACTCCGCCAGTTTGGACAATGTCCTCGAGGTCCTGACTATGTCGGGCCGCTCGATCCTTCACTCGATGACCATGCTGGTTCCCCCGGCCTGGCGTGGTGACAAGGAGATCTCCCCAGAGCTCGCCGCCTTCTACGAGTACCACACCTGCCTCTGCGAGCCTTGGGACGGTCCCGCGGCACTAGTCTTCACCGACGGCATCACCATCGGTGCCTGCCTCGATCGCAATGGTCTGCGCCCGGCCCGCTACCAGATCACGGACACTGGCATTTTCAGTCTTGGATCCGAGATGGGCGTCGATGGACTCGATCAGGACTCCATCATCGAGAAGGGGCGTCTTGCCCCGGGCGAGATGATCGCCATCGACACCGCTGCCGGCGTCCTGATGCGCGACACCGAGATCAAGCAGTCGCTCGCGACACGCCACAATTACCGGAAGATGGTGGATGACCATCGTGTCCGTCTCGCTCCCTTCAAGGCCGAGCAGCTCGCTCCCGCGAAAGGCGACCTCGACATCATCGACCTGACCCAGCGTCAGGTCTCCTTCGGCTACACCAGCGAGGAGCTCGACATGATCTTCAAGCCGATGCTCAAGGATGGCGCCGAGGCCGTCGGCTCCATGGGTGATGACACACCTCTCGCAGTTCTCTCCCTGCGTCCGCGCCTTCTCTATACCTACTTCAGTCAGCTCTTCGCACAGGTCACAAATCCGCCGATCGACCCGATCCGCGAGCGCCTGGTCATGTCGCTTTTCACCACCCTGGGCTGGAGACGCAATCTCCTCTCCGAGACCCCGGAGCATGCATCTCAGGTCTCTCTCGACTCCCCGATATTGTTCAATGAGGAGCTGGAGTCCGTCCGCAAGATTGGCGGGGAACACAAGGCGACCACCTTTTCCTCACTCTGGAAGGCATCCTCGGGCCCCACAGGACTCGCCACTGCGGTTCATGAACTCTGCAAGGCAGCCGAGAAGGCTGTTGATGAAGAAACCCGCATACTCGTTCTCAGCGACAGGGGAATCGATGCGGAGAACCTCGCGATTCCTGCACTTCTGGCTGTCGGCGCTGTCCATCATCATCTCCGTCGTGTCGGCAAGCGCATGCGGGTGAGTGTTGTCTGCGAGACAGGCGAGGCTCGCGATGTCCACCAGATGGCCTGCCTGATCGGCTATGGCGCGAGCGCCATTAATCCCTACCTTGCCATCGAGACCATCCGCGAGATGATCGAGAAGGGCTCCGTGGAGGTTGACTTCGCCACCGCCCAACTCAACTACAAGAAGGCGCTCCAAAGCGGCCTCCTCAAGATCATGTCGAAGATGGGCATCTCCGTCATCGGCAGCTACCGCGGAGCCCAGACCTTCGAGGCGACCGGCATCTCGACCAAACTTGTCGAGGAGTGCTTCACCGGAACCCCCACCCAGATCGAGGGCGTCGGTTTCGAGGAGATCGCGCGCGAGTCCCTAGCCCGCCACGAGATGGCCTATGGCTCTCCTCTACCCGTCGAGGAAGGCAAGGAGGCCGCCGCACTCCAGCTCGGAGACCCAGGTTTCTACCGCATCCGACGCGGCGGTGAGCTCCATGCCGTGACCCCGCCGGTCATCAAGAACTTCCACAGCTTCGTCCGGACCAACAAGCCTGAGGACTACAAGGCCTATGTCGATGCCGTCCTGGCCTCGACCCCTCACTCCCCGCGCAACCTGCTCGAGTTCGTCGCCCTCCCCTCCGGCCCGGTGCCGATCGAGGAGGTCGAGTCGATCGAGGAAATCCGCCGTCGCTTCACCACGGCCGGCATGTCGCTAGGAGCCCTGAGCCCCGAGGCCCACGAGACTCTGGCGATCGCCATGAACCGCATCGGCGGGAAGTCGAACAGCGGTGAGGGTGGCGAAGATCCTCGCCGCTTCAAGCGTCAGGAGAATGGCGACTGGGCCAACAGCGCCATCAAACAGATTGCCTCCGGTCGCTTTGGCGTGCATGCCGCCTACCTTGCGAGCGCCAAAGAGATCGAGATCAAGATGGCCCAGGGCGCCAAGCCCGGAGAGGGTGGACAACTTCCCGGCCACAAGGTTACCGCCTACATCGCCAAGCTCCGCAACTCGGTCCCCGGCGTCACTCTCATTTCGCCGCCGCCTCACCACGACATCTACTCGATCGAGGATCTGGCCCAGCTCATTTATGACCTCAAGCAGGTCAATCCCCGTGCACGCGTCACTGTGAAGCTCGTCGCTGAGGCGGGCATCGGGACTGTGGCCGCAGGCGTGGCGAAGGCTCATGCCGACATCATCTTGGTCAGCGGTCACGACGGCGGAACCGGCGCTTCGCCGCTCAGCTCTGTGAAACACGCGGGTGGCGCCTGGGAACTCGGCGTCGCCGAGACCCATCAGGTCCTGCTGCTGAATGGCCTCCGTAACCGTGTCACGCTTCGAACCGATGGCGGGATGCGGACCGGCGAGGACATCATCCACGCCACACTGCTCGGTGCCGAGGAGTACAACTTCGGAACCGCCGCCCTTATTGCTATGGGCTGCGTCTATGTCCGCCAGTGCCATCTCAACAACTGTCCGGTCGGCGTCGCCACCCTCGACGATCGTCTCCGCGGAAAGTTCAAAGGGAAGCCCGAGAATGTCGTCAACTTCTTCAACGCCGTTGCCGAAGAGGTCCGGGGCATCATGGCTCGCCTCGGCTTCCGTACCATCGACGAGATGGTCGGCCGCACCGAGTGCCTCCGCCAGAAGCACATCGAGGGTCATCCGAAGGCCAATACCGTCGACCTCTCACGCCTCCTCAAGGATGTCGTGAAGGATGATCCGACGGCCGTCCGTTACGCCACGCGCGACCGCAACGATCCCGAACACGACCAACCGCTCGATGACATCATCCTGCAAGATGCCGAGGAGTCCATCCGCGATGCAAAGCCCGTGAAGCTTTCCTACAAGGTCGACAACACGAACCGCTCGCTGGCCACCAAGGTTTCGGGAGAGATCGCCTACCAGTACGGCGAAGAGGGCCTTCCCGAAGGAACCCTCGAACTCGACCTGACCGGCACCGCAGGACAGAGCTTCGGAGCCTTCCTGGCTCCGGGCCTCAAACTCGTCCTCACGGGCGAGGGAAATGATTATGTTGGCAAGAGCATGAGCGGAGGAGAGATCATCGTCAGACCTCTGCCCGATCACCGCTTTGTCCCCGAGAAGAACAGCATCATCGGCAACACCGTCATGTATGGAGCCATCGCTGGACACCTCTTTGCCAATGGCCGTGCTGGCGAGCGTTTCTGCGTTCGCAACTCGGGAGGCACTGCCGTCGTCGAGGGGATCGGCGACCATGGTTGCGAATACATGACCGGCGGCACCGTTGTGGTCCTTGGCTCCACGGGCAAGAACTTCGGCGCGGGCATGACCGGCGGCGAGGCCTTCGTCCTTGATCTGGAGGACAAGTTCCTCGGGCGCTACAACGACCAGCTCGTCGGAGCCGACCGGATTACCTCCGCCGAGGACGAAGCCAAGCTGAAGGATCTCGTCATCAAACATCAGGAGAAGACCGGCAGCCCGCTGGCCGCACACATCCTCGCCGACTGGAAGCGTCATCTCGCAGCCTTCTGGAAGGTCACCCCTCATGTCCCCGCGGCCCAGCCGATCGAGGAGAAAAAGGTCGAGGAAGGCAAGACCATCATCACGGAACACATCACGGCTTCGCCGAAGGCCTAGCCTAACTGGAGACTGTTAGGTCAGCAGACCAAGAGAGGGATGGAAGCTCATCCTTTTTCTCTGCGTCTCTGCGCCTCTGCGGGAAAATATTGCCCCTTTGTCTGCCGGTCGTCCCCGACCAGGCATCCTCGATTTGCTGATCTTCGGACTTCTCGGCCTTCACCTCGAATGACTAAGCCGCGTTCCCACGCGCCTTTTCTCCTTCTTTTCTTTATAATCATGGCTACGTTGAAGCCATGAAGAAGGCTGATCCTTTGGCTCCGAGGATTGTTCAGCAGTTGGCTGTCTTTCTTGAGAACAAACCGGGCGCGCGGGCCGCCGTCTGCGATGCACTGGCCATTGCGCAGATCAATATCTTCGGCCTAACAGTCTCCGACACCACGGATCACGCTGTTGTTAGGATGGTTGTCAGCAATACCGACCGGGCAATGACTCTCTTTGAGTCGTACGGCACACTGGTCGTAGAGAGCGACGTGCTGATGATCCAGAACGACAACAAACCGGGTAGCCTTTCCCGGATCGCCCATGCCC
>CAIOJL010000030.1 GCA_903858595.1 uncultured Spartobacteria bacterium | reverse complement strand
TTTGGTGTCCGTTTGGTGTCCGCTACCTCTAGAGCCTTTGTTTATCTGGCTCTAGGAGGTGGAGGCGGGGGACGGAATCGGACCCACCCCCGCCAGTTGTGACGGCTATAAGCCGGATTCTGTCAGGCCGGGTCACCCCGGCTTGGACGGCCATTTCTCTCAAGGATCCTCGGCGAACCATGGACCCCCGCCCGTCTTGCGACGAGTGCGACGTTCCCCGGGGTCCCGCTTCACCGATGGTGAAGCCTCGAAGCCGGCTGCCTCTTCCCCTGTTCTGTCTTGCACCGCATAGGGTTTTTCATGCCCCCTCGGTTACCCTCGGGGCGGTGGGCTCTTACCCCGCCTTTTCACCCTTACCCCAATCTTGCGACCAGGGCGGTATATTCTCTGTGACACTATCCGTCGACCGGGGCTTTCGCCCCTGCCTCCCGCGTGTTCTACACGGTATGCTGCCTTGTGGTGTCCGGACTTTCCTCCAGGATTGCTCCCAGCGGTCGTCCACCGCCACAAAGAAGCCATAACCCACCCCTTCTTTCAATGCAAGCGGAAGGGTATGGCTTAGTGACAAATGAAAAGTGAAAGGTTGAAGTGGAGAAAATCCCCTTACCAGAGGATTTTTTGGATTCTCCTAACAGCCTAAACCCCTTTGGTCGCCTTGCGACCAAGCACCTCTTTGAGGAACGGGGCTGTTCTGCTGGTCTTGCTCTTGGCTACTTCCTCGGGAGTTCCGGTCGCCACGATCTGACCGCCCCGATGCCCAGCCTCCGGACCGACATCAATGATGTAGTCGGCCTCGGCCACGAGATCCAGATGATGCTCCACGACGATCACAGTGTGCCCCTCGTCAACAAGACGATGGAGCACCGTCTGGAGAAGTTCCACATCGGCGGCATGCAGTCCGATCGTCGGCTCTTCCAGAATATAGAGTGTGCCTCCCCGCTTGGCCATGCGTGGGCGTTCAGTGCCTCCTCCTCCGCGGGCAAGCTGGGTAACGAGTTTGATGCGCTGGGCCTCGCCACCGCTGAGCGTGGGGCTTGGCTGTCCAAGCTTGAGATAACCGAGGCCGGTCTCAACCAAGAGCTGCAAAGGCTTGCGGATCTTGGGATGGGCGGCAAAGAACTCCGCGGCCTGTTCGACCGTCATCGAGAGAACGTTACCGATGGACTTGCTGTCGTACTTTACTTCCAAGGTCTGGCGGTTGAAGCGGGTTCCGCCGCAATCCTCACAGGGCATGTAGGAAGCAGGCAGGAAGTTCATCTCCAGCTTGATGACACCTTGGCCCTCGCAGGTGTCGCAGCGCCCCCCCTGATTGTTGAAAGAGAAGCGACTTCCCGAGTAACCGCGCATCCGGGCGTCCGGCAAACCCGCGTAGAGGGTCCTGATGGCATCGAAGATCTTCAGGTAGGTGGCGGGGGTCGAGCGGGAGGTCTTACCGATCGGAGACTGGTCGACCTCGATCACCTGCGAGAGGTGCTGGACTCCGCTGATCGACTTCCAATATTGCGGGCCATTCTTCTTCCGTCGGCCGGTACGAACCAGGGATTCCTCTACGGCAGGAAGGAGCACACCTCGCAGCAAGGTGCTTTTGCCCGATCCGCTGATACCGCTGATAGCGGTGAGGCGTTGAAGTGGGAAGCTGACGTCGACGTTGTCGAGGTTGTGACGCTTGGCGCCCTTGAGTTCGAGCCATGCGTCCACATCCTTCATCGAGCGACGCGATCCGCGTAGCGGATGAACGGGCGGTTCGCGTAGGAACTTTCCGGTCAGTGAGCGCTCGTTAGCCATCACCTCATCCATGGTGCCGAAGGCGATGATTTCCCCTCCGTGGCTGCCGGCCTTGGGGCCGAGATCGATGATCCGATCGGCCCGGCGCATCGTTTCCTCATCGTGTTCGACGATGATCAACGAATTGCCCTGTGCGGTGAGTTCCCCGAGTGCGTCCAGGAGTCGCTCGTTATCGCGGGGATGCAGTCCGATGGTCGGTTCGTCGAGGACATAGAGGACGCCGCGCAGATTCGAACCAAGCTGGGCAGCGAGACGGATGCGCTGTGATTCTCCGCCGCTGAGTGTCTTGGCAGAGCGGTGGAGTTGCAGGTAGTCGAGGCCGACACGGCCCAGGAATTCCAGTCGCTGGCGAATCTCCGGAAGGATATCCCGCGCGACGATCTCATCGCGCCCCTTGAAGTTCCAATTTCCCGTGAGAGTGAGGGCATCGTTTGAGGATCGAGCGGAGAAACCGGCGATGCTCTCCCCGTTGATCCGCACGGCGCAGGCCACGGGATTGAGGCGGTCACCCTGGCAGACGGGGCAGGGGCGGGTCTCGCCCTCCTCGCGGTTTTCAAAGGATTTTTCCGCCGCCAAGTCGGCTTCCAACTGCGAGTCAAAGTCTTTGGCCTTGGGGATCTCGCTCCAGACCTCCCCGAATCCCCGGCAATGTTCGCACCATCCGTGGGGGGAGTTAAAGGAGAAGAGCCGGGGATCGAGTTCCTCGAAGGATCGTCCGCAATCTGGGCAGTTCATCTCGGAGCTGAGGATTCGGAATTCCTCGGAGGAGGCTTTAGCGATTTTCTTGCTCACCTTCGGCTTGGCTGTCTTGGCCGTCTTGGTGGCTTTTGCTTTGGATGATTTTTCAGCCGGAGGAACTGGGCGTGCTTTCGCGGTTCCCTTGCCGATCTCAAGAGCCTGCTTGGCAAGATCCAGGACCCCTTTCTTTGCTCCCTTCTCGATCGTGCCGATTAGCACATCGATGCTGTGTTCCTTGAAGCGTTCCAGCGGCTCAAAATCCTCCACGGCGAAAAGTTCCCCATCGACCAACAGAATCGAATACCCATGGTCACCCGCCCAGCGGGCAACCTCGGTGTGGTATCCCTTGCGGCCCCGGATCAAATTGGCAAAGAGTTGGACCGGAGAGTCTTTTGCCATGGCCTCAAGCTCCGTGGCCACGGCGGTGAGTGAGCTCTTCTGGACGGCGACATTGCAGTCGGGGCAATGCTGGGTTCCGAGCTTTGAGTAAAGGAGTCTTAGGAACTGGTGGATCTCGGTGACGGTGGCGACGGTCGACTTGCCTCCACCCCGGGTGATCCGCTGCTCGATCGCCACGCTTGGTGGCAGGCCTTCGATTCGGTCGACATCGGGCTTCTCGAGTTGCTCGACGAACTGACGGGCATACGGGGACATGCTGTCTAGGAAACGCCGCTGCCCTTCCGCGAAAAGAATATCGAAGGCGAGGGTCGACTTACCGCTGCCACTTAGTCCGGTCACGACGATCATCTCATCACGCGGGATATCGATGGAGATATTTTTCAGGTTGTGCTCGCGCGCCCCGTGAATCTGGATCGATTTTGAAACCGGTGTCTGCTTCCGGACCAGGCCTTTTTCAAGAAGGAGAGGGGGTCTTCCTGCCAGGACTTCGCGCAAATAACGTCCTGTGTGGGAGTCCTCGGCGACCGCAACCTCCTCGGGGGTTCCGCTGACCACGAGTTCCCCCCCCTCGTCACCGGCTTCCGGACCGATGTCGATGACCCAGTCGGCGGTCTTGATCACGTCGAGGTTATGCTCGATGACAATGATGCTGTTTCCTTCGGAGACCAGACGCTCGAAGGCTTTAAGCAGAATCGCGATGTCGTCGATATGCAGTCCGGTCGTCGGCTCGTCGAAGATGAGGAGGGCTCCCCCCGGTTCGTGACTCGCAAGCCGTGCGGCTAGCTTCAGTCGCTGCGACTCGCCACCGCTCAGGACATTGAGGGGTTGGCCTAGCTTCAGGTAGTCGAGCCCCACATCGGAGAGAATTTGCAGCGGGGCACAGATCGCCTCGGATTTGGAGCCTCCCTTGAAAAAGGAGATTGCCTCCCGGGAGGTCATCTCCAGGACGTCGTGGATCGACTTGCCGCGGTGTCTGATCGCAAGGACCCGCTCTTGGTAGCGCTTCCCCTCGCACTCCGGACAACGGAGGAAGAGATCGCTCAGGAACTGCATCTCGACCTTCTCAAAGCCAAGGCCCGAACAACGATCGCAGCGTCCCTGTCCCGAGTTGAACGAGAAGGCGGAGGGGCTCATGCCAGCCTCGATCGCTTCGTCCTCCATGCCAAAGAGTTCGCGGATCGCATCGAAGACCCCGAGATAGACTGCAGGGGTGGATCGGGGAGTGCGGGCGAGGGGAGACTGGTCGACCAATACCACGTCGGAAAGCTCATCTCCCCCCTTGATCGAGCGACAGCGACCGGCTGCCTCTCCCTCTTCGGCCGCTGCCGAGGTGAGATTTCTGTAGAGGACATCGCGGACCAGTGAGCTTTTGCCGGAGCCGGAGACACCCGTCACGCAGCAGAAGACTCCAAGCGGGAACTTCACATCAAGTTTCTCGATGTTGTGGTGGCGGATCTCCTTGATCTCGATCCACTGCTTCGGTTTCTTCCGCTTCTTTGGCACCCCGATCACTTTGTCACCGCGTAAGTAGGCGGCGGTGAGTGATTCCTTGGAGGAGGCGAGTTCGGAGAGCGGGCCCGAGAACATCAGGTGGCCTCCTTCCTGCCCGCGACCTGGTCCCAGGTCGACGATATGGTCTGCCGAGCGGATCACAGCCTCCTCGTGCTCGACGACGATGAGAGTGTTTCCCTTGTCGCGCAGAGCCCGCATGATCTCGAGGAGCTTGCCGACATCACGCGGATGCAGGCCGACACTCGGTTCATCCATGACAAAGAGCGTGTTGACCAAGGAGGCCCCGAGGCAGGTGGTCAGGTTCACCCGCTCGATCTCTCCGCCGGAGAGAGTCTTGGTGGCACGGTCGAGTGTGAGGTACCCCAGGCCGACCGACTCCAAGTAGCCGAGCCGGGAAACGATCTGATCCAGAAGCATCGTCGCCCCGGCATCGCCTGGCGCAATAGGGAGCTCTCTGAGCAGCGGAGAGAGTCGTGAGACCGGTGTCCTGGCGATCTCAGGCAGAGTCATCGGCTTCCCGGGCAACGGGAGACGGAAGTTCAGGGTCTCCGGTTGGAAGCGCCCCCCCTTGCACGTCGTACAGGGTCTGTAGGCGCGGTAGCGGCTCAGGAAGACGCGGATATGCATCTTGTAGGTTCGCTTCTCCATCCATTTGAAGAACCCGTCGATCCCGTACCATTGACCGCTCTGCCAGAGTTCCTCGCCGCTGAGATCCGCTCCCTTTTCCCCCTCGATCACGAAACGCTGATCGGACTCGGGCAGTTCCTCGAAGGGAAGATGCACGTCGATGTCCGCGGTGGCACAGGCCTTCAGAAGATCTCGCTGGCACTCGCGCGACTGACCACTCTGGAAGGGCTTCACCACACCTCCGGCGATGCTCAGGGAACGGTCCGGCATGACCCGGTCATAGTCGAGGCCGATCACTCGGCCAAAGCCGCGGCAGTCGGGACAGGCGCCAAGGGGATTGTTGAAGCTGAAGAGACCGGGCACGGGAGGCCGGATATCAAGGTCGCAATGGGCGCAATGCCAGCCCGACGAGTGGGGAAACTGCTCAACACTTTCCGGATCAATGAGTGTCACCCGATCCTTGCCGAGTCGCAGGGCGGTTTCGATCGCTTCGGTGAGGCGCCCGCGTTCCTCCTGCGTGATGGCCAGACGATCTTGGATGACCTCTACGACAGCAGGCAATTGGGTCAGCTGTGTGGGCTCATCCGTGCGATGGATGGTTCCCTCGATCCAGATCCGCAGATATCCCTGCCCCTGGAGAAAGGTAAAGAAGTCGGCCGGTGAGCGAGGCAGGGGTGTTGCCTCCGTTTCCTCTTCCGATGCTTCCGATCGCGTGGCGACGGGGAAGGTGACGAGCATTCGCCTTCCCGAGAGAGAGGCCATGAGTGAGGAGGTGACTGACTCGGGTGACTCGGGAGTGACGGGGCGTCCGCATCCGGGGCAAGAGGCTGTGGCGGTGCGCGCCATCAGCAACTTCAGGTAGTCGTTGATCTCCGTGATCGTGCCGACGGTGGAGCGGGTGGTCTTGACGCTGTTGCTCTGCTCGATGGCGATCGCCGGCGGGATCCCCTCGATGGAGGTCGCGCGGGGCTTATCCATCCGGTCAAGGAACTGCCGCGTGTAGGGGCTGAAGGTCTCGACATAGCGTCTCTGTCCCTCCGCATAGATGGTGTCGAAGGCGAGGCTCGACTTACCCGATCCACTGGGGCCCGTAACGACAATGAGCGACCCTGTGGGAAGGTCGAGGTCGATGCCCTTGAGATTGTTCTGCGTGACGCCCTGAAGGCGGATCCTTGGAGACTCAGGCACCGGCTAAGTTTTTTGGTTGGGGGAAGGAAAAGAGAAGGGCTTAGGCCATGCCCAAGGGATTAAGATACAGCAGTCCCGTTGTAAGCCGGTTGGCTCTTGAGCTCTTCGGTGCGAAGCAAAACCCTCTGGCGCATGATCTTTCCGGACTTGAACTTCACAGTCGCACGCGAGGGGATGGGCACATCGACATCGGGTTGGTTCGGATTCCGTCCCACGCGGGAGCGGGTGAGGCGTACCTCGAACACACCGAAATTCCGCAATTCGACACCATCACCTTTTGACAGGGCATCCGTGATATGGTCGAGCGTCTTCTGAATGACGTTGAAGACATCGCTCTGAATCAGACCCGTTTCGTTACTGATGGCAATGACGAGGTCGCGTTTGGTGAGGTTAGCCATAATGAGCAAAAATAATGATGTTGTTTGTTTCTCTATCGGGTTCCAGAGAGAGGCAAATGTCCTACAGAGAAAATTCTCTGATAGCAAGAAGCAAAATTAAAAGAACCCCCCTTCCTGATGAATCCACAGAGTTCAACATCTGCCATTCTTGAGTACTGCCAAACGCCACCAAGCCAGTAACTCAGGATGGCGGGCATTCCACTCCGAGATAGGCTCGGCAATTCGGGCCGTCCAGTTGGCGGATCCCACCGCACCCGGCACATTGAAGCGCTGGCTTGTCCCGAAGAGGTCCGTAATCATCGGGATGGCAATCCAGGAATTACAGGCAAGGAGTCCCTCCAAGAGGATGTGATGAACAATTTCGCCGAAGGGGGTCATCGGATCTATCTCCGTATGGCCTGCAAAAAGAAGGAGTTCGCCAAGAATTTTGCGGCACCCCACCTCTTCGTCCCCACCATGGACAACGCCTGCCTGCCATTCTGCCCACTGGGTGATCATGGGCGCATGGTCGTGGGTGGCGTAGGTGGCGACCGAGATGCGGTCGTAAGTTTCCCCACCCTTCATGGTGCCGTCGGGGTTTCGCTCCCACATCGGGATCTTGAAGCCTGGAAGCCCCATCCTGGCCATGACCGGGCGGACATACGGCGCGACTTCCCCGAGATCCTCGGCGATGAGGCGATGATCGCCGAGTTCCTCGTTTAGGATGCCGAGTAGCACCTCGCCGTGGCGTTTGTTGTGGACGCGGTTCCCGGGCGTGCTGTCATCCAAGTCGATGAACCCCGGCAGTGGGCCGCCTGTCTTAGCCCGGGCCTCCTCGTCGGAGATTCCGGTGAATTCGGCATTGCGCTGCGGCGGCCACGGGAAGCTGTAGATGCGGAAGAATCCGAGTGCATGATCGACGCGCAGCAGATGAAACACCGACCGAAGCAGCCGGAGACGCCTGCGCCACCAGAGGAAGTTATTCCGGGCCATCACATCCCAGCGGTAGAGAGGAAACCCCCAGTTCTGCCCCCACTGCTCGGTGAAGGGATCGCTCTTGAAGACATGCTCCGGGGGCGCGCCGCAAGAGCGCGTAGGGTCGAACTCCTCCGGTGACGCGAAGACATCAGCACCTCCGACTGCCACGCCGACCGGCACATCGCCGATCAGGGCAACCCCCATGACCTCCGCGAGATCTGCCACCGCAGACCACTGGGAGAAGGCAATCCACTGCACGAAGGCAAAAAAGAGCCGTTGTTCCTCCACGTCAGCACGATCTTTCTCCGGAAGGGAGGCAAGCCAGACACGGGCCGACTTTGTATTCCTCTGGGTCAAGGGCCAGCTGGAGGTATCCTCCACGTGGTGATTGATCTCCAGCAGCACGCGGTAGAGCGTGTAATCCGGCAGCCATGCGGAATGCTGGTCCAGGAAACGAGCAAAGAGCTTCGAGCGTCCGCTACGTCCGTCCCCTTTGCGAAAGCGCTTCCAGGCGGCTTCAAGAAGTTTCCTCTTGAGTGCTTTGACCTGGGTGTAATCCACCGGTCCGGAGCGAAGCGCTGCCAGGTCATGGCGTTCCGTGATCTGACGGTAGTCCCCGGGCGTCAGTTCCGGGAGTTTCGAGGGGTGGGCTGTGATTGTCGAGGAATCCAGCGCGAAAGCACTCAGGACGTTGTAGGGACTGTGGTCGCCACCGGTTTCATTGACCGGCAGGATCTGTAATGCACGGAAATTATTTTCTGCAGCCCATTCAATCACTTCGGAGAGGGACGCCGTGTCTCCGACACCCAGATCATGTCTGCCCCTCAAGGCGAAGAGGGGAACCAGAAGTCCCGCGATTTTTTTCTCAGGATCAAGCGTCATAGGTGTTCAATGGTTCCTTAGCCTGAGCGCAGGAGGGTATGGTTGCAAGATTTCAGAAGCATTCTCACTTGGCGTGGAAAGAAGAACCCAGAATGATGACATCTATGAAGGTCACCTACTACGGCCACTCCTGCTTTTCAGTCGAAGTCTCCGGCAAGACGCTCCTCTTCGATCCCTTCATCACACCGAACCCCCTGGCTTCTTCCATCGACTATGCCAATCTGCATCCCGATTACATTCTGATCTCGCATGGACATTTCGACCATGTCGCCGATGTGGAGGCGATCGCGCGTCTGAGCGGCGCGACGCTTATCGGCAACTATGAGGTTATTCAATGGTTCGGCGGCAAGGGAATCGAGAAGATCCATCCCATGAACTCCGGCGGTTCCTGGACCTTCGACTTCGGCCGCGTCACCTTCACCTCGGCAATTCACTCCAGTAGCATGCCGGACAACACCTATGGAGGACAAGCGGGAGGCTTCCGGGTTGAGACCCCAGAGGGGGCCTTTTACTACAGCGGCGACACCGCGCTCAACCGGGATATGGAGCTTATCGCGCAGACGGGCCCATTGAAATTCGCAGCTTTCTGCATTGGCGATAACTTCACCATGGGCGTGAAGGACGCCGTCATTGCTGCTGAATGGCTTGGGTGCACGGAAATCCTAGGGGTGCATTACGATACCTTTCCCCTGATTGCCATCGACCATGAGTCGGCCAGGAAGGCTTTTGAAAAGGAGGGAAAGAATCTCTATCTTATGGAGATCGGTTCGGAGAGGGAGTTTTAAGGGGAGATCTAAGGGTGTTTTAGGATGAATGCCGAGAAAGGCGTTGACTTGCCGGAAGGGTGTGGTTTGCTTTGAATCAAGTTTCGGTCTTTTTGGATCTCTCCCCACACGGTTGCCGGTGAGTTGAAGTAACCCCGGTTGTTTGGTTTTGGAGATCCTCACCAACCCAATTACAGTTCAGCAGATCATTCATTCCAACAAGGAAGTGGTCATCGGTCCGACGGAGAGCCGCTGTTGATAAATCAGCGATCCAGATCGTCACCGGGTCACTCGCACCTATACCGGAGTGATTTCAAGTTTTTCCTCACACTTCATCATCTAGAGCCCTAAACCGCCCGAGCCTCCCCTTTCCCTCTTACCTAACAGCCTTCAGCCTAAAAGCCTTTTCATACCATGAGCGACGATCAACAGCCCCAGTCCCAATCCCAGCCCCAGCCGGAGCCCTCTTCACGTTCCCACGAACAGGCTCCCTCTCAGCAACCCAACTCCGATTCCTCCGCCGGCCAAGCCGCTGGCTCCGAGGGAGGTCAGCAGGTAAGCCAGCAAGGAGGAGGTCGCAGATTCGATAACAACCGCCAGGGTGGCGGCGGAGGACGTAATCCCCGTGGACGCCGTCCCTTCCGCAATAATCGCCAGGATAACCGTGGCGATCGCGGGCCGAATGATCAGAGCTCGCAGGGCGGACAAAGTGGACATGATTCTCAGGGAGAATATGGCCCTGGCCCCAATGAATTTGCCGAGCCCCTGCCAGGATCCGCCGGAGCTACGCCTCATGACGGCCCCCCGCCTGAGCCCACCTATGCCGAAGGGATTGTCGAAGTCTCCGGCAAGGGGTTTGGCTTCCTCCGCGAGGCGAAGCGCGCCTACTCTGCCACGCAGAACGACATCTTCATCACCCCCGAGGTGATCCGTGAGTACAACCTGCGTGACGGAGTCCTCATCAAGGGTCAGACCCGACGAGGTCCCCGGGGGATCCAGCTCTTCCGCGCCACCGAGATCGAGAGTGCGGATCCCGCCAAGTTCATCAACATACCGCTCTTCGAGGAACTCACCACGATCAGTCCGAACAAGCGCATCAGGCTCGAGACCACTCCGGAGCGCTTCACCACCCGCGTGATCGACCTGATGACCCCAGTGGGCAAGGGTCAGCGCGGACTCATTGTGGCTCCTCCTCGCACCGGCAAGACAACCCTCTTGCAGCACATCGCCGACGCCGTGGTAAAGAACCACCCCGAGATGAAGCTCCTCATCCTCCTGGTCGACGAGCGTCCCGAGGAGGTAACTGAAATCCGTCGCACCATTCCGCAGGCCGAGCTCTACGCGAGCTCCAACGACAGCGATATCCGCAGCCACACCCGCATCGCCCAGATTGCCATCGACCGCGCCAAGCGTCTTGTCGAGCAGGGTAAGGATGTGTTTGTCCTCATGGATTCACTCACCCGCATCGGCCGTGCGTTCAATAACGCGCAGGGTGGAGGAGGCCGCACCATGAGCGGCGGTATGGACGCCCGTGCCATGGAGATCCCTCGCAAGCTCTTCGCCGCTGCCCGCAACACCGAGGAGGCCGGATCACTCACCATCATGGCGACTGCCCTGATCGATACTAACAGCCGCATGGATGACCTGATCTTCCAAGAATTCAAGGGAACGGGCAACATGGAGCTCGTCCTCGATCGCAAGATCAGCGACCAGCGCATCTATCCCGCCGTCGACATCTTCCTCTCCGGAACCCGTCGCGAAGAACTCCTCCTCTCACCCGATGAGATGCACAAGATCAACATCATCCGCCGTGGACTTGCCGGTCATAAGCCGATTGAGGCGATCGAGCGTCTGCTGTTTTTCATTCGTCGGTATCCGACGAATGCGGAGCTGCTCAAGAACATCCCCGGTTAATCTTTAAGGCTTGGGATTTTGACGGATAGCTGTGTTGGCCTGCGGTCGCCCTAGGACTACTACGGCTCCCTTGGCCGCATTGCTCTCCATCCAAACTTCCAAACCTTGGCAGGGTAGAGAGAAGAGGGCCTTGCCCTGCACCTAAAATCGCCGCGCCCTAATTGAAGCAGATGCCCGCTTGCGCAGATTGGAAAATTTGCCAGCATCCGAAATTCCCACCCCTAACGCAAAATTGTCAGCTCAGATCGTATAGGAAAACTTCCAAGCCTTTTTAACGAAAGGCTGAGTCATTTTATTGCTTGGCTATTAGCAAGTCAGTACTGAGTTGGGAAATTAAGGGGCTTTTTAGGTCTTAAGGGAAACGGTCACGATTTTCTCTCTTTTTATCTTTTTTACGTTGACCCTTTTCTCTTTTAGTGGGAAAAAGTGGGGCGTAGTGGCGGAAAGTGGTCTTTCTGCCCACTGCAAAACCCATGCCCAAATCCACCTCCAATTCGATTACCTACGCCGGGACTTTTGAGAGGTCCATGGATGCGAAGAATCGTGTCACGATCCCGGCGGCATGGTTGAGCGGGGGCCCGGATGAGTTCCATGCGATCCCCGGACCATCGGGCGATTGCCTCATTGTGATGCCGCCGGAGGAGTTCGATTCGATCGAGTCGCGCATCGAGCAGAGCGGTGAACCTGCACCCAAAAGACGCATGGCAATCCGGCAATTTTACGGACAGGCGCGCGCTGTTTCCGCAGACAGTAATGGCCGGATCCTGCTTCCCGAGGAGCAGTGCGATTCCGTGAAGCTCAAGGGAGATGTCGTGCTGGTCGGCGGCCGCAGCCGTTTTGAAATCTGGAACGCAAAGCGCTGGGACGACGTGAGTGCGGAGGAATCCGCATCCTATCGTCAGGTGGCGGAGTTGATCGGTCTCTGAGCCGCATGAACCGATGACCCGCATCCAACACAAACTTAGACGCAACAGATTTCTCAGGGCCCATCACGACCTTGCGACGACAACCTTCTCTACTTCCACCTCTTCCTCCCATTTCATGAGTACCTCTTTCCGCCACGAACCAGTTCTGGCAAAGGAGGTCGTTGAATTCCTGCGCCCCGCTTCCGGCCGGACCATCGTCGATGGGACCCTGGGGGGGGGAGGCCACAGCAGCTTGCTGCTGAAGGGCGGGGCGCGGGTTATTGGTTTTGATCGCGATCCGGAGGCTCTGGCTCACTCGCGTGAGTTTCTTTTCTCTCATGGCGAAAGCTTCACCGCAGTGGAGGGGAATTTCACCGGGGCCGTGGAAGCGTTGGCAGCCCTCGGAATCAGTAAGATCGACGGGGTGTTACTTGACCTCGGGGTCTCTTCCCACCAACTCGACACCCCGGAGCGAGGGTTTTCCTTCCAGCGTGAAGGGCCTCTCGACATGCGCATGGGAAACACAGGAATGACCGCCGCCGACCTGCTGAATACGGCACCCGCGCAAGAGCTTGCCCGCATCTTCCGAGAGTACGGTGATGAGCCCCGTGCCATTCAGTTTGCTGCACGCATAGCCCGGGCGCGTGAGAAAAAACAGATCGTAAGCACCGCAGAGCTTGCCGAGTTGATAGCTGCCGGACGCACAGGCCCCCGTCATCCTGCGACCCGTGTTTTCCAGGCGCTCCGCATCGCCGTGAATGACGAGATCGGCTCACTGGAGCGTGCATTGCCCGCGGTTACGTCCCTTCTCGCATCTGGAGGGCGACTGGCCGTCATTACCTTTCACTCGCTGGAGGACAGGATCGTGAAGCATTTCTTCCGCCGTCACGCCATGAGCGAGATCGACGATCCCACATGGCCCGCTCCGCGTCCCAACCCTGAATACCTCTTTGAGGCGCTAACCTCGCGATCGGTAACAGCCTCGCCGGGCGAGCTTTCCTCCAATCCCCGGTCGCGCAGCGCCCGACTGAGGGTTGTCGAACGACTGGGATCGACCTCAACGTTGAAACAGGGAGCCCGACCATGAGCGTGAACCGCCGACGCACCACAAATGCGATCGAGGTGAATTTTCTCGCAAGATGGCTTGTCATCGTTTTTCTGATAGGCCTTGCTGGGCTTTTCTTCGTCTATCTCAAGAACCAGCAGCATGCTGTCGGCAATCAGTCCCGCCTAGTTGAGGCCGCCCTCCGGGAGGAGGAGGGCAGGGACGAGGCCCTGAAGGCGCAGATCACTTCCATGACCTCACGCGGGGCTCTGCAGCATCGTCTGGATGATGGATATATAACGCTTCAGGCGATCCGCGATACGGCGATCGCCCGCGTCACGCCGCCCGCTTCGGCTGAAGTTGATGGGGTTCTGCGCACGGCCTCGCGCGATCCGGAAAGCCGGTTCGGTCCCGGGGGTCCCCAGCGCGCCGTCAACAGGTGAAGGGTACGGGCGAGCGCATCGGGGTTGTCTGCGCCCTGCTGGTCCTCATCTTCACCGCCTTCGCCTGGCGATTAATACACCTGCAGATCCTCAAGCACGACTATTATCAAGAAATAGCCGCGGAGAAGCATGATACTAGACAGGTGATCCAAGCCCGGCGGGGTCGCATTCTTGACCGGAACGGCGAGGAGCTTGCAGTGAACGTTCCCGTGCAGATGGTCTATGCCGATGGTTCGCACATCCAGAAACCGGCGGCGGTCGCCGGAGTGGCAGCCCCATTTCTCGAAATGACGCCCGAAGAACTCACGGAGAAACTCACGACCAAGAGCAAGTACTTGGTCATCCGCAAGGGGGTCTCCGAAGAGAAGGCCCAGGACATGATCAGGGCACTTGAGAAGGCGAATCTTCACGGCCTTTATCTTCAAGAGGGATCCGTGAGGAGTTATCCCAACGGGGAGATGCTTTGCGATGTGTTGGGATATGTTGATCACACAGGGCACGGGGCCGATGGGATCGAAAAGACCTGCGATGATGCCCTGACCGGCCAAGAGGGATTCCGATGGATCGAGCACGACCGCAAGGGCAGGGAGATCGTCGTCTACCGGGGGCAGGAGCAGCTTCCCGAGAACGGATCAGATATCCGCCTCTCCATCGACATGGGTCTGCAGGCGATCGCGGAGCGTGAGGTTGATGCGGCCTACAAGACGAATCATCCCGCCTCGGCAACGGCGATTCTGGCCGATCCCAATACTGGCGAGATCCTGGCCATGGCCAGCAGACCGAACTACGACCCGAACAAATTCAATCAGGCGAAGCCCGAGGAAATGCGTAATCGTGCTATCTCGGACATCTACGAGCCTGGATCCGTCTTCAAGATAGTTGTCACCTCGGCCGCTTACAATGAGGGGATTGTCAACGACAAGACACAGATCTTTTGTGAGAACGGACACTTTTCCTACGGAGGGAAAATCATCAAGGACCACCACGGGAGCGGCGATCTGAGCATCCCGGAAATCCTGATGAAGTCCTCCAATATCGGTGCCGCCAAGATCTCCCTGCGGATGAAGGATCAGATGTTCTATGACTATGTCAGGAAATTCGGATTCGGGACACGTACGGGCATCCCTCTTCCTGGAGAGATTCCGGGACAAGTGATTCCTCCTCATCGTTGGGACATGCTGACAAAGACGCGTGTGGCCTTTGGTCAATCAATCAGTGTGACGCCGATACAGATGGTCATGGCAATGTCGGCGATCGCGAACGGTGGCAAGCTTCTGAAGCCAAAACTTGTCATGAGTAAGGGAGAGGGGAGCGCCGAGTTGACGGAGGCTCCTGTCGCGCAGGTGGTCAAGACAGAGAGCGCCAACTACATCGCCAATGCGCTGGAGAAGGTTGTCGGCAATCAAGGAACGGCACCGTTGGCCCGAATCGAGGGGTACCGCGTCGCCGGCAAGACGGGCACTGCGCAGAAAATCAGTCCTCATGGGGGATACCTGGAGGGGCGCTATATCGTCTCGTTTGCTGGCTTCTTTCCCGTCAATAAACCGAGAATCATGGGTATCGTTATCGTGGATGATGCGAAATTAGGCGAGACAGCAAACTACGGCGGTTCAGTGGCTGGGCCAGTCTTTGCAAAAATCGGAGAAAAAGCCGCTAGGCATCTCGATATGGATCCCGAACCTACAGACTCAGTATCCAAACAGGATTCCAGCACCGCCGCCGTCAGTGCCCGATGAATATCCCGGCCATGAATCTAGAAACCCTCATTCAATCCACCCCGGTAATCTCCGTCATGGGGAGTCCCGATGTAACGGTCTTGGGCCTGAGTTGCGATTCCCGATCTGTCTGGGCCGGCGATCTCTTTATTGCGATTCCGGGATCGAGTGAAAACGGAATCCACTTTGTTCGCGAGGCGATCGAAAAGGGAGCAATTGCGGTCGTGACAGCTGAAGACATTTCCCGAAATGAGATTCCCTCGATAGCAGGGGTTCCTGTTGTGAGGGTTCCCGATGCTCGTGTGGCGATGGCCGCCCTGTCTTCGGTCTTCTACGGACATCCCTCGGCATCGCTAGCCGTGGCCGGTGTCACCGGAACGAATGGCAAGACAACCACGGCCTGGATCATCAGGCATCTCTGCGATTCAGTCGGCCGTCCTTGCGGGCTTGTTGGGACGATTGAGTATGTCCTTCCAGGTATCGTCGAGCCAGCTTCCAGGACCACGCCCGAGTCGATCGATCTGCAGCGGATGCTGGCCATCATGAGGGATGGGGGATTTCGGGCAGCAGCTCTTGAGGTCTCCAGCCATGCGCTGATGCAGCATCGCATTGGAGGGGTCGAGTTCGATGCCGCCGTCTTTACCAATCTCACCCAGGATCATCTCGACTACCACGGATCCATGGAGGAGTACTTCGAGGCGAAACGCCTACTCTTCACGGGACTTGCAAAGCAGACCAAGAAAAAGGGTCGAGCGATCATCAACTCTGATGACCGTTATGGGCATCGTCTCCTCGACCGCGTTCAGGGAGTCCCGATCATCACCTACGGTCAGGGAAGCAGCTGTCATTTCCGCGCCAGTGACATTGCTTATACCGCGCCAGGCACCATCTTCCGATTGGATGCCAAGGGAAGAAGCTATCTGGTCCGGACTCCGCTGATCGGTCTCTTCAATGTGTACAACACCGTCGCCGCATTGGCCGCTACCTCGGCTATGGGACTTGAACTTCGCCGTGCCATTGCCGCTGTTGCGACGATACCCCAGGTTCCGGGACGCCTGGAGCGCGTTCCCGTAAAGCGGAATTTCCAGGCCTTTGTCGACTATGCCCACACGCCCGATGCGCTGGTGAATGTGCTCAGCACACTCCGGCAACTGAACCCCGCCAGCATCATCACGGTTTTCGGTTGCGGCGGTGACCGTGACAGGGCCAAGCGTCCTCTCATGGCGGCTGCCGTCGAGCAGAACTCGGATCGCGTGATTCTGACCTCCGACAACCCCCGCGGCGAGGATCCGCTGGAGATCATGAACGAGGCAGCAGGAGGCTTCCGTGCCCAGGGCCACGAAAGCTATGTCGACCGTGAAAGCGCCATTAGGCGTGCTGTGGAGATCGCGGCGCCAGGGGATATCGTGCTGGTGGCGGGCAAGGGGCACGAGGATTACCAAGAAACAGAGTCCGGCCGTCACCCTTTTGACGATGTCAGGGTCACTGCCCACGCGATGGCTGGGAAGGAGTTTGATGAAAGGGAGGAAGCGAGACGATGAATCCGCTTTCCCTTTCCGAGATAGCCGGAATGTGCGGCGCAGCTCTTATTGCCGGCAATCCCGAAGGCATTGTGCGCCGTGTCGCCAAGGATACGCGGTCGATCGAGGCAGGTGATCTCTATGTCGCGCTCAGGGGGGAACGTTTCGACGGGAATCAATTCATCGCTGAAGCCGCTGCAAAAGGAGCCGTTGCGGCTCTCTGCGACGGTGAACCTCCGGTTGGTTTGCCTCAGGGGTTTGGTATTCTGAGCACGCCGGATTCCCTGACAGGACTCGCACTCCTTGCCTCAGCCTGGCGCTCCAGACTCACACTGCGTGCCATTGCCATCACCGGCAGTAGCGGTAAGACCTCCGTGAAGGATTTTACGGCGGCCGTGCTTCGCTCATCATTACGCACAACAGCAACTCTGGGTAATCTGAACAACGAGATCGGTCTTCCTCTCTCCATCCTGGCGGCCGATCTGGACGATGAAGCTGCTGTCTGGGAGATCGGAATGAATCACCGCCGTGAGATCGCGCCACTTGCCGGATTGGCCAGGCCGGAGATCGGCATCATCACAAATGTAGGAACCGCCCACATCGAGCATCTCGGGAGTCGTGAAGAAATCGCGGCGGAAAAGGGAGATCTTCTGGAGAAGCTGCCGTCCGGGGGGTATGCGATCATCCCGGCTGAGGACGATTTTGCGAAGGAGCTCGCCTCTAGAACATCCGCCCCGGTCTTGCAGGTTGGGTTCGATCGGGGAGACCTCAGGGCCGCGCGAATTCGATACGGCCTGGATGAGACACGTTTTGTGATCGAGGGAGAGTTCGGGAGAGCCGAAGGCGTTCTCCCAGTTCCGGGTCGGCATATGGTCGGCAATGCCCTTCTGGCAATTGCGGCGGGATTGCAGTGTGGCATCACGCTGGAGAAGTGCGTTTCGGGACTTGCTGGTGTCACCTTGAATTCAGGACGACTGGCCAAGGTGATCAGGGGTGGGGTGACGTTTGTGGACGACACCTATAATGCGAATCCCGAATCGATGATAGCTGCTCTTGAGACGCTTGAGGGACTTTCCATGCAGGGTCGCAAGATTGCTGTTCTTGGCAGGATGGGGGAATTGGGAATTCATGCGGCTACGGGATACCAAAGCGTGGGTACCAAGGCCGCTGCCGTACTCTCCACGCTGATCACTATAGGTGAAGAAGCCTCCGCAATCGCTGATGCGGCTTCGAAGGCAGGGCTTTCGGATGTGCGCGTCGTTTCGGACAATGCCGCGGCCGCCAAGCTTCTCTCCTCATTTGCCACTCAGGGCGACCTGGTCCTGCTAAAAGCCAGCAGGAGCGCACACATGGAGGAAGTCCTTCAACATTTCAACTGAACATCCAACCCGTCACACGATGCTTTATTACCTATCACAATTCGGAACTCTCCTGCACGGGGTGCATATCGGGAAAGTCCTGAATGTTTTTCAATACATCTCCTTCCGTGCTCTCTGCGCCGGACTCACTTCCTTCCTGATCTGCCTGATGTTCGGCAACACGGTCATTCGCCGCCTGGTTGAGCTGAAGCTGGGCCAACCGATCCGAAGCTCCGATGAAGTCAACCGACTCAATGAACTTCATGGCGGAAAGAAGGGAACCCCAACCATGGGGGGTATCCTGCTCATTGCGGCCGTGGTTCTTTCCACTCTGATCTGGGCGCGTCCTGACAATCCTTTTGTCTGGATCTGTCTCATCACGGTCATCTTTCTCGGAGCGCTTGGATTTTATGACGATTGGCTGAAGGTGACGAAAAAAAGTTCGGCAGGCATCAGCAGTCGTCTCAAGTTTGTTCTTCAATGCGTTCTCGCGGGCGGAATCACGGCATTCTTTCTTCTCTCTCCCTCACTGGCCAATCAGGCTCAGCAACTCTACATCCCGTTCATGAAGGGCCCTGTTTTAAGCCTCGGCATCTTCTGGACCTATATTTTCTATTTGCTGATCATCGTCGGATCCTCGAATGCGGTGAATCTCACCGATGGACTTGACGGACTGGCCTCGGGATGCACGGTCATGGCCGGGATCTGCTTCGGTGTCTTCACCTATCTGGCCGGAAACAGCAAGGCGGCCTTCTACCTTCAGATTCCGTATTATGGGTTTTCCGGCGAACTGGCTGTCGTGAGTCTTGCCTTGGCCGGCGCGGCGCTCGGTTTCCTCTGGTGGAACTGCCATCCGGCCAAAGTCTTCATGGGTGACACGGGGTCCCTGGCGATCGGAGGTCTGCTTGGTGTGCTCGCGATCTGCTGCAAGCAGGAACTGATGCTTGCGATTGTCGGAGGAGTTTTTGTCGCCGAGGCGCTCTCGGTCATCCTTCAAGTCGCAAGCTTCAAGCTGACTGGAAAACGCATCTTCAAGATGTCTCCGCTACACCACCATTTCGAACTTTCTGGATGGAAGGAAAACACAGTCACCGTTCGGTTCTGGATAATGGCTATTGTGTTCGGGCTTCTTGGAATCGCCACACTGAAACTGCGCTGACCGGTGCCGATGAATGCCTCATCCAATCCTTACGCGGGCAAAAAAGCTGTCGTCCTCGGATTGGGGAGAAGCGGTCTCGCCGCCGCACGTCTACTCAAGTGCTCCGGTGCCGAGGTGACTGCCTGTGACAGTGGGGAATCACCTATTCTGATGGAGCGGGCAGAACTCTTGCGGAAGGAAGGGATCAGCGTTTTCACGGGAGCGGATGCCGCGAGGGATAATGTCGTTCATGACATCGCGGTCTTGAGTCCAGGAATCGAGGAGACGGCACCCATCGTCGTGAATGTGCTAAGGAAGGGCATTCCCCTGATCGGCGAGCTCGAGCTGGCATTCACTCTCTGTCCCTTTCCGGTGGTGGCGATCACAGGCACCAATGGGAAAACCACCACGACGGAACTCACCACCCTCATGCTCCGGGGGGCGGGACTTAGGGCTGCCTCATGCGGGAATATCGGAACCCCCATGTCAGAACTTCTGGAGGGAGAAGTGACTTGGGATGTGCTGCTTGTGGAGGTCAGTTCGTTCCAGCTTGAGACCATCAGGACATTCCATCCCAAGGTTTCGGTATGGCTCAATCTGAGTCCCAACCATCTCGACCGCTATCCCTCGATGCACGAGTACCGCGCAGCGAAACTCAGAATCTTTGAGAATCAGACCGCTGACGACTGGGCGGTGATTCCTGCGGATACAAAGGAACTGGATCTTTCCAAGATCAAGGCAAAGGGGATCACTTTCAGTACCACAGATCCATCAGCAGATCTTTCTCTCAAGGACAATCTTAGGATCCAGTATGGAGGAAAAGTGCTACTCGATCTGTCCACGACCCGGCTCCGAGGTCCCCACAATGCGGCCAATGTCATGGCCGCCTTTGGTGCCTGCATAGTGCTTGGTGCCGATACAAGAATGATGGCAGATGCGATCCGGGAGTACACGCCGCCCGCTCACCGCTGTGAATTCATCGCGGAGCGTGAAGGCCTAAGTTGGATCAACGACTCCAAAGCGACAACCCTCGACGCCATGGAGCAGGCGATTCGCTCCGTCCAAGGACCGCTCATCCTGATCGCCGGTGGAAAGGACAAGGGTTTTGAATTCTCACCCATCGCAAACTTTGTCCGAGAACATGTTAGTCTGGCGATTCTTATTGGTGAAATGCGTCATCGGATTGCAAGGGATTGGGCGCCTCTTCATTGCCTCGAGGCAGAGAGTCTACAGGAGGCGGTACTGATCGCCCGAAAGGAAGCCAAATCCGGAACGACCATTCTCTTCTCACCCGGCACCTCCTCTTTCGACATGTTCTGCGATTATGTGGAGCGCGGGGAGACATTCAGACGGCTTGTGAAGGAATCCATGGGCACAGAGATTCCCCTCGCTCAAGTAGCCATACACAACCCCTAGAAAAAATAAACTTTTAGCTCTTCAACAACCACAATACCTAGTAAATCCAATAAGATAATCCGACCCATGAATCCGATGAATCCTAAACGTACCCGTCGGCTCCGCGCTCGCGCGGCAACCATGAACGCTCCTGAAGAGGAGTATGAAGACTATGGTCCCGAACCGAACATGAAGCTCTCCCATGCTTTTCTGGTGGTTCTTCTTCTTCATGTGGTGGCTGTGAGTGGACTTTATGCCTTTAATTCCTTAAAGGTCGGCAAGGCCTCTTCCGCCAAGACGGCTCGCTCCACCGAGCCTGTGGCCTCTCAAAAGCAGCCATCGAACGGCCAAGGTCCCGGTAATGCCAGTGGTTCTGGTTCTGGTCCAGGCGAAGAGCCTCCGGCACCTTCCAAGGCTCCCCTTGTCGCCAAAGTGAGCGAGGCTCCTAAGTCAGCAAAAGCCGCTACAGAAAGCTCAGCCCAGCAAACGAAGCAGACCTCCACTGCATCCACGGCTCCGAGGGGATTCCTGGCAAGTGCCAGGAGCATGATTGGGAAAACCCTCGGTGCCTCGGGTCTCGGTGACGCTGCTGTGTCAACGTCATCTGCCCAGGAACCCGCGACTACAACTTCCCAGGCATCTCAATCCCCTCAGG
Source organism: uncultured Spartobacteria bacterium (assembly GCA_903858595.1). Taxonomy (GTDB): domain Bacteria; phylum Verrucomicrobiota; class Verrucomicrobiia; order Chthoniobacterales; family UBA6821; genus UBA6821. The sequence goes on along the minus strand of CAIOJL010000030.1, from coordinate 20,385 downwards.
CATCCCACGCGGCAGGGCATTCCGGAATTCCCGCAACAGCGAACACCTACATGGTTAAGGCGGGAGACACTCTCACCCGCATTGCTTCCTCACTGGGAGTGGCGATTCCCGAACTCGAAAAGGTGAACGGAATGACGGAAAAGTCGGTACTTCAGGTCGGACAGATCCTCAAGATTCCGGCCAAAGTGATGAGTCAGGCAGCTTCTGATGTCTCGACCCAGGCCGGCAAGGTTGTGGAAAGCGTGCAGCAGGCGCGAGTTGCAGTAGCCGGCGCTGTCACTTCGGCGACTGCGGCACTTACGATAGCAACTCCCGCCGCGGGTGCTACTGCGGTCGCGGTATCTGTTGAGAATCAGGAGCCGACCACCGAGTACATTGTCATCAAGAGTGACAGCCCCTACAAGATCGCCAAAAAATTCAAAATCACGCCCGATCAGCTCATGAAAGCGAATGGTATCACCGATCCGAAGAAGATCCAGATCGGCCAGAAATTGAAGATTCCCGCCTCCTCTGCCCCTACGTCATCGAAGAAAGCGGCCCAGTAACTGTCTCTAAAACCCTCTCGCAATCGTCCCAGAGTCCTTCAGAATCCAGGAGCCGTGCAGCGCAGCAGCATCTATCTCCTCCTGATCTCCGTGGTCGGGCTGCTTGCCCTCGGGGTTGTGATGCTTTTCAGCACGAGCGCTTATGCCCAGGAGAGTCACGGTGATATCTACTACTTTGTCAAAAAAGATATCTTCTGGCTGATCATCGGCGTGGGGGTCTGCGTTGTGGGAGCGATGACCGATTATCATCTCTGGCAGCGCACTTGGAAAATCTGGTTCGTGGTCTCCGTCCTCCTGCTCGTTCTCTGCTTCGTTCCCCATGTGGGAATGAAGATCAACGGGTCACATCGCTGGCTCAATCTGCACGTCCTTGTCTTCCAGCCCAGCGAGTTCGGCAAGATCGCCGCGGTTTTCTTTGTCGCCTGGTGGTTTTCCCGCAAAGAGGCGGATCCCCGGAAACTGCTGAATGGGTTCGTGATTCCGATCGGCGTCGTGGCCATTATCATGGGCCTGATTGCCAAGGAGGTGGATCTCGGTACGGCCGCCCTCATCGGAGCGACGACCCTCGCCATCTGTCTGGTGGGAGGTGCCAATTGGGTGATCATCGCCGGACTTTGCGGAGTGGGGCTTATGGGTTTACTTGGAATCGCCATGCTGATTCCGGAACGCGCCGCCCGCATGATGACCTTCATGCATCCCGAGGCCGACAAGTTGGGCAAAGGACTCCAGCAATGGCAGGCCCTGATCGCATTCGGCTCCGGCGGATTCGAAGGGCTTGGGCTCGGGGAGGGACGTCAGAAGATGCTCTACCTGCCCTACGCCCACACCGACTTCATCTTCCCGATGATCGGGGAGGAGTTAGGACTCCGTTTCACCTGGCTTGTCCTCCTGGGATTCATTCTCATTGTTCTCTGCGGCGGCCTTATAGCTGCCAATGCCAAGGATCGCTTTGGGAAACTTCTCGCCATGGGAATCCTCCTGTTGATCTCGTTGCAGGCAGCGGTCAATATCGGGATGACGACCTCGATGCTTCCCAACAAAGGGATGCCCCTGCCCTTCATCAGTTACGGGGGAAGCAACATGGCCGTTTGTCTCTTCATGATTGGAATCCTTGTCAACATTCACCGCACCGGCACCCCGATCGCTCCTGCTACGGCAAGGCATGTCGTCCTCGTGGGACGATCCGTTCCCAGAATCTAGGAATCACGCATGGCGGTCCCCAAACAATTCGTCATTGCCTGCGGTGGTACCGGAGGCCATCTCTTTCCAGGCCTTGCGGTCGCCGAGGTCCTGCATGAACGCGGCCACGAGGTTCTGTTGCTTGTCTCGGAGAAGGAGATCGATGCTGTGGCGCTGAGGGATCATGCCGAGTTCCGGTGTGAGAAGCTTCCCTCCATCGGAATGCCCGCGATCCTCTCCCCGGCATTTCTACGGTTCCTAAAGCGGAGTTGGGAGAGCTTCAGCACCTGCAGGCAGCTCTACTCGCGCTATCAGCCCGCCGGCGTCCTTGGGATGGGGGGATTTACCTCCGCAGCTCCGCTGTTGGCGGCGCGTCTCTCCGGCATTCCCTGCTACCTGCACGAGTCCAATGCGATTGCCGGACGGGCTAACCGTCTCGCCTCACGTTGGACGGACCGCGTTCTGCTGGGATTGAAGGTCTGTGAACCCTCCTTTCCGAAGAGCTCCTGCATCGTGACAGGAACTCCGGTGCGCCGTAATCTCGGGACCTCGCTTCCCAAGGGGGAGGCGCGTTCCGCATTCGGTCTGGATCCGAAACTACCGACACTCCTGGTGATGGGTGGGAGCCAGGGTGCAGCCGGAATCAACCAGCTCCTCTTCCGCTCGGCAGCTTTTCTGAAGGATTTCCGCAACGAAGAGAACAAGCCCCTGCAAATCATTCATCTCACCGGTGAGCGCGATGACAACCTGGCTGCCATCAATTACCAAAGGGAGGGAATTGCCTCTCATGTCGCTTCCTTCCATCACCGGATGGAACAAGCTTATTCCGCTGCCGACCTTGTGGTGTCGCGTGCCGGTGCGGCAAGCCTCAGCGAGATTTCGCAATTCTCACTTCCGTCACTCCTGATTCCCTTCCCCTTTGCAGCGGATCTGCATCAGCATCGCAATGCGGAGGCCTTCCGGGATGCCGGTGCCGCTGAGCTCATTGAGGAAAAGACGGCTGACCCGGAATCCTTCGCTCTCTTGGTTCGGAATCTCCTCACCGACGTGAGGCGCCGCGAGCGCATGGCTGCAGCAGCAGGCTCCGTTCTGCCATGCGGTGCCGCGGGACTTGTCGCCGACGTCATGGAGCAGGGGATCGTAACCCGGGAGGCTGCCCGATGATTTCAGAGAGGAGAGGCGCTGGCGTCCGGCTTGAGGATGCGGAACTGGCTTCATTCCTTCTGGGCCCCGCATCACGTCGCATCCATCTCATCGGAGTAGCCGGTTCCGGGATGAGTGGCATTGCGGCGCTTCTTCTGGCCCTCGGTCATCGTGTCAGCGGTTCGGACAAGGTCGACACCCAGGAAGTGGAACGTCTGTGTCGCAAGGGGCTCGATTTTGAGTCTCCCCACGGCACCCGCATGGTCGGTGATGCCGAACTGGTAATTTTTTCTTCCGCTATCCATGCCGGCAATCCGGCCTTTGACGCTGCTCTGGCTCATAAGAAGCCGATGGTACGCCGGGCCGAAGTTCTGGCCGCCGTGATGACCGGCAAGCAAGGCGTGGTGGTTTGCGGGATGCACGGAAAAACCACGACTTCCGCCATGGCCGCCCATGTCCTGCGGGCGGGCGGGCTCAAGCCTTCCCACTATGTCGGGGCCGAGATCCCCATCCTCGGCACGAATGCCTGTTGGGACTCCGAAGGGACTCATCTGGTGGCCGAGGGGGACGAAAGCGATGGGACGCTGGTCCATTACCACCCGCGTCATGCGCTGGTGCTCAACATCGAACCCGAGCATCTCGACCATTACCGGGATCTCGCCGCGATCGATGCGGTTTTTTCCAAACTGCTCGGCCAGACTTCCGGCAAGGTCTATTTCTGGGCCGACGATCCCGGGGCGACGCGTATCTGTTCCACGCACCCTGGGGCTGTTCCTGTGGGGACAGGTTCCCTCTGCCATTATCGCCTAGGGAAGATCGAGCAGTCGGGGCTCACAATCCGCTTTGAGGTATTCCATGGTGGGGAATTGCTTGGGCGTGTCCATCTCGGGATTCCCGGGTTGCATAATGCCCAGAATGCCCTCCTGGTGATTGCGCTGGCGACCGACTTGGGAATTTCCTTTTCCGTCATCGCCTCCTCGTTGGAAGCCTTCCGTGGAGCTAAGCGCCGGTTTGAGCTCAAGTATGAGGATCATGAATTCCGAGTTTTTGACGATTATGGCCATCATCCCACCGAAATTACGGCAACGCTTGCGACGGCCAGGGTTGCCCTTCGTAACCCCGGGCAAGAAGGGGAAATTAGAGGAGAGGGCCGTCTCGTGGTTCTCTTCCAGCCACATCGTTATTCCCGCACAGCTTCCCTCAAAGCCGAATTCGGAAGGTCCTTTGGAGATGCTGACCTTGTCTTTGTCGCCCCTATCTATCCCGCCGGCGAATCCCCCATACCGGGAGTTGACGCAGGGAGCTTGGTGGAGGCAGCCCGTGTCGAAGGGCATCAGGGAATGATGCGCGCCGCTTCTGTGCTGGAGGCGGGATGGGCTGCCGCGGCCTCTCTTAAAGAAGGAGATCTGGTAATCACCCTCGGCGCGGGAAATATCCATGAGGCAGGCCTGCTGATCGCCCGGGAATTGGTCCTGCGTGGAAAACTCCGCAAGGCCATGGGTCCGGGTGTCATCAAAATGTCCGAACCGCTTTCCCGTCACACATCGATGAGGGTCGGCGGGCCAGCGCGTTTTTGGGTGGAGCCCGAGAGTGAGGAAGGGTTTGCGGAACTGGTCCGCCTCTGCCACGACGAGGGAATACCCTTTATGGTCATGGGTCGCGGATCCAATTTGATTGTCCGGGACGGCGGGTTTCCCGGCGTGGTCGCCCATTTGTCTAAGGGTTGCTTTGCCGAGGCCTCGGTGGATCGGAATGAGGTTGTCGCCGGGGTCGGGATCCGCCTGAAGCAACTGGCTGCCGTCGCCCGCAATGCCGGCCTTACGGGGTTTGAATGGATGGACGGCATTCCGGGAAACCTGGGCGGGGCTTTGCGCATGAATGCCGGCGCGATGGGGGTTCAGACATTCGACCAGGTCGTCAGGATCCGGTTTGCCGATCGTGATGGAAATATCGTTTCCCGTACCCCGGAAGAGATCGAAGTGCGCTACCGCGATGTCCCGGTTCTGCATGACCATTACGCGCTCTCGGCCACGCTCTCCGGAGAATTGGCTGGCACCGAAAAGATCGACGATCTCCTCGGCGAGTCGCTTCGCCACCGTAAGGAAACCCAGCCTGTGGCGGCCAGTGCCGGCTGCATCTTCAAAAATCCCGGTGGGATCTCCGCTGGTAAACTGATCGACGAACTGGGACTCAAGAACAGCGCTATCGGTGGTGCCCGCGTCTCCGAAGTCCATGCAAATTTCATTGTCAATAACGGCGGCGCCACGGCTGGCGAGATCCTTGCCCTGATCAGCCGAATCCAAGATCGGGCTCGTCTGGAGCGTGGGATTGAGCTGGAGACGGAGGTCTCTATCATCGGTGAAGAACCGGAAAATCACGAAAATACCCATGGCCACTGAACTCTCCTTCAATCCTCGTAACCGTTTTCTTGTTGTTCTAAAGGGAGGACCGGGTTCCGAGCGTGAGGTTTCTCTTCGCTCCGGAGCCTCCGTTGCTGCTGCACTCAGGAATGCCGGAGCGCATGTCGAGGAGATCGAGCTTGCTGGCACGGAGGTTGTTATTCCGGAAGGGACCGAACTTGTCTTCAACCTGATCCATGGAACCTTTGGCGAGGATGGAGGACTCCAGCAAGTGCTCGACGAACGCGGCATTGCTTATACGGGTGAGGGGGGGGCGCAGAGTCGTGTGGCCTTTGACAAGATCCTCACCAAGCAGGCTTTGGTGAAAGCCGGTGTGCCGACTCCCTGTTACGAAATCCTGAGCTCTAAGACAGGAGTCCGGCCATCGCTGCTCCTGCCTATCGTCATCAAGGCTCCACGTCAGGGATCGAGTGTTGGAGTTCATCTCATCCATGAGCCTGCTGGAATCGACCAGGCCCTTGCGGACTGTCGCCTTTACGGTGAGGAGATCCTTGTCGAGGAGTTAGTGTCGGGAAGGGAACTGACCGTGGGTGTGATCGGAGATCAGGTGCTGCCTGTGGTTGAGATCAAGCCGAACGAAGGATTTTACGACTACACCAACAAGTATACCAAGGGAGCCACGGAGTATCTAGTGCCAGCACCCCTCTCTTCCTCGGAGACAGAAGCCGTGCAGGGAGTGGCGCTCGCCGCGGTGCGCGCTCTAGGGCTGAGCGTCTACAGCCGGGTTGACGTCCTGCTCTCCTCCGCCGGCCCCACCGTTTTAGAAATCAACACCATCCCCGGAATGACGGAAACCAGTCTGCTTCCCAAAGCAGCAGCCGCCATGGGGCTCGATTTTACAGCCCTTTGCTGCAGAATAGCGGAACGATCACTCACGGCCCGAACCGCCAGCGCATGAACACACGACGCAATACCGGAGGAAATAGACGTAAAGGAGTCGGCCCCGCACGCCGTCAGCACCTCCTCGAGGTGAATGTGCGAACGGCTAGCATGAAACGTCAGCATCGCGGCAAGGCGAGCGGTTTCCTTTGGAAAGCATTCTCCATCGTTGTCGTGGTCGGCTTGCTGGCCGCCGGAGCGCGGATCGCTTGCGGGAAATTCTTTTTCAAGAACCCCGAGTATAATCTTAAGCACCTCGTCACCCACCTCAACGGGGTTCTGACCCAGGAGGAGTTGGTGAACCTGACGGGCTTCACCGAGGGAAAGAATATCTTCGGCCTCGACCTTGAGCAGGCGAACCAGAAACTGGCCGCCCTTCCCGAGGTCCGCTCCGTGAGTATCGAAAAGACATTGCCCGACACTATCGAGGTGGGGCTGGAGCCGCGGGCGCCCGTTTTTCTGTTTGTGGCACCGGGAGAGACTGAAGCATCCGCCGGTGAATCGTTCAGCCCCGGTAAGAGTTTCTTCTGCGACAAGGAGGGCGTGATGATGCGTCCCGCCAGACTCGATGACAAATTTCTGGGTCTTCCCTTAGTTCGAGGCGTTTCTCTGGGCAACGCGGTCCCAGGTAAGAAACTAGAGAATCCGTCAATCTCTACGGCCCTGCTGCTGAGGCAGGCGCTTTCCGAACTTCCCGAAGAGACTTTCAAGATCAGATCGATCGATGTTTCCAAGCCCTATGCCGCCATCGTGACCGATGCCTCGAATGCTAAATTCACGTTCGGGACCCTTGGAGAGGCCGATCTACCGTCGCAACTCGAGCGGCTTCGCAAGTTGCTCGACCATTGCCAGGAAACAGGCCGCAGAATCCAGACCGCAAATCTCATGGTTAGCCGCAATACGCCCGTGACTTTTGTGCTTACGCCCGAGCAGGTGTCTGACAAAATAGCACCCGTCGCCTCCTCTAAAAAAGCTCCGAAGCACAACTAGCCCCCGGCAACCCATTTTTTCGCCATGGCCAACGAGCAAATCTTTGTGGGACTAGAGATCGGAACGACGAAGATCAGCGTCATCGTCGCTGAAGCCAGGGCCGATGATCAAATCAGCATTCTCGGGGTGGGGGAGACCCCGTCACGAGGCGTGCGCAAGGGGGAGATCGTCGATATGGAGACCGTCACCGAGTGCGTCCGCGAGGCGATCCTCGATGCCGAAGACAAGACGAATGTTGAAATCGGCAACGTCTGGGTCGCGATCACGGGATCTCATCTGGCGAGCTTCAATAACCGCGGCTCTCTGGCCCTTCCCGGCGAGAGGCAGATCGAACCCGAGGATCTGGAGGCCGTGGAGGTGAACGCGAAGGAGGTTGCCATTCCCACACCGAATACCTTTCTCCACACCATTCTTCAGGCCTATCACGTCGATGGGAATCAGAACGTCATCGATCCCCTCAAGTCGGAAGGAGCGCTGCTGGAGGCAGATTTTCACATTGTTCACGGAATCAAGACGCGCATCCACAACACGCTCCGCTGTATCGAGTCGCTGAAGATCGGCATCGAGGATGTCGTGCTCAGTTCGCTTGCCAGCGCCCAAGTTGTTCTTTCCCAGGATCAGAAGAACTACGGGGCCCTTATGATCGATATCGGGGGTGGAACGACCGATTACCTGGTCTATATCGACGGCGCCATCCGCCATAGCGGCGTGCTGGCCTTGGGAGGTGACCACATCACCAATGATATTTCCGTGGGACTGAGGCTTCCGATTGCTAGGGCTGAACTTCTCAAGATCGAGGAAGGTTCAGCAGCCGATGCGGCAGGTTCCCAGGGTGGGATTATCTCGCTGAAGAACGACCCCAGATTCCTCGGTTGCGATGTCGACCGCACTTCTCTCGAAACGATCATTCACCTCCGTGTGAAGGAAATCTTCGAACTGATCCGTCGCGACATCGAGTCTTCCGGCGAGGGAATGTTGGATCTTATCCGGGGAGTCATGATCACCGGGGGCTGTTCCAAGCTGAAGGGAATTGCCCAGGTCGCCGAGGAGATCTTTGACATTCCGGTGGAGCTCACACGCGCCCGTAATGTCAGTGGAGCCACCCAGATCTTCGAGGACCCGCAATACTCTACCGCAATCGGACTGACCAAATACGCGAGGCTCGTGACCAAGAACATCGCGCCTGAGAGCATGATCGATCGGCTCACTCAAGGACTTGGCAACCTCTTCAAGAAACGTTCCCCATGAGCATCTCACCATCCCGTCGCATCCTGGTCGGTGTTGGCAATGCCGGAGTCACCGTGCTCGACCTGCTTTCCGTCGAGTATCCGGGCATGACCGGACTTCTGGCCGTCAACAATGATCCCGATTCGCTTAACGCCTCCATTGTCCGTGACAAAATCGAGGTGCCCGAGGGAGATCCGGGGGAGGGTTTCCGCATGATTGACGAGGAGTTCGGCCGAATCGTTGAGGGGGCTTCCGTTGTCATTCTTTGCGGTGGTCTCGGGGGGGAGACAGGTTCATTCCTTCTTTCGGCCTTGGCCATTCGTGCCAAGTCGGCTGGATTGACCACGATGGCCTGTGTCGGCATGCCCTTCTCCTTCGAGGGAAAGCACAAGAAGGACCTTGCCGTGCGGGCCTTGGAGAAACTGGAAGAGATCTGTGATGCCGTTGTCGTGATTGGAAATGATCAACTCTCCAGCGGATCTCCATCGATAGCCGCAGTGGGTGAGGCCTTCGCTCTTTCCGATCGGACCCTTTTAGCCGCCCTTCTGGCGCTCACCGGAATGCTCTCCACTTCGGGACCCGTGAAGATCACCCGTGCTGACATTCACAATGTGCTGGGAAAACCGGGGACACTCACCCATTTCGGATTCGGGAAGGCCGAGGGATCCAACCGTCTCCACGAGTCGCTGGAAAGAGCCCTGAAGAGCCCTCTCCTGACCCTGCCCGGCAAGGGATCGGCCCTCAAGGAGTCGTCGATGATTCTTCTCCTGCTCCGCGGGGCTAAGGATATTTCCTTTGCGGAGGTTCAGGCTGTTGTCGGTAAAATTGAACAAATTGCCAGTGATAGCTGTCAAATAAAAGTAGGAGTCCGCGCGGATGGGCCCATAGGATCGGCCTTGGAGCTCTACCTCCTGGCCTCTTCCGGAGGGACCATCAAGAAGCCTCTCAAAAACAGTGAAAGCAACCAAACCGGCGAACCAAGTGGTGCGGATAGTGCGAATAATCCAATCAGTCGGATTGGGACTATGGCGACAATTGGGACAAAATTGCCCCAACCAACTGGTGAGGAGGAGATGCCCTCAGGACACAGCGAAGGGGGAAAGGGCGCTGACGAGCTCTTCCCGGTTCAGACAAAGCCTGCTTCCAAGTCAGGAAAGAAGGTCGCTGCCACTTCCAAGCAGATGCAGGGAACGCTTGCCCTGGACACCTACCAGCGGGGCCGCTTTGACAAGAGCGAGCCGACCATCGTGGAGGGTGAAGATCTCGACGTTCCCACCTTTCTTCGCAAGGGGATCAAGCTCAACCCACCCATCAGGAAATAGCGGATAAGCACTCCCCCAATGAAACCCGATAAATTTACAGCCAAGATGCAGGAGGCCTTCAACGGTGCGATCGACATCGCCTCCGGTCTTGGCCAGCAAGAGATCGGGAACGAACATTTCCTGCTCTCGCTACTCGCCCAGAGCGAAGGCCTCACCCGTCCCGTTCTGGAGAAGATGGGAGTGGTTGTTCAGCCTTTCATTGCCAAGCTCGAGTCGGCCTCCGCAGCTCTGCCCAAGGTGCATGGAGGTGCCCAGCCCTTTGTCGGCAAGGAACTCCGCAAGTCCATCGACTCCGCCGAGGGGGAGATGGCGAAGCTCAAGGATGAGTTTCTTTCCGCGGAGCACTACCTTCTGGCCCTGAGCCAGGAGAAAAACGCCGTCGCCAAGTTGCTCCAAGAAATCGGCATCACTCATCAGGCGCTGATGAAGGCCTTGGTCGAGATCCGCGGCAGTCAGCGTGTCACCGACCAGAACCCCGAAGGAAAATACCAGACACTGGAGAAATACGGCCGCGACATCACCGAGCTTGCCCGCAAGGGGAAAATCGATCCCGTCATCGGACGCGACGAGGAGATCCGCCGCACCATGCAGGTCCTCTCGAGGCGCACCAAGAACAACCCCGTGCTTATCGGCGAACCCGGCGTCGGCAAGACGGCCATCGTCGAGGGACTGGCTCGCCGCATCGTCAGCGGGGATGTTCCCGATTCGCTCAAGAACAAGCGCCTGGTCGCCATGGATATCGGTGCGATGGTGGCTGGAGCCAAGTTCCGAGGTGAGTTCGAGGACCGTCTGAAGGCTTTCCTCAAGGAAGTCACGGCTTCGGAGGGAGAGATCATCCTCTTCATCGACGAGCTTCACACCATCGTCGGCGCGGGTGCCGCCGAGGGATCGATGGATGCTTCCAATCTCCTCAAACCCCAGCTTGCCCGCGGAGAACTCCGCACGATCGGTGCCACCACCCTCGACGAGTACCGCAAGTACATCGAGAAGGATGCCGCTTTGGAGCGCCGCTTCCAGCCCGTAAAGGTCGACGAACCGAGTGTCGAGGACACGATTGCCATCCTGCGCGGCCTCAAGGAGCGCTACGAGGTCCACCACGGCGTCCGTATCCAGGATGCCGCTCTGGTCGCAGCCGCAGTCCTTTCCCACCGCTACATCTCCGACCGCTTCCTTCCCGACAAGGCTGTCGATCTGATCGACGAGGCCGCTTCCCGTCTGAAGATCGAGATCGAGTCGATGCCGACCGAGATCGACCAGATGGAGCGTCAAATCATGATGCTCGAGATGGAGCGCCAGGCTCTTCGTAAGGAGAAGGATGACGCCAGTAAAGAGCGCCTGGAGAAGCTCGAGAAGGAACTCGCCGAGACTAAGGAAACCGGATCGGGACTGAAGGCCCGCTGGCAGAAGGAGAAGGAAGAGATCGGCAAGTCGCAGAAGATCAACGAGCAGATCGAAGCGATGAAGAACGAGCTTGTGATCGCCCAACGTCAGGGTGATTTCGCCAAGGCGAGCGAGATCCAGTACGGGCGCATTCCGGAATTGCAAACCAAGCTCGAAGAGCACAATGCCAAGCTCGCCAAGAGCGGCCAATCCGCACTACTCCAGGAAGAGGTTACCGAAGAGGATATCGCCAAGGTGGTCTCCGTCTGGACCGGTATCCCCGTCTCCAACCTCCAGGAGGGAGAGAGGCAAAAACTCGTCAAGATGGAGGAGCGCCTCATCGAACGTGTGGTGGGACAGGCTCAGGCCATCAAGGCCGTTTCCAACGCCGTCCGCCGTGCCCGCGCCGGCCTCCAGGAAGAGAACCGCCCCATAGGTTCCTTCATGTTCCTTGGCCCCACGGGTGTCGGTAAGACCGAGCTTTCCAAGGCCCTAGCCGAGTTCCTTTTTGACAACGAGAACGCCATCGTCCGGCTCGACATGTCCGAGTACATGGAGAAGCACACCGTGGCACGTCTCATCGGAGCTCCCCCCGGATACGTGGGTTACGAGGAGGGTGGCCAGCTCAGCGAGGCGGTCCGCCGGAAGCCATACTCCGTGATCCTCTTCGATGAGGTGGAGAAGGCCCACGGCGATGTCTTCAATGTCCTCCTTCAGGTCCTCGATGACGGACGGATTACCGATGGTCAGGGTCGCACTGTGGACTTCAAGAACACCGTTATCATCATGACTAGCAACATCGGCAGCCAATACATCATGGAGGATCTGGCTGTCGAGGAACGGAACAAGCGCGTCATGGAGGCGCTTCGAGGTCACTTCCGCCCCGAGTTTCTGAACCGCGTCGATGAGATCGTTATCTTCGACCGACTTACCGACAAGGAGATCGGCAAGATTGTCGATATCCAGCTCGTCCGTCTCTCCGCGCGCCTCGGCAAGCAGAAGATCCAACTTGAGCTTAGCGACAAGGCCCGCGCTTATCTGTCCAAGGAGGGCTACGATCCCGCCTACGGCGCCCGTCCGCTCAAGCGCGTCATCCAGCAGAAGATTCTCGATCCCCTCAGCATGGAGATCCTGGATGGGAAAATCCACGAGGGTCAGATCATCAAGGCGGATGTTGCCGGTGGGGAACTCGTCTTTAAGACAAAGTAGATCCTGATTGAATGTCTCTTCGTGAAGTAACGATCAAGGAGGGACTTCCGACGCTCGAGGAAGCAAAGCGCCGACTTCTGCTGGAAGTGCGCCGTTGCCACGGAGACGGTATCTCCGTTCTCAAGATCATCCACGGCTACGGTTCGGGTGGCCGTGGAGGGGTGCTGAGGACGGGCTTAAGAAAAGTCTTCGCCGAGTACCAGCGCGACGGTGACATCCTGGGATATGCTTCAGGAGAAGAGTTCTCGATCTTCCACCCAGTTTCCCTGGAAATGATCACGCTTGCCCCGGAGCTCCGCACTGATCGGGATCTGGAGCGCTCCAATCCCGGCGTCAGCTTCCTTTGGATCCAATAAGGGAAGTCCTCATGGGGCTTGTAACTTTCTCCTGATACAGAAAGACAAGCAGACTCTTGTATGCTAGGGTTTGCGCATGAAAAAAGCACTCATCACGGGCATCACCGGTCAGGATGGTTCCTATCTTGCCGAGCTTCTACTCTCCAAGGGATATGAGGTACACGGCATCATCCGCCGCGCCTCCACCTTCAACACCAGCAGGATCGACCACCTCTACAAGGATCCGCATGTTCTTGGGACACGCCTTTTTCTCCACTACGGCGATCTGGCCGACTCGTCGCAACTGACCAAGCTCCTCTATGCACTTCGCCCCGACGAAATCTACAACCTCGGTGCTCAGAGCCATGTCCGCGTCTCCTTCGACGTGCCGGAATATACCGGAGATGTCACGGGACTCAGCACCGTGCGCCTGCTTGAGGCGATCCGCGAGGCAGGCTTGACCCAAGACGTTCGGTTTTATCAGGCTTCCTCCTCCGAGATGTTCGGAAAGGTGCACGAGGTTCCCCAGATCGAGACGACACCGTTCCATCCCCGTTCCCCCTACGGTTGCGCGAAGGTCTTTTCCTACTGGCTCACGGTCAACTACCGCGAGGCCTACAATCTGCACGCCTCCAACGGCATCCTCTTCAACCACGAGAGCCCACGACGCGGCGAGACCTTTGTCACCCGCAAGATCACCCGGGCCGCAACCCGAATCAAAATGGGCCTTCAGAACGAGCTCTTCCTAGGCAACCTCGATGCGCGGCGCGACTGGGGGTATGCCAAGGAATACGTCGAGGTAATGTGGCTCATGCTCCAGCATGAGAAGGCGGATGACTATGTCTGCGCCACTAACGAGACCCACACGATTCGGGAATTCTGCGAGGAGTGCTTCGGCCTTCTCGATCTGGACTGGAAGCAGTATGTGAAGCACGATGCACGCTACGAGCGTCCGAGCGAGGTGGAGTTGCTTATCGGCGATCCTGCCAAGCTCAAAAAGCAGATCGGCTGGGAGCCGAAGGTGAAGTTCAAGGAACTCGTCCGTATCATGACGGATGCCGACCTCGAGTTGGCACGCCGCGAGCTGGCCTACCAGAGTGCCGGTACAGGCAACGACCTGGGAGTTACACCTCCCTAATCTCGGGCAATTGCGGTTTTTTTCGTCTGTCTCCCCTCCTTCCAGGTCAATGAATTCCTCCACGCGCATCCACGTCGCGGGACACAACGGCATGGTCGGATCGGCCATCGTCAGGGCCCTCCGTGCTCTCGGTCATGAGAATCTCCTGCTCCGCACGCGAAGCAAACTCGACCTGCTGGATGCTGCGGCTGTCCGCGATTTTTATACGAAGGAGAAACCTGAAGTCGTCATCGTGGCCGCGGCCCGCGTCGGCGGCATCCATGCGAACAACACCTATCCCGCCGAGTTCCTCCACGAGAACTTGGCGATCGCCCACAACACCATCCACGCTTCATGGCAACAGGGTGTGAAGCGCCTCCTTTTCCTCGGCAGTTCCTGCATCTACCCGCGCGAGGCACCGCAACCAATGACCGAAGAATGCCTGCTCACTTCCCCGCTCGAGCCGACCAACGAGGCCTACGCGATCGCCAAGATCACCGGGCTGAAGCTCTGCCAATACTACCGCAAGCAGTATGGAGTTCTCTTCCACTCGGCCATGCCGACCAATCTCTACGGACCCGGTGACAACTACCATCCGGAGAATTCGCACGTGCTTCCGGCCCTCATCCGACGCTTTCACGAGGCCGTGCAGAGCCGGGCTCAGACCGTGACACTCTGGGGTACCGGTATCGCCCGACGTGAGTTCCTCCATGCCGATGATTTGGCGGCTGGGCTTCTGGCAGTTCTAGGGATGGAGAATCCTCCGGACTGGATCAATGTCGGCTATGGTAACGATGTCACGATCCGTGAGGCCGCAGAGCTTATAGCCAAGGTCACGGGCTTTACGGGAGAGCTTGCCTGGGATTCCAGCAAGCCGGACGGCACCCATCGCAAGCTGATGGACAGCTCCAAGCTGCTCGCGACCGGATGGCGTCCGAAATATGATCTGGAGACCGGGTTAAGTCACGCCTACGAGGACTTTCTCGCGAACCAAGCCTCCGGACATCTCCGGGAGCTCTAGTTACTAGCCTCCGCCTCCCGATAGCCGATCTCCCAAACTACCCCGCCCAGTGGAACTCGACCGAGGCGTTGACTTCCGGAGACAGGCTCTGCTTAACCGGGCAGGCCTTCGCGGCATTCTCTAGCAAAGCACGTTGCGGGTGATCGGAGGGTAGGGGAATAGTCATCACGGACTTGAGGCCGACGATGCGGCGGGGCAGGTCGGAACTCATCTCCTTGCCAATAGTGACGATCGTACCCTTCAGGTCGATTCCGTGCCTTACTGCGGCAATTCCCATAACGGTCATCATACAGTTGGCGACAGCCGTGGCGACTAGATCGGTGGGTGAAAAACTCTCACCCTTGCCGTGGTTGTCGAGCGGGGCATCGGTGATCAGCTTGACGCCGGAGGGGCCGTGGATGGCGGTGCAGCGGAGACAGCCGTCGTAGGTAGAAGTGATGGTGACCATTGAAAAAAATAATAGCAGAATTCCTTGAGAAAAAAGAGGAATTGAGGGGAAAATTCCGCGACTTCCGGGTAATGTCGTTCCTGTAATGGAACTCCTTCTGCTTTCACTCATCGTTGTTCTGCTGATCGCGGTGCTGGTGATTCAGCTAAGAAAGCCCACCGCGTCTTCTCAAGGTACAAGCCCGGAGGAAATCGTTGACAAGTTGGAGCAAATTCGCGCCATGCACGATCAGCATGCAGCCGTCCTGAGCAAGGAACTCGACCTCACCCGTCAGGAAGCCGCCACCCATGCTCGTGACGGCCGCACGGAGACCGTGACCATGCTCAACCAAGGTAACGCCTCGCTCCTGAACGGACTTACCCTCCTCGGACAGTCCCAGAATGATCGCCTGCAGTCCTTCTCCGAGACCATCACGGCACTCACGAGCGCCAACGACACGAAGTTCGAGAGCATCCGCGCCACCATGGAGACCAAGCTCAAGGAGCTCCGTGACGACAACGCCCTCCGACTCGAGGAGATGCGCCGCACTGTCGACGAGAAGCTCCAAGGGACCCTGGAGAAGCGACTCGGCGAATCCTTCAAGCAGGTCTCCGATCGCCTCGAGCAGGTCCACCGCGGACTTGGCGAGATGCAGAACCTCGCCATCGGCGTTGGGGATCTCAAGAAAGTCCTCACCAACGTGAAAACCCGCGGCGGTTGGGGCGAGGTCCAGTTGGGAGCTTTGCTGGAGCAGATGCTCACGCCTGCGCAGTACGAAAAGAACGTGAAGACGAACCCCGCTTCAGGCGAGATCGTCGAGTACGCGATCAAGCTCCCGGGCAAGGGAGAGGATGATTCCGTCGTCTGGCTACCCGTGGATGCCAAGTTCTTCATCGAGGACTTCAAGCGCCTCCACGAGGCCCAGGAGCGCGCCGATCTCGTTGCTATCGAGGAATCGACCAAGGCGTTGCGCGATGCCGTTCTCAAGTGCGCTAAGGACATCTCTTCCAAGTACCTCAATCCTCCTCACACCACCGACTTCGGCGTCATGTTCGTCCCGACCGAGGGACTCTTTGCCGAGATCATCCGGATTCCGGGAGTCATCGAGGATTTGCAGGGAAAGCATCGCGTCGTCCTTGCAGGACCCACGACCTTTGCCGCCCTCCTGAACAGCCTCCAGATGGGCTTCAAGACACTCACGATCCAGAAGCAGTCGAGTGAAGTCTGGAAGACCCTTAGTGATGTGAAGTCCGAGTTCGCTAAGTTCGGGGATGCTCTGGATGGCGTGAAAAAGAAGCTTCAGGAAGCCACCAACAAGATCGAGACTGTCGGCACGCGTTCCCGGGCCATCGAGCGGAGCCTTCGCAATGTGGAGAGCCTACCCGGTCAGCCAGCGGCCCCAGCCCTTGATATTGATGATCTGCTCAAGATCGAGGAATCTGAATTATTCGCTTCCGAAGAGAGAGAATAGAGGCCGGAGACTTGGTGGAGCGCATCGACGTTCGTCAATAAGCTCATTCCTTAGGGATTCCAGCTTTGGAGGTTGGCTGCATCACCCGATGCTTTGGGTATGAAAGACTTTTTCGGTACCAAAGGCAGCCCGCAGACAACCGATCCCGCAGGATCGTGGCACAAGAAAGTACTGCCGCTGATTTCGGATATACCGAGGCACCCCTTTGTTCACTCGGCCCTCATCCTGATCCCCCTGTTCCTGAGTGTCTTTGTGATTTTGAATTTGCTTCAGTCAAGAGGTGTCCCGATGACGCGCTCACTCGGTCCGGCAATCGATATCGGGGGCAATTCCTCCTATTATTCCCCACTTGCATCTGCCTTCCGTGGGGCGCTTCCGCCTTCAGTTTGTTCCGACGACGATAAGAGCAGTATCACTGCCGTTCCGTCTTGCGCGGAGCTTTTCTTTGCCAAGAGAAAACCTTCCCTTGGTCCTTCCGTCACACTTACAGGTCCTGCGATGAGTTCCACGGGGCTCCCTGTTGTCATCATCATCGGATTTGACCACGGGAATAAGAGAAGCCGTCTCCTGACCATGCTGGCTCTGGAGAACCTGCTCAAGACCACGAATCTCAGAAGCATTGCCTTTGAATTCTCGAGCGACCTTCAAGACTCCTTCAACAAGTACTACGCCTCCCCCAAGAGAGCTGATGATAAGCGGGAATTCGCGAGCTCGATGATCGTCCACTGCCCCCTGTCGGCTTACCTGGACAATCGTCAGAAGGTCGAGTGTGCCCGCAGGTTGCTCGGCACGGAAAGCATCATGAGCGTCCTGGATGTCGCCGAAATGGCATCCCGATACAAGGCCACCGTTGTCCTTGTTGATACATCAATGGCCAATGTGAGCATGACTGATCCGATGATTTCTTACCGCAACCAGATCATTGCCAAGAACGTGCTCAGGAACGTGCACGGAGACAAAGTCCTCCTTATTGTCGGCTCAGCCCATACGGGTCACGGCGATCTGGGATTGAGTCTCGATGACCGCCTCATGAGCCTTGGTGCCCGTACACTCAGCGTCAATGTTGCCGCTCAGAAGGTTCCTCCCCGTCGTGACTGGGGGACCAACCACGCCAGCGCCGACTTCAGGATCTCCGATCCCATGGAACTCGCCTCCCTTCTCGCCAGGAGGTATCCTGGGATGTGATGGATTCCGTGAAGCGATTTCGGCACCCTTCGCTCACGATTTTCCTCATCGGTCTCCTTGCATTTCTCACGGTCTTCACGAACGGCATTTTTGCCGCCGGGGAGGTGACGGTGATCATTGACCCGGGTCATGGGGGAACGAATATTACCGGGACACACCTCCTGAAGTCGAACTCCTCGCCCAACAACGCCACCTCTCCCTCGGGCCTCAGGGAGAAGGATCTCACACTCGAGCTTTCCCAGGAGATCCAGCGCGCCTTTGAATCGGAACGCGGTCCCAATCGCGCACCGAAGATCCGCTGCATCCTCACCAGGACCAATGACTGGAACCCCGACTTCGCCCAGCGGGCCAAGGTGGCAGCCGACTCACTGAATCCCGCAGCTTTGGTCAGCATCCACTTCAATACCTTCCGCCACGGAGCAGCTCTCGGTACGGTCGCCCTGATCCACAGCAGGTTTTTCAGCCTCAACCACGAGGACGACCTCCGCTTTGCAGACGAGCTTACAGCGGCTACCTCGGCGGCTGTACGGAATTTTCTCCCCCGCTCACCGGCGATGGATTCCCTCAACGACTACCATATCCATGACGGCACGGGCGCCTATCTCTTCTATCAGATGCAGAGATATCCGCAGCTCGACAAGGTTCCCAAATGTTTTCTGGAGATCGAGTTCATCGACCGGAAGGATGTGCAGGGAAAGCTCCTGGACCAACGCTTAGTAACCTTCCCTGTGATCGCGAAGGCGATCGCTGACTACATCTCATGCTATCTTCAGGAGTATCCTCAGGGGAGCTGCGTTCTCAGCCAGCTGGAGGATGAATCGGCTGATGAGAAGTTCATGGAAGAATACAAAAAAGCGGAGTCCCCTTTCGGGAACTCCGCCTTGATTGATTGGTTTCTTGGGGCCTTCCGGCGACCCAATTTGCCGGATTAGTAGCGGCGAGGACCGCGATCGCGGTCGCCTCCTCCGAACGAGCGGCCACCACCACCGCCCTGGGGACGATCCTCGCGGGGACGTGCCTCATTGACGGTCAGGTTGCGACCCTGAAAATCCTTGCCCTCGAGAGCGCTGATAGCTGCATTGCCTTCCTCGGCGTTGCCCATGGTGACAAAGCCGAATCCGCGGGAACGGCCGGTCTCACGATCGGTAACAAGGGCGACGTCTGTCGGCTTGCCGTACTGTGTGAAGAGCTCGCGGAGATCCTGGTCGGTGGTGTCAAAGGTCAGATTGCCTACGTATAGTTTCATATGATGTGTTTTTTGTTGGTGTTGAAATCTGCTAATCAGAGCTGTTCCCGAGAACCGGGTTTCAAATCACCATCGAAAAAATCAACGGGCAATCCACCATGCAACGAATCACTAAATATCGAACTCCTTCAAAGTGAACGGCTTTCCATGTTTTGCAAGATAAAATAAAGAAATGCGCTTGATGGCTCGGCGAAAGTTCGAGGAGACTTTTTGATAATTTTATTAGTGTGCGGGCAGAAATAGAGTAGACTAATTGCCTATTGAGTTACTCGGCCCATTTCTCTTCCACTCTTGCGGGCTCTTCTTTAAGCCTTCCTACGAGAGCCCTACTTTCCTTCTGAATGGGCATCGGGACTAAGAACAGGCAGAACCAGACAGCCGAACTCTGCAAGGAGCACCTCCGCGGCACCTATGCCTCGCAGGGAGTCCTAGTGGAGGACTTCATCGGGGAGATCGAGGGTTCCGGAAAGTCCAAGGACATCTTGAAATGGGCCCAGTTCACCAATATGGACCGGGATACCGCGTCCATGCTCGAGAGACTCGACGAGAAATTCAACAAATGGCTAAACGGTGACGTTGGCGACCTTTAGTCGCTACCTCACCTGTGCCAATAACCCACATCACCAACAGAACAACCCATGGTAAAAATCAATTACGGATTCGAGAAGCGCAGGAAAGAAATGGAGAAAAAGCGCAAGAAGGAAGAAAAGAAAAAAGCCAAGGCCGAAGGGAAGCCCTCAGGCGACTATGATATCGTCGAGAATCCAGACGCTGTCGTGGAGACTCCAGAGGACTCTACGGAAACTCCTCCAGCTGCCCAATAATAGACCCGACCCCTGTGACAAAGCTCGGGAGGAATCTCCCAAGCCGGGTTGCGGTACACTTTAGAACCTAGTTCGATTTCGGAATGAAGGCGTTGATGGCCTGGGAGCCTATGCTTCCAGCGCCGGCACTCACGGCACCGATAGCGACAGGATTAGAGCCTCTCATGAAGGGCTCCTGTACCTGCGCCGATGCCTGTAGCCGTAGCGGTCTGAACAACCGCTGCCCCCATAGGAGTCATCACCGAACGGGTGTTTCCATATCGGTCGGTGACCGTCGTGCAGCCGCTCGTGACCAATAGAAGGATCGTGGAGACCGTTACGGGGATCGTAGTTTTCATCCCAGATTTTGCGATAGGCATGGGATAACAGAGAAGGGAGCATCACCCATATGGTGAACCCGCAATACGAGATTGAGTACAGCGACGAGAAGGTGACGGCATGGGGAGGGATGAGGCTGATGAAGGA
>CAIOJL010000029.1 GCA_903858595.1 uncultured Spartobacteria bacterium | reverse complement strand
GGGCTTGGTTGCCTTTCCCCTCGGGCTTAGTTCCCACCTTCCCACTTTTTACCTTTGCAGTGTTCTAACTACTTCGATGCCTCAGGTTATGTTTACACCTAATTCAAAAACGCTCTAAAATCCGCTTCGCGTCGTCCAGGTTCCCAAGCTGCGCCGCGTAACAAGCCAGGTTGTAGTGGATGAGTGGTTCCTTGGGGATTTGCTCACGTGCCAGTAGTAGTGTCGCCTCGGCAGTTTCGGGTCGACCCTTAAGAATGTCACTGTCGCCTACACGGCCCTGGCCACTGGAGGATCACGCCTTCATCCACACCTCATCGAGCAGGTCACCGATGCCTATGGGACTCCCCTCTTCCGCGCCACCCATGGACGCGTTTCCGTTATTGATCCCGTAGCTGCAAAGACCACCACTGCAATGCTCACCGAGGTCATGACGCGGGGCACGGCGGCCAAGTCGGCTGAGCTCGGACTCCGCAAGCCGGCTGCCGGGAAGACCGGCACCACCGAGCACTTCGGCGACGCGTGCTTCCTCGGATACACCGAGGGACTGACCTGCGGAGTCTGGGTAGGCTACGACCATCCGAAGACCATCATGCGAGGCGGGTACGGAGCCGAACTTGTGCTCCCGATCCCGGGCGATGTGATGCAGTCACCCGCGTCCGATCACTTCGCAGCAGGGCCGCTGCCGCAGATGGGGAATCGGGAGAGGGTCATAGCATTGGTTCACGCTCATCCCATTCAACCCAAACTCCGAAGATGAAAGTGATGAGCAGGTTAGAGCGCCGATCGCGGACCCAGCGCAGCGAATGCGGTGACTACACCCGCTTCGCTTGCTCCTTGCCCACCACCTCATGGCATCCGCAAAACTTTTGTCTGCATCTTAATCAAAACCGCTCTAGTGTTCGATGATCCGATCAAGCTGACCATCACTGATCCAGCAGACCCTGTTGCTAGCGGCAAGCATCTTTTCGTCATGGGTGGAGCAGATGACGGTGACGCCCTCATTGATATTGAGTTCCTTGATAAGTTCGATGATCTCCCCGCCGGTCCTTGTGTCGAGATTTCCGGTCGGTTCGTCGGCCAGAATGACGGAGGGTGTGTTGGCTAGGGAGCGGGCCACTGCGACCCGCTGCTGCTGGCCGCCGGAGAGTTCAAAGGGCTTGTGGTGGAGGCGATGACCAAGACCGACTCGCTCGAGGATAGCTGCGGCGCGTGCGGAGGATTCCTCGCGGGAAGCCCCCTGGAAAGTCATTGGGAGAGCGACATTCTGCAGCGCGCTCATGACTGGCATTAAATTGAATGTCTGGAAGATATAGCCGATGCGATTACACCGGATCCAAGCCTGCTTGCTCTCGGGTAGGTCAAAGAGCGATTCCCCCTCGAAATAAACCTTTCCCTCGGTCGGCACGTCAAGGGCCCCAATCTGGTTAAAGAAGGTCGACTTCCCCGATCCCGACGGACCCATAATCGAGAGAAATTCGCCTCGTCGGATATCGATAGAGATCCCCTTGAGTGCCCAGATCTCCTCGTCTCCAAGGCGGTAGAGCTTCTTGACATTCTCGGTGCGGATGATGATGTCCTGACTCATGAAGTGGGAAAAATGTGTGAAGCATGGTGTGAGAGGGGGATCTCCAAGAGAAGAAACCGTCGGGTCATTAGCATCTTAGTGAAGAGGACCGCGGACTCCTCGGCGGCATGCTCCTCAAGACCTGACCGGGCTGCCATGATGACGGAGATCACACGGAGGCTCCTGACGCCGTCAAGGAGTCCCCAGAAGTCGGCACCGTTCCTATCGAGACAGAGCTGTCGCGAGGGTTTATAGTGCAGGAGGTTCCTGAAGAATTCATCCAACCATCCTCCCTGCTCGATGGCCAGCCGGAGATGGAGGTTGCCGTAGGAATCGGACCTGGTTTCGACCCCGGGCACCGGCACGGGGATGGCATCCAGTGGATGCTGTTCCTGCTCGGAGAGATCGCTTTCGGGTGTGATGGGGATGATTGTGGTCGCGTTCAATGGATTTGTGAATCAATGGGTCAGTGGAATTCACCCGAGCTGAAGTCAATCTCGGAGGGGCGGGCGACACGCTCGATGACCCCGTCGCGAATCCAGAAGATACGATCGGAACACTTGAGCATCTTGAGGTCATGGGTGGCGGAGATGACGGTCACTCCGAGCTCGTTGCGGAGTTTAGTGAGCAGGGAAATCATCTCCTCTCCGGTTTTCTGGTCCAGGTTGGCGGTCGGTTCGTCGGCAAGGATGATCTCGGGACGATTAGCCAGAGCACGGGCGATCGCGACACGCTGCTGCTGACCTCCAGAGAGCTCGCTCGGTTTGTGGAGGAAGCGACCTCCGAGGCCAACGAGTTGAAGTAACTCGACACCCCGTTCGTGTGCCTCCTCGGCATCGACTCCGGCAAAGCTCATGGGAAGAGTGACGTTCTCAAGGCAGGTCATCGTCGCCACGAGGTTGTAGCTCTGGAATATGTAGCCGATCTTACGGCAGCGGAACCAGGCGAGCTCGTCGAAGTCGAGTTGAGCCACGTCAACTTGATCGATGTAGACTTTTCCTTCGGAGGGCTTGGAGAGGGCCCCGATCATATTGAAAAGAGTCGACTTCCCCGAACCCGATGGACCCATAATGGAGAGGTATTCACCACGGTGGATCTGGAGGGTCGCGCCACGCAGGGCGTGGGTCTCCTGCTCGCCGGTACGGTAAACTTTTTTCACCCCGACAGCACGGGTGATGCATCCGGAACTCTCGCACTCCGATCCGGCCAGCAGAGCCCGCAGTTTTTTAGGGGTGACTTCCATGGCGTCAGATGTTGGTGCGCAAGGCGGTGGCCGGAACCATTCGGGAGGCAAAGTCCGCCGGGTAGATGGCGGCGATCACCGCCGCCAGGATGCCCCCGACCGTGCAGACTAGGTACGCAGCGGTGAGCCAAACTACGGGAAGTGAAGAGAAAACAAGCCCCGGGCCGAAGGTGGCTGAGTAGACCGCGAGGGAGAAAATCAGCCCGAAGGCCGAACCGATAAAGCTTCCGATGAAACCGATCAGGGCCGACTCAATGAAAAAGATTCTTCTGATAAAGGAGGAGAGGGCTCCAAGGCACTTCATAGTGCCGATCTCCCGGAAGCGCTCTGTCACGGACATAAGCAGGGCATTGCTGATGCTGATCATTGTCACAAGGATCGCGATGGTGACGATCCAGATGGTACGTACCCGGTCACTCTTCTGGGCAACGGACTGCTTCTTGAGATCTTCGGCGGAGGGTTCGCGCTCGAGTTGTACGACCGAGGCCCCCGCGGGATGCGATGGAGCGGGCTGGGTGAATGCGATAAGTGGATGGCTCAGGGAGGGGGAGGTTTTTGTCCAGATCTCCCCGGGAAGGCTTCCGCCGATGACAACAATGGCGGCGTACAACTTCTGTTCATCACGTACCCGGAGCTCGTCGATGGAAACGATTTCACTCACGCCCTCCCGGCGGAGCGCCTCAATAAATCGGTCCTCCGTGGCATTGGGTATTGTGTCATTGTGAATGGCGAGTGCTTTTCCCGAGAGGGGGCCTGTGTCAGCCAAGAGGAATCCAATCATCGCCGCGACGCGTTGGCGAAGTTCGATTTCGCCGGAAACCGACCCCTTGATGAGTCCCGCTGAGATAATGGACATGAGGAAGGCCACCCCGAGCACAACGCCGAAAAGAGTGACCAATGAGCGCCCCATCCGGATCCTTATCCCCTGAATCACGATTTCCCACGCCACATGAAAGGGAAGCCGCACCTGGTTTCCGATCGGAGAGACAGCGGGGTGGAGTATTGTGCTCATGGGCTTCAGAAAGGAGATCCGGAGACAGCCTGCTGGATGAGTTTCATGGCGACGGTGGCCATGGCGATGAGTCCCACTCCGGTCAAGTAGCCGGCCAGAATGGTCGGAGCCATACGCAGAAAGTTATTCTCGCCGAATTTCTTCCAGAAATAATACCGGCCGATTATCGCCCCAACAATCTCGATGATCATGGAATGGGGGAGGTCACCGAAACCTCTCACCAATCCGTAAATAAGCATCACAGGCAGACCAAAGATGCTCAGGAAGGTGAAAAGGATCACAGTCAATCCGAATCCCCCAGCGATCACAGTTGGGTGGATCGACTTCATGAACTCGGTATCGGCGATATTGGAAATGGAGGGATCCTGACCGGGGGGAACGAAGGTCGAGGAGTAAAGCAGCGCCTGCTGCTTACTCATCAGTTCCCAGCGCAGTGCGGCATTTGGGAAAAGCTCTGAGGGGACGGGGCCTGAATTCCAAAGAAACGCCCAAAAGAGTAGCGAGAGAATGAAGAGCACGGGTATGGCCACAATCTCGGCTTTGAAGAGCGACCAGAATTTCACCCCGGTGAGTTCAT
This sequence comes from uncultured Spartobacteria bacterium, assembly GCA_903858595.1. GTDB lineage: Bacteria > Verrucomicrobiota > Verrucomicrobiia > Chthoniobacterales > UBA6821 > UBA6821. The sequence goes on along the minus strand of CAIOJL010000029.1, from coordinate 9,353 downwards.
TGACGCGGAAGGACTGGGCAAGGGATCCGTAGTTCTCGATAGGAATGGGGGCGAGCCAGATATCGACACCCTTGGCCCCCGAAAGGATGAATGATCCTTCCCTAATAAAGGGGATCTCGACGGTCTGTCCGGACATGCCTAACAGACGGGCATTAACGTACGAAATGAAGGGGGAATAGAAAAAGGCAAAGAAGATAAGGAAGAGCAGGGGAAAAGCGGGGACCAAGAGGTGAACCACGAAAATCATCAGACTCGCGGCAACGATGTAGCCCGCCAGCGCCATCCAGAGGGGATAATCACCGCGGCCCTCGGGCACTGCCCAGATATTCTCCCTCGGGGCGCCACTCCCCTCACCTTTCTCCCTGGCCTCGCGGAGACGCTTCACGAGGCTTCGCAGTGTGGAGAAAATGGAGATGACCGAGATGCCTAGGGCGGTTCCGATGCCGAAGCTCATCCAGAAGTCGATGCTGTTGGCAAAGCTGGTATTGACCGTGTCCATGCCGGGTTGCCACCTGGAGAGGATACCGGAGGCATGAAGGAGTGGGTTGGCTACCATTGTTATCACGATGGCCGCAAAGGTCCCGACCACGGCCCAGAAGGGGAGGACGAATCCCAAGAAGAGAATCCCCAGATCAAGGCTGATCCCCGTGGGTGTCGCCGGAAGGATGTGTTCGGTGAGGATCGTCGTGTCCAGAAAGGGCTGAGGGAGGATGAAGACCGGCTTCTCGAGGAACAAGCCTGTGATCGATGGGATCCCGACCTGAATGAAGCCGTAGAGCAACCCGATCATGATACCTAAGGTGAAGATCTGCCAGCGGGTCATCCCGCCCGCTTTTTTCCCGGAGGCATCAGGGGAGCCTTTTTTTCGCGAGGCCTTCTCCTCATCCTCCTCCGCAAGCGCCATCGTTCCCTGCGCGGCGATCGGCGCAAGGGGGAATGCGAGGCGCTCCACATCCGAGGTGATGCGGAAGAGAAAATAGCCGAGGGTGTATTTCTTGATCAGTCCGATCAGAAGACAGAAGGCTATCAGGGCTATGGGGACAAGGAAGTCTGCATGCAGGAGATTCCTCTGGAGGATCGCCTGGCTCTCGGGCGAAGGGACAAACCACTTGGGAAAGCAACTGGTCATCCCTACATCGCGCACGGCATCACTCGTGATGAGATAGGAACGGTAGACCAGTTGTGCAAGAGGGCCTCCAGGAAAGAGCATCGCACCGCCCAGCATCACGTTGGCCGCGTGGAGAAGGACGACGAGGTTCTGCTTGTTGAGGGGTTGCATCGCCCGTCGGGCGATCTCTCCGAAAAGGATCAGCGTGACCCAACTCCCTGCCGAGGCCATGTCGCCCCCGGTCATGAGGCCCAGGTAGATCGTGCCGGGCATCATCACCAGGCCGCAGAAGAAGATACCAACCACCGTCGTCCAACCGAAGCCATCCTTGAAGGTCTTGGGAACCTCCAGAAGCGTGCGGTAACGCTCGAGCTCGGCATCCTGCAATCCGGTGCTACGGACGTGATGGTCGGGTGATTCAGTCATGGGGTTGCGCGGCGGAGTGGTCCGGGAGATGATGATCCGAAGAGGGCTGTTTCTGGGATTCCTCGGAGAGCAACTCGCATGCCTCGGTGTAGAATCGATCCTTCTGTGCGGAGGGAACGGCGCGCCAGTGCAGGAAACGCTTGCGGAGTCCCGCCACAAGCGTGCGGTTCAGACGCGTCCAGGACTCCCGGGTGCCCGAGAGTCGGAGGACGGAGACTCGGGCGATATATTCCTCGGTCTCCTCATCGAAGGGGAGCGAGATCGTCAACTCCTCGGAGACACCTAGATCGTAGGGTTTAAGCCAGATGGTCGCCTTGAGCATCGGCACGAGATCCTCCCCCCCCCCAATGCCGGGGCGAGGAGGGCCGGCATGGAAGCTTCCCGACCCCCCCTCGCCGTGATCGACCAGGAACCGGTGGAAGAAGGCGAGCACGGAAATACGTTCGCGGGGAGTGAAGGTGAAGGGAAGAGTGAAGGAGATCTCGTCACCTTCCGGATCGGGCATGCTCCAGCCCGAATCTTCGCTCGGCGCAGCGATCTTCATGGCGGTGCGTGCGGGGAAGATCGTTGAGAAGAAAACGGCGGCGCTCACGGCGAGGGAGGCAATGATGGTGGAGGGTCCGGCAAAGGTCATGTTCAGGCCACCGGTCAGGTCAAGCAGGGTCAGGACATACCCGGTCCCCTGGGCCAGCAGATATCCGAGGACAGCTCCGACGACCGAGTAAACAAAGGCTTCGGCGAAGAACATGAAGAAGATGTAGCGGGGCGCGATGCCCACGGCATTATAGACATAGATCTCGTCCCGGCGCTCATATACCGACCCCTTCATCGTGTTGAGAACCGTCAGCGCAGCGATCACAAGCGGCATGATCATGTCGAGTAGACCCTGGACCGAGGAGGAACGTGCGTAACTGCCCGAGTAAGCGACACCATCAAGCCCGAAGAAGTTTGTCGTCCCAGTCTGTTCGAGGAATCGGAAAACGACTTCACGTGCCTTACGGTATTCGAGTCGGTCGAGGATGACGGCGCAGGATGGCTTCTGGAGATTCCCATGGGGAGGAGGAGTGTCCGGTTTACTGGGCATCAAGACAACATCCTCCGCGAGGATGCGCGGGTCTTCCAGTCTGAAGAGCACGTTGTTAGCGCCATCTCTAACGATATCGTGCAGCGCAGTAATGTCGGGAGGAAGCAGCCCCCTGCCGTCGATGTCATGGAGATCATTGAGCTTCTGGGAGTCGAAGATCCCGGCAACACGGAATGGGGCGTCGTTGATGGTGACACGTACGGAAATCGGTCCGTTCACCTGCTCCGGAGTCACGCCGAGGTCAGCGGCGATGCGGTCGGAGATGATGACCGGACGAAGTTCGCCGCGGGTAGGATTGGACGGGAACCAGTAGGGTTTGGTAAGGAGGGATATTTTCCCCGCCAACGGTTCCTTGCTCTCAAACAGCAGGATCGAGCGGGCTTTCGTGCTGCGTCCGTTGAAGGCACCCTCCGGAGGACGGATATCGATCTCGGGATTATTCCTTTCTGCGAATGGCCAACTGGTGGATCCAACATAATAGGAACGGGTACAGACAGGAAACTGCTCCCTAAACCTGGACTTCAGCGCAATAATCTCCGAGTCATCCAACGGTCGCCCGTTCTGCTTCTTGACCAGGAGGCCCTGGTAGGGGGCCGGGCCGAGAGTGATCTGCTTCTCGGTAAGGCCGGAACGCACCGAGGTGAAGGCAATCATCGCGAAGGTGATAAGAACCAAGGTGGCGCATGTGAGGCCGGTACGAACCTTGCGGCGGTGCATGTTGTTGAGACCGAGCATGAACGAGGTCATGACAATTCCCATGGTGTTGACCCCCGCTCCCTCCGCGTTACCGCGGAGTCGCTGGAGAAGTTCGAGGTTTTGGCGGAACTTTCCGGCAAAGAGGAGCGTCATTCCCCCGGCGATGAGCAGGATCACAAAGCCGAGCAGAACCATGACCGAGGAGCGGATGATCTCGAAGGCGGGATGCATCAGGCGCAGCATGAGGAAAACGGAGAGAAAAATGAGAACCTGCGCGGCTAACTGCCTTCGAATGTCTGAGAAGCCGGTTACGAGTTTCTCGAAGAAGAAGGTGAATGGGACCAGCAGTCCTAGATACCAGAGAATACTGATGACCGCCCCGCTGATGTTGGAGCGCAGGATGGGATGTATCAGGGTCGAGTAGGCGGCCGACTCCCTGGCTGACTGAAGCGAGTCGAGCAGGGCGATACCGGGGGCAAGGGCGGCATCGAGCAACTTGCGACTGCGCTCGATGAACTCCTCAGTGCCTCCATCCAGCATGTGACGTCGCTTCTGAAGCGAGGCCCGCTCGCTATTGAGTGAGAGCATCGACTCTGCCATCGGGATGTTCATGGAGGGGAAGATGGGGTGGTCGGCGGGAAGGTAGCCGGATCGTTTCGATCTCGCCGTCTGGCCGGGATTGATCAGGAAAGAACGGATCGACTGGACAAGGGGGTTGTCAGCTTCCCCTCCACGCATCGCCGCATAAAAAAACTCTCCGGGAGGAACGAAAATGGTAAACCCTCCAGTCAGCTTGTATGAGGCGGAGTGGACGAAGGGGTATAGCCCCTCCCTGGTGAGAAGACTCGCATCAGTGTAGTCCCTCATGGTCTGGGGATCAGTCAGATCCAGGAAGGAGACAGGCGCGGCGCGGAAGAGGACCAGGTTGACATCATGATGCTCAGGTTCCGACATCGGGAGTTTTTCGGATTTGAAGAGCGTGCTGCCCGTCACATCCTTCACCCAGGAAATGATGCCCCCCTTGGTGAACCAGAATGCCTGGGGACTCAAATTTTCGCCGTCTAGGTTGAAGTCGGAAGGGCTTCCCTCAAGCTCGAAGCGGCCGTAGGGATCGGTCATCAGAAGCACTTGGCGGAAGTGCCCGGGGGATTTATCCCTGTAATCCTCATTGTTTACCGTGGCCCCGACCAGGGTTCCCTCCAGGGCGAAGTTGGGAACCACGGAAGAGCCCACATGGGAGGCAAGGGCTCGGCCGCTGAGGCTTCGGATTAATGCATGTGCCGGAGGGCGGTAGGCAGAGGAACGACTGGCGATGGTAAGCGCCAGATCACCGAAAAAGTCGAGCGACTGCCCGAGCCCCTCTGAGGAGGCCTCTCTTTCACTGGAGCGCGGGAGCAGCAGTTTTTGATAGGAGGCAAGTCGGTCGGTATTCACGACGGTAAATCCTGGAATCAAGAATTGGTTCCAGAACTTGGAGCCAACCGGCATCTGACCTACGTTTTGATAATTTTTTGAAAAAGCTGGCTGCCAGACGGGTCCCAATTCGATGCTTTTCCTGAACTCCGCCTTGCTAATCACGTCCTGAAGCATCGGCGGCATCTCGCGTTCCAACCCCTCGGTGAACCGCCTTACTCCGCGGTCACTGTCCGATGGCAGCAGCGCAAGGGAGGACTTAGAAGATGTGGAAGGCTCGCCGGAAGCTGGGAGCATGCGCGGTGAGGCGGCAATGACCGACTGATAGCTGGAAGCAAGCTCGTGGATCGATCGATCGCTTTCAAGGCGGCCCTGTTTGAATCTGTGATAGGCGGCAAGCTTCCCGATCCTCTCCTGAAGCCGTTTGCGAATATCCGTCGAGGCAATCGTCCCGCGCTGCGTCTCCATGAGTGTCGACACGGAAGCCGAGGAGGCCGCCTTGAATGCATTCTGGTGGGCAAGGGCCTTCTGAAGATTTTCGTAGAGTGGATCCGAGGAGACGAAGTTGCCGGCCCTGGCGATGGCAAGCTTTGCCTGCAGGACCTGCTCCCCGGACTCGAAGACCAGAGTGTTGAGGACCGTGGCGGTCTGGGCATCGAGGAAGGCTCTGGCACCTGAGTCGAGTTTAGAGAGATCACGAAGCGAGACTTCGGGATCGGAGAGGAAGAGCGGATCCTTCATCAGATCCAGGCAGGCATCAACATAACGAAGGGAGCGTGTATTTTCGGCGAGTTCGACTTCTATCCGCCGGGAGATGCCGACCTGGGCGTCGGCAGGCCCAAATGCGGCGACGACAGAGGCCTCGCCGATGCCTCCCATCATTTCAGCACCGTCGAGAATGAAGATCACATCGCGTTGAAGCGTGTCGCGGTAGAGCGAAAGTCCCCGGGCAAGAGAAAGCACCATGGCAGGGGAGAAGGCCTGGATCGAACCATCGACCAGTGATGGGAGGATACCGTACGTGTCGTAGTGACCGGTGATGACGAGTGCCTGACGGGTGGGCTTGGAGGCCTTGAGGATCCCGATGACGGAGTTATTTTCGACCTCGCGGTAGCGCTGCTCGAGGCGGATCGAGACCTCTCTCCCAAGGTGTTTCAGGATCTCGGGAGAGGCATAGGCCCGGAGGAAGTTGACGGGGATGGTCGAGACCATTTTGTTTGCGAGCAGAGGGGTCCATGCAGCTTCAGTTGCCCCTTTGCCAGTGATGATAAGGCCACTGATACCGAGTTGGGCATAGCGGATCCAGTCAAGGTCATAGGGAGCATCCGCCATATCGACCACACCGATGATCCCCGAAAAGTCGTCTCGCGTGGCGATCGTTTTTTTATCAAGGAGGACAAGGCGCCCCTTCAGCCCGCCCTCAGGGGTCGCCACGGGCTGGAAGAGATTGGGCATGAAGGGGTGGAGTTCCACACCCGGTAGGGGATGCCCGTCTGGGAAGAGGATCTCCGAGACGTCCGTGACCGGGGCGACAACCATGTCACGGCGCTCGATCACCTGAAGCCCGTCGGCGCGGAATTGGCCCGCCAGGAAGTTGGCCACAGCGCCATGTCCCGGCTGTCCTAGGCCCCTAGGACCGAAGGATGCGATCTTGGTCCGAAGGGCGTCGATTTCTTGACGATTGAACGCTCCCCGGAGGGCCGATGAGTCCAAGGCCGCACGGGTACTGATACCCTCGGTCCTGAGCGGCGGCGCGAAAAGGATCAGGAAGCCGGCAAGGGCCGCCACGAGAAGGAGCGCGAAAAGAAGGAGCGAGAGGAGGGGACGATTGTATGTCGCCGGGGTTTCCGACCGACCATGGGGAGCGTGTTTTTCTCTCTTCATGGGAGGGCTCCGTAGACCTGTTCGACCCCACGGGACCTAAGGATGGCGGCGCAGACGAACCAGAACACCCAGCTGGCCACCGATCCCGTGAAAACGCCGACAAAAAACGGCTGGAGCAACGAACGGACAGCCTTGGCCCCGCCGAATCGGACGAAGAGGAGGCGGAGCACCCAGGCCACGAGGAGGCTTCCCCAGATACCAAGGCACATGTGGGAGGGACCGAGAATGAAACCGATGGGGTGGAGCCAGAAGCCTGCAAAAAGCTGGCGAAGTAATGTGAGAATGACTGCTCCAGCCCCTCCATAGATGTATCCCAAGTTTTCGGGGGAGAGTGCTTGCCCTCCCGCGTGGGCACCAGAAGCGGCGACGGAGAGCTTGGAACTGAAATCGCCGAAATACCAAGGCTTGGCCTCGAAAGCCCATGCATAGCGCATGGAGCCCCCCCCGAAGGAGAAGGCACCCTGAAGAAAGACCCAGCCACCCAAGATCAGTCCCCCGGCGACGCCGAGGATGATGATTCCCAACACATGTCGCGGGTTGATGCGGTAGCGGCGTCCGAGTTCCATGATCTCGAGTTGAGCCCCTGGGATTAGGAAAAAGACAGACACCGAGAAAATGAAACTGGTGATGAATGAGAGCAGGATCATATTCGGGCCCAAGAGAGGAATCCCTCCAACCAAGAGCAGGAGTAGACCCGCGTTGTTGGGTGTGAAATAGCCATTCGGCACACCAGCCTCCGCGCGGAACTTGGAGGAGACCATCCCGATGAGGAGCATGTACGTGATATAGAGTGCCATGCCCCATGGTGAGACGCCAACCCATGTTCCCCAAACCAAGGATCCGCCGAGCACAGCCGCCAAGAGGATGTAAGCGGCGCGGTAGCTGACAGCCTCTCCGGGGTGAGCGGGATCTGGCGTTGGCGGTTTTACGGCCTGACAAATCGTGTTCCAGAGGTACTTGTGCGAGAGAATCAAGATGATGATACCGTAGCAGAGGAATCCGGAGGTCTGCTGTTGTTGGGCGAACGGGTAACCCTGCTGGCCTTCCCATCCTGTCCAGAAACCAATAAGGTTGAGAGCTCGGAAAGCAAAAAATCCCACCACAAGGCTCATGAGTACATTGAGTTCCACGAAGACGGCGACAGCCACGAAGAGTGCTGTCACTTGGAATGTCATCCCGCTCCAGAATTTGCCCCACGACGCCTCGTTGAAATAGGGTTTGAGATCCACCAGGATACCGGTGTCGGGGACGGCTGGATTGTAGAAATGGAATCCGCGGAGAAGTCCCCAACCCAGACCGAGTGCCACCCCGATCCACATCACGCGCATCGTCCAGAGACGGGGCAACCCTTGGCCTTCACCGGGCTCGCCCAGCATCATGGAGGGGATTCGCGCCAGCGGCAGGGAGTAGCGCTCACCCTCCATCCATTGGCGTCTCATGATGGCGTTGATCGCGAGGAAGCCGGAGAGGAGCAGGATCAGAAGCGAACCCCAGGTGACGGCCGGGACCAGCCAATCGCGCGGAGGGCAGTAGGCATTGAAGAGGAAGGCGACTCCATCCACGCTGATGAGGTTGGCGGGACGTGGCACGATTCCCACTCGGTTCTCGAGAGGGATCGTTGCATAGACCGAGGCCGGCATGGTCACTATTCCGCTGTAAGTCAACTCCATCGCAGAAACATTCATCAGCTTCGGATCGCGGATCACTACCAGTCCCTGACCCGAGAGCCCGAACTCCAGTTCGACCTCCTTGGCATCACCCAGATCGGAGAAAATAAACCCATAGTTGCCGACACGCACGAAACCATCCGGCTGAATTTTGCTGGGGGAGGCCGTATCCCGGCTTTGGATAGGCTGTTGATAGATCTGACTGCCCGGCACGCGGGCCCGCACGAAGTAAAAGGCATCGCTGCCGAGTTTCTCGGCCTTGGACTGGAAACTGATGAGATAAGGCTCACCGGGGACGACCCCGCCCGAACTACGGTCGCCGAACTGGAGCAGAACCGTTTGGTGTACAATTTCTCCCGGCGTAACTCCCTCCAGCTTGATCTCCCCGGGAAAGGCACCCTTAAGCAGGTTCGGCCCATGAGGCCAGAGGCGATCGCTGAAAAAATCCATCTTCTTGAAATCGCCGGAGCGGGGAATTGTCGACGTGATACCGATAACACGGTGCCAGAAACCTTGCGTCATCAGAGGTGCCGCGATCACCATTGTGTAAAAGACACAGAGGAGTTCGGTGCGCGATAGCAACTGCCAGCGAAGGCGCGTTAAGACCGGAAAAACCACGGCAAGAAGAATGAGAAAGATAGTCACGCCAGGCAACGGCAGCGCGAATTCGGAACCCGCCGAGATCATGTTGATCATCACCGTCGAGTACTGGATCGAAAGGGAAAGGCAGAGCATTGCCAGCAGCGAGGCAATGACCGATCGAGGCGTCAGCGCGGGCACCCAGCGCGCCCTGTCGTCCTCGGTTCGGATCGTCGGATTATCTAGGAATTTCATCAAAAGGTCGACGGGAAGGGGGGGGGATGGAGTGTGGAGTGTTCGTTTTTTCTCTCAATAGGACGAAAGACAGCTCGTCCCAGGGGGGGAGTTACTAATGCCACCGGTCACTAGTGTCCGGTTGAGAGGGTGATTGGTTTTTGTTGATTCTTCAAGGTGAGTGATTTGCGATCCAAAATAGATGCCACACATTTGAACTTTGAGCGACGTTTTTTGAGGATGGATGGCTATGAGCTCTGGC
>CAIOJL010000028.1 GCA_903858595.1 uncultured Spartobacteria bacterium | reverse complement strand
CACCTTGGTTTGCCACACGGGCAGTTGCCCAAGTAAGAAGACGAGGACAATGGAGTATAATAGCATTGCTTTTACGCTGGCTGATGCCCATCCCCCTTGCGGGATTTGCAGTTGTTGCCCTGCTATCCCTTCAGGGAGTGGGACATCAAAACCCTAGGGACTTTGGCAAAACAGGATCCTCGTATGTCTCCTCGGATTCGGATTTTGAGCAACACATGGATCTCCTCTCCTCCACGGAGTAGTAATTAAAAGCGAAAGCTGAGACCTGAATAATAAAGATTTATGCCTAATTACTAGTTGGAATACGGAAAGAAACTGAAGAATGAAAAGCAATTCGAAGTCAAAGGGAACCTGGATTCACCGTTTTGCCATACGGCTATTTACCTTCGTTCTTGCGGTATTGATATTCTGGGTGCTTGGATTCTTTGTGGACGATATCCGGTCAATCCATGGTCCCGACTACGCCAACATCGAGCAGAAACACCTCGATAAGGACCTGGTGGCTAAGCGCGACGCGCTTGTTAAACAGATCGCAAACCTTTCCCGCCAGATTGAGAACCAGACGGAGAAACAGAGAGTGGTCGGCGACAGTTCGCGTAATTTGCAACAGACGATCAACCAACTTCTCGAACTCCAGAAACTCGGCATGCAGAAAAGCATCGCCTTTTCTGATACGGAGCAGGCGAACTTCACGAGTAGTCTGAGACTCTTTTTGGACAACCAGAAGAAATACCAGGAACTAAGCCAGACAGTGTCGGATATGCTTGAACAGAAACAGGGGCTTGTTCGGGAGAAGGAACAGTCTGAGCAAGAAATTGAAAAGCAACGTCAACCGGCCAAGGATGAGTTCAACACGCTCAGCAAGAAGCACCGTCTGAGAATCGCCTTTCTGCAACTGGCGATTCTATTGCCAATTCTGATTCTCGCGGTGGGCGTCATCATCAAGAAACGTTCCAGCATATACTTCCCTTTGTTCCTCGCCTTCGGCGCGGCAACACTGATTAAAGTCGCTCTTGTTGTTCATGAGTATTTTCCGAGCAAATGCTTCAAGTACATCCTCATCAGTGGCCTGTTGATTGTGGTGGCCCGGTTGCTGATCTACTTCATCCGAACCATTGCGTTTCCAAAGACGCAGTGGCTGGTCAAACAATACCGGGAGGCATACGAGCGATTTCTGTGTCCGGTATGTGAGTATCCCATCAGGATCGGCCCGCGTCGGTTTCTTTTTTGGACTCGACGGACGGTCAATAAGATCGTGGTGCCGGGCGATCACAGTGTTCTGGAAGAGAAGTACACTTGTCCGTCGTGCGGCTGCAACCTGTTCGAGGGATGCCCGTCTTGTCACAAGATCAGACACGCGATGCTTCCAAACTGCTCCCACTGTGGAGCCGAGAAGGAGATCAAATAGAGCTCTAACCAGACAGTGCACTTTTCCTCGCGTTCCGCTCGAAACCGGACTTTCGACGTTGGGAATTGCAATAAACGACATTGAGATCATTGGCGCCGGAGAAGAAGGCCTCGTGTTTCGTAGAGGGTGCGTCAATCGATATTCCCTCGGAATCTCCGCAACTCCTATTGGCCATCTTCTTACGCCAATGAACTCGCGCATTCCCACGAGACTCGTCACTGGCCGAGCTAGTCCCCTACGGTTACGGGGGTGCTCAGCCCCACTCTGGAGTAAATGATCTCGGCTATATCCTCTGGAAGGCGGATGCAGCCGTGAGAGGCAGGGTATCCGGGCAGGATCCCAGCATGCATGCCAACACCCTGAGGTGTGAGACGTAGAAAGAACTTCATCGGAGCGCCGCTAAAGTGGGTGCCACTCGGTGCGGCATCGTGTTTGCTGCTGACGCCTGAGCGGATCACCTGTCCCGAACCATTGACAAAGTTCCCGTAGAGAGAGGAATGGTGATTGGGATCCTTCTCGAGCACGGAGAAGTTTCCCCTCGGCGTCCAGCCATTGCGCCGTCCTGATGAGATGGGGGAATCAACGGCCACCCTCCCACCCACTAGCAAATAGACTCGTTGTTTGGAGAGAGAGACCACGATGGTTAGAGGTTGGGTCGATGCCTTATCGAGTACAGCGTTGTTCACCTTGCTAGGCTCTTGCTTTGAGATCAGTTCGGAGGCTGACTTCATCGCTGTATTTGGGAGTTTCATGGGTTCAGACGCCATGAGGCCTGAGCATAGAAATCCCGAAATCACGATTCTCGTGCAAAGGATCAATCGGAAGGCATTCATGGGTTGCGGAGTAGCAAAGTAAGCGAGATGGACGTGGTACAACGAGTACATTGGCAAGTTAACATCAGGTTGCTCTGTGCGCGATCACTTCCTGTTCCGCTTCCCTAGCATTGTGCGATGTCAAGCATTCGGGTTGAGTACATTGCGTACAGAAAAGTAGTATGATCGAGCACCTCTATATCCACATTCCTTTCTGTCCGAACATCTGCCCCTACTGCGCCTTTTACAAGGAGTCAGCCGGACGAGAGAGGGTCGAAACCTTTCTGGATGCCCTCCTTGTAGAGACCGAGCAGCGGTCCTCTCAGCTGAAGCCCAGGACTGTTTTTTTTGGAGGCGGCACTCCGAGCGCCCTCTCGATTCCCCAGTTTGAAAAGCTCCTGGGCGGCCTGCATGCGAGACTCGACCTAAGCAATGTTGAGGAATGGACCATCGAGATGAATCCGGCAACCGTGGCAGCGGACAAGGCGTCCCTGCTCAAGGAGGCCGGAATCAACCGGATTAGCATGGGAGTTCAGTCTTGGGACGATGGGGTGTTAAAATCGCTCGGGAGAACGCACGACGCGGACAAAGCTGAGGAATCGTTTCATACACTCCGGAAGGCGGGTTTCGACAACCTCTCGATTGATCTCATCTTCGGGGTGCCCGGGCAATCCCTGAAATCATGGAGAGACTCACTGGAGCGTAGCCTCCGCTTGGCCCCTGAGCATCTCTCTGCATACGGCCTCACTTACGAGGAGGATACCGAGTTCTTCACAAAGCTGGGACGCGGGGAAATGGCTCCCGACGAGGGATTGGAGGCAGATCAGTTCGAACTGGCGGGAGAGCTGTTAGGCAAGGCCGGATACGCTCAGTACGAGGTTTCCAATTACTCGCTCCCAGGACGGGAATCACAGCATAATTCCGCTTACTGGAGAGGCTCCGACTACATCGGTCTCGGCCCGAGTGCCTTCTCCACCGTGGGATCAAAGCGTTGGCGCAATATCCGGGAAACCGGCATCTACAGCAAGACCGCCATGGCCGGCAGCACAGCCGTTGATTTCAAGGAGGAGGTTTCCGAGAAAGTAAAAGCTGGGGAGAGGGCCGCTTTCGGGATGAGGACCAATGCCGGATTACCGTTTTCAGAATCCTCGGCCTGGGAGCTGGAACTCAGGGAGGCTGCCGGACAGGGACTGGTGATAGACAAGGGGGACCGTTGGCTCCTAACAGACAGAGGAAGACTCCTTGCCGATACGGTCGCGGAGATATTCGTGTGAAAGCTTTCGATGTCATCGTCATCGGGGCGGGTCCGTCCGGCAGCGCCTGCGCGTCGCTCTGTTCCGAGTTGGGCCAGCGAGTGCTCCTGCTGGAGGCTTCCCGTTTTCCGAGGGATAAGGTCTGCGGCGATTGTCTGAATCCCGCCGCATGGCCGGTCCTTGAGCGTCTTTCTGTCGCGGAGCGGGTGAGAATACTCCCCTCCTCCTCGCCGGAGAAGATCCGGTTTTCGGTTGCATCTGCCGGCTCGGCGGAAATTCTCCTTCCCCAATCAAACACGAACACGTCTGAACTGGTGGTCAGGCGACGCGATCTGGATGAACTTCTTGTCTCTCACGCGGTCGAGGCCGGAGTCCTCTTCCAAGACGGCTCCCCGGTAACCGGTTTACGGAAAATCTCGGGCGAATGGGAAGTCACCACCTCTACGGGGGATCATCACCTTGGCAAGCTAATCGTCGCGGCCGATGGCAGGAACTCCGTGACGGCCCGCCATCTCGGTATGCACACCTCAAGACGATCTAAGGGAAGGATCGGCCTTCAGATCCATATCCCCCACCCCGCAGGTTATGACGGCGCATTGGAAATGAGGATCTACCGGCACGGCTACGGAGGCCTGGCGGACCTCGGCAACCGCCTGGCGAATCTTTGCCTAGTGGCCAATGACGGTGAGATGAAGGAGCTGCGCAAGGAAGCCGAGATTCACTACGGACTCACTTCAGCCTGCGCCTGGCGGAGCATCACCCCGATTTCGCGGGCAAGAGCACGCCATGTTGCCCGTGAGGGTGTCTTCCTCTGCGGTGATGCCGCCCGTATCGTGGAGCCCTTCACCGGTGAGGGGATTTCCTTTGCCCTGAGAAGCGGGGCCCTGCTGGCCGATATCCTGAACATGGCAAAATCCGGCTCCTCAAAAGTCCTGGCAAGTCAGGAAAAGCTTTATCGTCGAGGACATCGGGATCTTTATCGGGGCGGACTTCTCGTGAACCGCTTGACCTGCCTCCTTTCGGAGCACCCCAAGGTTGCCCATGCGCTGAGTCCATTCCTGCTGAAGCATCCCAAGCTGCTTTCTTTCCTCACGAGCAAGGTGATCAGTATATGTTATATAGCATTACATTGTTTTTGATTTCGTGGTTGTAGTTGGATCAGCTTTGGCCTTTTGATCACAAGGTACTTATTCATCCATGTCCGTAGAAATCCTCTCTCGCATCCAGTTCGCCCTCACTGTCTCCTTCCATTTCCTCTATCCGCCGATAACGATCGGCTTGGGAATGCTCCTAGTGATTATGGAGGGTCTTTACCTGAAGACCAAGAATCCCCTCTTTCATCAACTGGCCCATTTCTGGACCCGAATCTTTGGACTTATCTTCGCTATCGGCGTTGCCACAGGGATTGTCATGGAATTCGAGTTCGGGACCAACTGGGCTGCCTATTCCCGCTTTGTTGGTGATATCTTCGGGAGCGCCCTTGCGGCGGAAGGCATCTTCGCCTTCTTCCTCGAGTCCGGGTTCCTAGCTTTGCTTCTCTTTGGTTGGGACAAGGTCGGTCCCAAGATGCACTTCTTCGCCACCTGTATGGTTTGCCTTGGATCGCATTTCAGCGCTATCTGGATCCTAATCGCCAATTCCTGGATGCAGACGCCTGCTGGATTTCATCTGGAGAAAATCACCGGCTTGGTTCACACCCACCTTCCCGAGGGTTACATCGTCCAGGCATCCGACATGGGTCATGTCCGAGCCGTGGTTGATAACTTCTGGGCGATGATCGCTAATCCCTCTTCTCTGAACCGGATCTGTCACGTTGTCTTCGGTGCCTGGCTTGTGGGTGCTTTCCTTGTCATGAGTATCTGCGCTTGGTACCTGCTCAAGGGTCGCTTCACGGCCTTCGCCCGCAAATCGATGACGATAGCAGCCTGCTTCGCCGCCTTCACCACCATTTTACAGTCGATCAGTGCGGATGCCACTGCTCGTGGTGTGGTTAAGTATCAACCGATCAAACTGGCCTCCATGGAGGGTGTCTACGAGACCCATGACTACACACCGATGACCCTCTTCGGTTATGTCGATACCAAGAACCAGACCGTCCACGGCCCGCAGATCCCTGCCCTCCTGAGCTTCCTGTGCTTTCATAATTTCAAACAACCGGTGCAGGGACTACTCTCCATGCCGAGCGACGAGTTCTTGGCAGCGCGTAATCCGGGTCTCTCCAAGGAGACGCTGGCCGAGATCAGGCCGAATTACTGGCCCGTTGTTGGGGCTGTCTTCCAGACCTATCATCTCATGATCTGCATCGGGTCTGCGGTCTTTGGTCTCTCCTTCCTGGCGCTCACGCTTCTCTGGAGAGGCTGGCTCTTCAGGGCGGATAATCCACTCATCCGGGCACTTCTCTGGGTCTATGTCTTCGCAGTGGCGGCCCCCCAGATCTGCATGCAGGCCGGTTGGTTCACTGCCGAGATGGGTCGT
>CAIOJL010000027.1 GCA_903858595.1 uncultured Spartobacteria bacterium | reverse complement strand
TCACCTTGCCGGCAAGCTCCTTGCCGAGTTCCTCGATGACTGGGGTAATCATACGACAGGGTCCGCACCAAGGAGCCCACACGTCGACAAGTAGGACGGGCGAGGAAGCAACGGTCTGAACGAAGGTTGCATCAGTGAGTTCAAGGACGTGTTCGGAAGCCCTGATAAGTAGATGTTGGTGAGTAAAAAAGTGTCTAAGCCAGGAAGGTCCAGAGCTGAATACCAAATGCCACAAGGGCAAGAACAGCAACTGCAATCACCAAGGGAAGCGACAACTCGGACGAAGAGGTAGTCTCTTGTTCAATCTTATCAGAAGACTCGGAGAGATCCAGGTTTGCAGGAACGTCACCTGTGGATTTACCCGAAATCTTGGCAGGTGTTGTAGATGTCGTAGCCGGCTCAGATGTAGCCGAAGGGGCTGCACCGGGCTTGCGGGCGGCTGCGGCAGGGGCGGGCTGTAGCTTGATCGTCGCCTGAGGCATGGCCTTGATTTCGGAAGCACGAGGAACCACTGGGGCTGGTTTCAGAGCCATCGAAGGAGCAGCAGGCGCAGGGACAGCCGTGGAAGAAGGAACGGCTACGGGTGGAGTGGGAATTCCAGCAGAGGGAGAGGCAGTAAGTGCTGATAGAACGGATCCCGGCGCTGAACCAGGAGGCCTTAAAGATGCTAGGGAGGAAGGAGGAGCCAGGGATGCTGGTGAAACCGAAGGAGTTGGAGATCTAACTGGCAATCCTGCGGTAGGAATAGGTACTCCCGCGGCGGGAATGGGCTTTGGAGGGAGCTTCAACGGAGGGAGCTTGACGGGAGATGGTGGACCAGTTGGCAAATCGGGCACCGGAGGGGTATACTGGGATGGGGAGTCGCTCACAATAGTTCAGAGATTCAAGTTGAAAATTATGTTCCGAAAGTACTCCTGTCAATCATGCTCCACAAAGCAAACGAGGAACCTTCGTTCAACGGCGCTCTGAGCAAGCGCCGAAAACTCTGGGAAAGAATCGTGTTTTGCTATCCTCCCTATCCTCTATCCCCCTTGGGCTGTTTTTGAAGTGCGAAAGTTTTGCATATCGGAAGTCAAATCCTGGATAATGTTGATGGCCTCGTGACGGATTGGATCGGGCGTCTGGGCAACATCGGCGTCATCCTCCTCGGCATCAGGATCCTTGGCCTCCTTTTCCCTGGCAGGCTTCTTCTTGAGAGTGACCTTGGGGAGAGCGGGTTTGTCGAGCGTGTCAAGCGTGACCTCATAGGCGGTGGGTTCCAGCGCGGGATGAAGCTTGCGCTCCTTCTTACGATCCTGTTTGCGGGCCTTTTCCTGGGCGAGCTCTTCCTTACGGACTTTTTCATTGAGCGAAAGCTGATTCAGGTCGAGTTTCTCACGAAAGCGCTTCATGTCTTCGGTGATGTAACGAAATTCGGGGTTCTTGTAGACACGGTCGGCGGAACGTTGTTTGAGGCTCTCGAGGAATGGTGATGTGAAGGCGAATTTATTGACGGACTGCGGGTCAACCTCGTCGTAGGCAAGGGGGTTGGGAAGAGAACTCTCTCCGATCTCCGGAGTATCCGTGGGCGACGGGAGGATGATGTCGGAAAGCACTCCCCTGTGCTGGGTGGACCCCCCCGAGACACGGTAGAATTTCTGGATCGTGAGCTTAAGCGATCCGGCCTTGGAACCCTGGTCATGAAAAAGCGGCATGAACTTGCCGACATCCAGAAGTGTCTGGACGGTTCCCTTGCCGAAACTGCGCTGGTCGCCGACGATCACAGCCCGCCCGTAATCCTGGAGGGCTGCGGCAAAAATCTCGCTGGCAGAGGCACTGAGACGGTTCGCCAAAACGACAACAGGACCTGTGTAAAACGGCTCTCCCTCCGCATCCTTGGCGACAGTGACTTTACCATTGGCATCCTTTGCCTGCACGACGGGGCCGCTGCCGACAAAAAGCCCAGTCAGGTTAATCGCCTCCTCAAGGGAGCCGCCGCCGTCGCGCCTCAGATCGATGACCAGTCCCTCGATTCCCTCCTTTTTCATGCGTTCGACAATCCGGCGGACATCCTTAGTGGTGCTCTTGGCATCCCCTTCGCCATGCTTGTCCATCTCGGCATAGAAGGAGGGAACGGTAAGCCATCCGATCTTGACGGTCTTGCCTTTGGTATTGGTGGAATCGATCACTTCACCCTTGGCCTCGGACTCCTTGAGTTTCACTTCTTCTCGTGTGATCTCGATGACATGACGCTTCGAGGGATCAGTAGCGTTGGCGGGGATGACCTGAATGCGCACCTGGCTCCCCTTAGCCCCGCGTATCTTCTCCACGACCTTGTCCAGCTTCATGTCGACCACATCCTCGAAGGGTTCCTTGCCCTGAGCAACGGCCGCGATCCGATCATTGGCCTTCAGTCTGCCATCCTTGTCAGCGGGCCCTCCCGGGACGACCTCCACGATTTTCGCATAGCCGTCATCAGTTCTGAGAACAGCCCCGATCCCTACCAGTGAAAGCCTCATTTGGATATTGAAATTCTCCATTTCCGAGGGGCTCATATACTCGGAATGCGGATCATAGCTCTGGGAAAGCGCCACAAGGAAGGTCCTGATCACATCCTCATCGCTCTGTTCGTTCACGCTCTTGAGAAACTGGTCATATCGTTTTGTGACGACTTTTGACGGGGGATTCAGGGGATGCTCATTGAGACTTTCCTGAAGAAGTTCGGCTTCGATCCGATCCGACCAGAGCCGGTCAGCCTCCTCGAGATCGGAGGGCCAAGGCGCTTTCTTGCGGTCAATCTCGACGCTCTTGGAAGTGGCAAAGTCATGAGTGGCTGTGGCAAGCCTCTTGTCCTTGGCTACACGGCCCTCAACTCTCTGGCGAAATCTCGTGAAGATCTCGCGTGGAGCCGTCAAGTCGCCACGGAGAATATCCGGGGCGAGTGTTGGGGAAAAGCGCTGGATAAACTCGTCGATATCCCCCTTGGTGAAATAGAGATGCGTGTAATCGAGGATATTGAAATAGTTCTTCAGAACCCGCTCCGACATCGTCTCCGGCGGCTCGGACTCAAGACGCGGGGGATTCTTTTCAGAAAGGGAGAGTGGATGGAGGTAATGGCCCTGTTCCAGCATCCGTGCTACGGTAGCAGCAACAGGAGACATGTCCGTGGAGGCAGTCGCGTTGGTGGCATTGGTCGGAGAGGCACCAATCCTAGAAACCAGCAACAGGAGCAGCAGTGGAAACAACTTCTTGGTCAGGAAACTCATGAAACAGAACCGTTGCAGAGAGATGAAGGAAAAGCAAACATCATGAAATGGATAAAGATCAGACACACGAAGGCCTGAAAATGTTCACCGGAGGAGCGCTTCAGACCAACTCTTATTTGGTCGCCTGCCCGGATGGAAATATCCTGATCGATGCCCCCGAAGGTTCCGCCGAGGCATTCAGGGATATTCCGATCGCCATGCTTCTGCTCACCCACGGTCACTATGACCATGTCTGGGATGCAGCCACCGTGGCACGCCATCATGGTTGCCCCGTAGCGATGCACCCCGTCACCGAGACGATGCTAGCAGATAGGAATCTCCTGAGAAGGTTTGGGATCGATCTTGAGGTGGAGCCAGTGAATGCCAATCTAAAACTCCTCGAGGGTTTAGGGCAGCGCCTCCTGGGAACATCCTTCGACCTCTTCGAGGTCCCGGGCCATTGCCCGGGCAGCCTCTGTATCCACGATACGTCATCGAATCTGTTGTTCGGCGGAGACGTGCTTTTCGCCGGCGGGGTCGGACGTTGGGATCTGCCTGGAGGTGACCGCGATCTCCTCCTCTCCGGCATCTCCACAAAACTGCTTCCCCTGCCCGGCCAGACCGTGCTTCTTCCCGGGCATGGTCCTCCCACAACGATCGCCGAGGAAAAAGCGAATAATCCTTATCTCGCTGGGGCTTGATTCGGCCTGTTTAGTGTCCGTGAGATTACCTATCTCAGCTGATCTCAGCTCGACAGGTTGATTCCCATTGAAGTAGTCAAGTAAGATGCCCTCCTTTGCGTACGTAGCCCTTGATGCCCAGGGACAACAGGTCAGTGACTATATCGATGCCGTCAACCAATCCGAGGCGGTCAACTCCTTGAGAAGCCAGGGACTCTTTCCGACAAGCGTCAAGGAGCACGCCCGAACCACCAAGGCCAAAGCGGGAAAGGGTGGCAAAACCGCCAAGAGTGCCTCTGGCAAGGGAAAGAGCATTACCCTTCCCTTCCTCGAAAAGAAGACGATCAAGAGTGCCACACTCATGGTTTTCACCAGACAGTTGGCCACCCTCATCGATGCTGGTCTACCCCTACTGCGCGGACTCACCGTTCTTGGAAAGCAGGAACCCGATCCCGTGCTCAAAAAGACAATCACACAGCTTGCCGAGGCAGTCCAAGGGGGCGGGACTTTCAGTGACGGCCTCAATTCTCATCCCAAGATCTTCAACAAGCTCTACGTGAACATGGTCAAAGCCGGTGAACTCGGCGGCGTACTCGAAGTAGTTCTTAACCGGCTTGCGGAGTTTCAAGAGAAAGCCCAGAAGGTGAAGGGAAAGGTGAAATCAGCCATGATGTATCCGGCCATCGTCATGGTGATCGCCGTTATCATCATGGGATTTCTTTTGGTGTTCATCGTTCCGAAATTTGAGCAGATCTTTGCCGACATGCTCGGGGGAAAACCCCTTCCTCTCCTTACCCAGATTGTCATTGGAGCCAGCAGGGGCGTCCAACATCATTTTATCGAACTTGGTCTTGGAATAGGTGCCATCTTCTTTGGAATGAAGTATCTGACTTCCACACCAAAGGGAGCAGTGCTCTTCGACCAGTTTATACTCAAAGCACCTCTCTTCGGTGACCTAACCCGCAAGAACGGAATATCCAGATTCACCCGCACGCTGGGAACCCTAGTAACCAGTGGCGTCCCCATCCTCCAGGCCCTCAACATCACGAAGGAAACGGCTGGCAACGCCGTCATCTCCTCCGCCATCTCTAAGATCCATGACGCGGTCAAGGAGGGTGAATCCATCGTCCGCCCTATGGAGGCGAGTGGCGTTTTTCCCGCGATGGTCATCAGCATGGTGGACGTCGGTGAGGAAACGGGCCAACTTCCCGAGATGCTCCTAAAGGTCGCGGATCTCTACGACGACGAGGTCGACAACGCCGTTGCGGGACTCACCTCCATGATGGAGCCGATCATGATTGTTTTCCTTGCCGTGGTGGTCGGAGCCATCGTCATAGCGCTCTTTCTTCCGCTCATCAGTATCATTAGTGGCATGCAGCAATAAAGAAACATGATCACCCCTCATAAAAAATCCACCTCCGGAGGCTTCACACTGATCGAACTACTGATCGTCATGGCCATCATAGCCATCCTGGCCTCATTAGTGCTGGCCGCAGCCGGGGGAGCCCAGAAGAAGGGAGCCCGTTCGCGGGCTGAGGCGGAAATTGCGGCCTTGGGAGCAGCCCTGGAAAGTTACAAGGCTGACAATGGTGATTATCCAACAAATGGAACATACGGCAGCGTATCTCCCGGGTCATTTAATCTTGTGACCTCCTTAATGCCTACTAGTGGCAAAGTTTATTACGAGTTCAAAACAAAAATCACCAATTCATCCGGATTCATTGATCCATTTGGTGCAAACTATAATTACAACTATGCGACGAATGGCGCCACTAACAACGGATCAAACAACTACGATCTCTGGTCGACAGCTGGAGGAACCTTTACCTCTACGAATACTTGGATCAAGAACTGGTAGCTGCGCCACTTAGCGCCGCCCTATCACATCAGCCGATTGTCCTCAGGTTTCCCCAACCTTCCAGCACGAGCTGGGACCAGCTTTCCAGCTGATCATTACGCTCCGCAAGTTCCTCGCGGCTTAGAAAACCCAGTTCGGCGATCGCATCCTCATTGGCTGTCACTTCAGGTTCGGCAAGATGGCATTGATGGACGATACCCAAGTGAACGGCTCCAACGGGATTCGTGTCGTCGTTGAG
The DNA here is from genome assembly GCA_903858595.1 of uncultured Spartobacteria bacterium. GTDB lineage: Bacteria > Verrucomicrobiota > Verrucomicrobiia > Chthoniobacterales > UBA6821 > UBA6821. The sequence continues at coordinate 4,775 of CAIOJL010000027.1, read as the reverse complement.
GAGGGCCAGCGGACGCTCTATAAAGGCGCTGCCGAAGGAAAGCTCTTCCTGCAGTTCCCGCATGAGGGCGCGCTGATAGGCTGCCGAATCAAAAGCTTCGCCCAATCCGTCCCCATCATTGATATGACCGCCAATTCCGACGGAGCCTTTTTTCAGCAGACGCGACTCCCCCGAACCACTTCCGCGACGGTAATGGAGGATCTTCTCCCCCGAGGTCACGACCACATAGGGAATCAGCTGCTTCAGCGATGAATCTTCCTCCGCCTCGCCACGGGGAACAAAGAAATGATTACCCGGTTGGAGAAAGACAGGAAGGTATCGGCCGATCTCGGGATTGAGGCCGTGAAAGGAACCAAGCTCATCAAAAAGAGAGCGGCGGATGACAAGGACTTGTTCGGTGGAAGACATACTCAGTCTGCTAGACTGAAGACTGCAAGGCGATAGGCAAGCGCCAAAAACTCACGCTTTCAAATAGAGGGCCAACTTCTCCCTGAGCGTGTTGCGAGCACGAAAAAGAAGGCTTTTTACAGCAGGCGGGCTCAGCGAGAGTACCAGAGCAATCTCTTCATAGGGCATGTTCTCATAGCGACGCAGGATCACCGCCAGACGCTCCTTCTCAGGCAGGGATGCAAGGGCCCGTTCAATGGCCCCGTGCAGTTCCCTCTCGAGGAGCTGCTGATCTGGCCCCGGAGTTCCATCGGGATGATCCGGCCGCTCCTCATCCGGATCCCGTGACTGGGGAATCAACCGGCTGCGGCACCGCCTGCGGGATTCATTGAAGACAAGACGCTTCGAAATGGTCAGAAGCCAAGTGGTGAATCGGGCCTCCGGTCGCCACCTCGGTGCGGACTTCCAGACGTTCAGGAAGACCTGCTGGGCAATATCTTCCGCATCAGACATTCCGATCATCCGTGCCACGGTGGCAATCACAAGACCCTGATGCCTCTCCACAAGCCTGCGGAAGGCACCATCGTCACCAGACGCAACGAGGTGCATCAAGACCTCGTCGGATTCCTGAAATTCACAGGACTCTGGGAGAATCTCCATCACATCCAAAATCCTAACTTTAGCTCTTCAACTCTTCAACCTCTTCACGGCAATCCTTCCGATGGGATCTCCCTTCTCCCTGAAAATCGTCTCGAACTCGGTGAAGGGTCTCAGCAGATCATCCTCCCATGGGGTCTCGATCCATCCTCCGTGCAAGCTCAGTTGATCCTTCATAGAAGCAAAATATCGGAGATCATCCGTCTGCAGTCGAAGAACTCCATCCGCTTTTAATTTGGTAACGGCGACTTCGAGGAAGGAGACATTCACCAACCTCCGGACCCAGTGACGTCGCTTCGGCCAGGGATCGGGAAAGGAAACATGTAGGGTGTCCAGAAAAGCAGCGGGCATCAGCTCATCGAGTGATTCTTTCCCCCACCCCCTCCAGAGAGCCGCATTGGCAATCCCCAGGCGCTGAATCTTCCTATTGGCTCGCTTCACTCGGTCGGAAATACCCTCGATTCCTGAGAAAAAAGCCGTCGGATTAAGCAGGGCACTCTCGGAAAGAAATTTTCCTTTGGAAGCTCCAAAATCGCATTCCACCCTCCGAAATGATTGAGATTTCAGAATCAATTCCTCCCTGGCTGCCTGGAGATCCTGATTGGGCGTCATCCGCCCGGGGGTCGGAATCACCTCGAGATCAATTTTCCTGACCACGGAATCAAGCAGCGTCTTTCACCTGACGGCGTCGGATCAGAGCGGATTTCCGACCTTCGACCACGGCTCGGTTGAGAGTAACTCCGGCAAAATCCTCGCGATCAGGAGCATCGTACATGATATCCAGCATGATCTTTTCTAGAAGCGAGCGGAGGGCACGGGCGCCCGTCCCCTTCTTAAGGGCCGACTCCGCAAGGGCAATAAGTGCATCCTTGGTGACCGTGAGGGAAATGTCATCCATGGCCAGGAGCTTGGTGAACTGCTTGACTAGGGCATTTCTAGGCTCGGTGAGAATTCGCACCAGTTCCTCTTCGTTGAGCTGTTGAAGGGTCGTCAGTACCGGGAGACGACCGATGAACTCGGGAATCATTCCGAAGGCGAGAAGGTCCTCGGGTTCCACGCACTCAAGAACCTTGAGCTCATCCAGTGGCCCCTCGAGATCATTTGCCTTAGCATGAAATCCGAGCGTCTTCCCTCCGATGCGTTTCTGGATGATTTTGTCGAGTCCCACGAAAGCGCCACCGCAGATAAAGAGGATATTTTGTGTGTTGAGCTGGATGTATTCCTGATGTGGATGCTTGCGTCCGCCCTGGGGAGGAACATTGCACGTGGTGGCCTCGAGGATCTTCAGGAGTGCCTGCTGGACTCCCTCGCCCGAGACATCGCGCGTGATGGAGACGTTATCGGTTTTCCGACCGATCTTGTCGATCTCGTCAATGTAGACAATGCCGATCTCAGCCTTCTTCACGTCGTAGTCGGCATTCTGAAGCAGGCGCAGAACGATATTCTCGACATCCTCACCGACATATCCGGCCTCGGTCAGTGTCGTGGCATCGGCGATACAGAAGGGAACATCCAAGATGCGGGCCAGCGTACGGGCCAGCAGGGTCTTGCCTGAACCGGTCGGACCGATCAGAAGCACATTGCTTTTCTCAACCTCCACGTCGGCCAATCCCTCGGAGAGGAGTCCCGGTGAGAATCCGTCGCGTTCCATCGCGATCCGCTTGTAGTGGTTGTGAACCGCAACTGAAAGGGTGCGCTTGGCAAGATCCTGGCCAATGACATGGGCGTCCAGTTCCCGGCGGATCTCAGAGGGTTTTAGAACTCTCAGATCGTGAGCCCTAGGATCGCCACCACCCTCGACTGTTTCTTTGTCCAGGATTCCCTTGCAGACCGTGATGCAACTGTCGCAGATATAGACACCAGGCCCGGCAATAAGCTTGCGGACCTCGGCATGGCTCTTTCCGCAGAAAGAGCACATCGTGAGATTACTGGTTCTGGCCATGGAAAGGATCGACCTTGATAAAATAGGTAGGATTACTCGACGGAATCCTTGGCCTTCTCGGGTGGATTCTTGAGCTCCTTACGGGACTTCACCACTTCATCCACGATGCCATATTCCTTAGCCTCATCCGCGGTCATGTAGTAATCCCGATCAGCATCTTTACGGACTTGCTCCTCGCTCTTACCGGTGTTCTCCGCGATGATGCGGGCCAAGCGGCGGTTCAGCTTGTACATGAACTCTACACTGCGCTCCACGTCACTGGCAGTACCTTGGGCTCCGCCGGAGACCTGATGGATCATGATGTCCGAATTAGGTAGAGCGAACCTCTTGCCTTTGGTTCCGGAACAGAGCAGAAAGGCCCCCATGCTGGCGGCCATTCCCATGCAGTAGGTGTTCACGTCACAAGTGACAAACTGCATCGTGTCATAGATCGCCAGACCCGCCGTGACGGAACCGCCCGGAGAGTTGATGTAGATATGGATGTCCTTCTTTGCATCTTCCATCTGAAGGAAGAGCAACTGGGCGATTACCAGATTGGAGATATAGTCATCAATGCCCGATCCGATGAAGATGATCCGGTCCTTAAGAAGACGGGAATAGATGTCGTAGCTCCGTTCACCACGTCCGGTCTGCTCGACCACCATGGGGACAAGCATTGAGGACTGAGGACGGGAATTGGACATCATACTAGTGGTCATGCCCGCAACCGGGGCCATGGACATGGGGTTCTTCATCATGGGAATGGGTGAGTTCAGGATTGGCTGCGATCGGTTTCGGATCTTCTCCATTCACTCTAGCATGGGAGACGACCACATCAAGGGCCTTACCCAGAGAAATTTCCTCCTCGATACCCGCGATGGCACGGTGCTTCTGAAGTTCCTTGAGAAGCTTCTGGGGAGTCATCTGATAACGCTCGGCCATATTGGTGATACGCCAGGCGAGTTCCTCACGGGAAACCCTGATATCTTCCTTCACGACTATCTCACCCAGGATGAAGTTCAGCTTAACCTTGTCACCGGCACTCTGGCGGGCTGCGCCGAGAAGCTCTTCCTGATGGGAACGCAGCTCCTCCTCGCTCACGCCGCGGGATTGGTTCTCCTGAATGATTTGCTTGAGAATCGTGGTGCTCTCCTGCTGGACCATGGAGGAAGGAGCCTCGAACGAGACCATGGCCAGCAGCTGCTTCACGGCTTCGCCACGGACCGAGCTGGCAAAGTTCTGATCGGCATTCACGGCCAGACGCTCGCGGACCTGCCCTCGGATCTGCTCCAGCGTGCTGCCGGGGCTGAGCTTTGCGGCAAAGGCGTTGTCGATCGGAGGAAGCTCACGCTCCTTGATCTCATGGAGGGTCACCTTATAGGTCACCTTGTAGCCGCGTAACTTCTCCTCCCCGAACTCGGTTGGAAAGCTGACCGAGCAATCACGCGTCTCGCCGGACTTCATGCCAACTATCGCGGCCGCGAGTCCTGGGATGGGACGATCCTCCTCGAGCTTGATCCAGAAATTCTTGCGGCCGACATAGGTCGGCTGGAGATCAGGGGAGGATTCAGCCAGCGTCTTTCCCTCGATGGAGCCTTCGTAATCGAGAACCGCAAAATCCCCCATGGCCAGATCACGTCCCTCGACGGTCTTGAACTCAGCAAGATCTCCGCGCAACCCATCCAGGAACCGCGCGACCTGCTCCTCATTCACGACGGGCTTCTCGACCGTGATGAGCAGCCCCTTGTACTCGGGGAGGTTCACAGGCGGGCGCACCACCACCGTGGCGGTGAAGCTCAGGGAGCGATCT
>CAIOJL010000026.1 GCA_903858595.1 uncultured Spartobacteria bacterium | reverse complement strand
GGAGATGAATGCAACGGGACCTGATGTCATGGCCTCGGTGATGAGCGGTATGGGGGCCTCAGGTCTGGGGAGCGGTTCCAGTGGGGTGGGAGGTTCCAGTGGGGCGGCCGGTATGGCCTCGTTGCCGCTGGGCGGACTCACCGCCTTCGGGTTCAAGGGAAAGCTGGGCGGCGGGCTCGTGGGTCATTTTTATAATCTTGCGGAGAGAGCCGAGGGAAGTGAATGCCCCGAAGAAGAATGGCAAAGTGTCATCACGGAATTTAGGTCCAAGAATTGGGACAATGAGGTTCTAAAAAGGTATTATTCCTCTACTAATTCAGTACGCGCTGTACAAATTTTCATGCCGGCTGCACTGAGTTCAGGAGTGTGCGAAGCCTTCAGTGTGACCAAGAAGTTTAAGCACCTGAGATGGGTGGTCCATTACAAGGGGAAGTTCGTAGCTCAGGATAGCGGGGAGTACTGCTTCCACGGCGTCGCTGACGACATCATGCTGGTGAGATTGGACGGAAAAGAAGTTTTTGCAACACCAAGACCAGTAGCAGGAAGTCCATGGTTCACATTAAAAGGTGGCCAGCCCTATCCCATCGACATTCTGATCGGCGACAACGTAGGTATCTTTTGCATGATTCTCACCATTGAGGAACGCAAACCCAAAAAGCCCTACCCAATGATGACCATGCATCCAGAGAGAATCGCATACCCCTTGGTTCAATTCCGTTCAGGGATCCCCTTACCCGAATACAAGTTCGACCCCAAGATGGATTTTCTGAATTCTGAACCAGCACCGTTTTCCATCATCTTCAACGCAAAGTGATCCTGTCTTATGTCAGGCATCCTTGACGATGGAGGGGATCCTTCTCTAGCGTTTCCCCTTCGGATGAAAAAAAATGGAATCATGCCAGCCCGATTCGGGATACTCTTCAAGAGGTTGCCTGCCGTTTTGCTGACGCTGATGATTGCTTCGCTTCATGCCGAGTCCGAGGGGTTGGTGAAGTCGGAGGCGATCACCAACACGCTGATTTCCTTCGGAACGGCCGCCGAGCATCTTGCAGCGGGGGACACGCTCGTCTCCTCGGGTGACACGGAGAAGGCAATTGCCACCTACCGGTTCATTGCCAAGACCTATCCCAAGAGCAAGGAGGCTCCCGAGGCTCAGTTCAAGCTGGCCAAGCAGCTTAACAAGAAGGGGAATTTCGAATCCGCCTTCAAGGAGTACGAAACCCTGCTGAAGAAATATCCGCAGACACCGAACTTCGAGGAGTCGGTGGCCGATCAGATCAACATTGCGAATGCTTTCCTGAAGGGGATGAAGGTGAAGTTCCTCGGGATCCCAATGACTCCCTCCCTGGAGAAGGCCGAGGAGATGTACACGGCGATCCTCAAGGTCTCCCCTTACAGCAAGCATGCCGCGATCACTCAGTTCAATCTCGGTCTCGCCCTTCAAAAGCAGGGCAAGGCTCAGGAGGCGATTGCCGCCTACCAGAGGGTGCTCGACAAGTACCCCAACAGCGCCGCCTGTGATTCCGCCGCCTATCAGGTCGGCTATGTCTACCAGCTGCTCGGCATGACCGGAAAGTCCCAGGATCTTTCCGCCCTCAAGCAGGCTCAGAACAACTATCAGGATTTTCTTCTCCAATACCCCAATAGCGAGAAGGTCCAGCAGGCTGGACAGAACATGAAGAAGATGTTCTCCAAGGAGTCGGCCGACACGTTGCGCGTCGCCCGATTCTACGACTTCAATAAGGAATTCAAGGCCTCCTCGATCTATTACAACGATGTCATCCGCCGCTTCCCGCAGAGCGAGGAGGCGACTGCTGCAAAGAGCCGTCTGGATGAGCTGAAGGCCTTGTACGGGGAGGATACGCTGCGAGTGGGACAGGAGCGTCCGGAGAATGGGGAGCGTCTTGCAGAGCGCCGCCGCCTTCAGGCCCAGGTCGAGTCGACGGCACTGGCGAATTATGACGGCCCGCCGAAAAAGGATGTCGTCCCAGAGGAGGCGCCAGCGCGCCAGCCTAAGATGAAGGGGGACCTGCGTGATACACAGCCCATTCCCCTGCAGGAGCCTCCGGCGCAGACACCCGCGCAGAAAACCCCTCTCGCACCATGATGACGAACCTCAGAATCCTACTTCTTTTTCCGCTTTTCCTGGCTCTTGGCGGATGCGGCTATCATCTGGGAGAGATCAAGCCGACACCGATGCGCCGCGTCTCGACACTAGCGGTTAACACCTTTAAGAACTCAACGCTCATTCCCAGACTCGAGGCGCAGACGGCTGATGCTGTCGTGAAGCAGTTCCAGAAGGATGGAACCTATCAGATCGAGTCCGCGGATAGAGCCGATGCCATCGTCGAGGGTACGATTGTGAGTGTGGAGAAGCAACCGATGCGCGTCTTCTCAAGCAACGTGTTGCAGACTTCGGAGTTCGAACTGACGCTGAAGGTTTCTTATCGTGTGATCGACCGCGTTTCCGGGGCCGAGCTGATGAAGGGTACCGCTATCGGGGTCACGCCCTTCTTCACCGAATCCGATCTCGTCAACTCGGACCTCGTCACCACTCAGAACATGAATTATCCGATCGCTGCCCAGCGCATGGCCGAGAGTCTGGTGAGCAAGGTTTCGGAGGGATGGTGATCTGAAAGGATGAAGTCAGAAGTATGAAAAGGCGCGTGGGAACGCGGCTTAATCATTCGAGGCTTCGGCCGAGAAGTCCTGGGATCAGGTGATCCAAGGATGCCTGATCCGGGAGGATCGGCAGATAATGATGAAACGTCCAAGAGAGGAGTAGACAGAGGATGGGTAGAGGTAATAATCGGGACGGATGAACGACCAAGCTGATCAAAAAGAGGTACATTCAAGCCAGAAGTCATTGCCTCCCCTGACGCTAGTTGCTACGCCGATCGGCAATCTCGGCGACCTCACGTTGAGGGCGATCGAGGCATTGCGCTACTGTGATGGAGTCATCGCCGAGGATACGCGGCGGACGGGCCAACTTCTGGCCCATCTGGAGATTCGCAAGCCCCTCATCAGTTTCCATGAACATAATGAGGAGAGACGCCTTCCTGAATTGATGGCACGTCTCGGGAGCGGTGAAAAACTGTGCCTGGTGACCGATGCGGGGACTCCCTCGGTGAGCGATCCGGGTTTCCGCCTGGTCAGGGAATGCATCAAGGAAAAAGTCGAATACACTGTTCTTCCAGGCCCCAGTGCGGTCACGACAGCCCTTGTTGGAAGCGGCCTCCCCCCTGTGCCCTTTCATTTCGGAGGCTTTCTTCCCTCGTCGGGTTCGGGAAGGAGATCGGAACTCCGCCGTGCCATCGGACTCGGCATGACGGGAATCTATTTCGAATCACCCCATCGTTTAGTTGCCTGCCTTACGGATCTTGTTCTCCTGGCTCCTGAAAGTCGTCTCTGTGTCTCCAGGGAGCTCACCAAAATTCATGAGGAGTATTCTCATGGCACGCCTGCGGAACTTGCGGCCCACTATACTGAAAACCCGCCACGCGGGGAGGTCACGCTGGTGATCTCTCCCTCCGCGGCAAACGTCGGTGAGGGCGGGGAAGGAAAGCGTAAAAAAAACTATTCCGAGAAGACGCCCATGCTGCGGAACTTGTCGTAGCGCTGTTCCAGCAGCTTTTTCATCGGGATCTCCTTCAGGGCCGTGATGACAGCTGAAATCGTCTCGGTAACTGTCGCATAGATGAGCGCAGGATCGCGATGTGCTCCGCCCAAAGGTTCCGGGAGAACCCCGTCGACCAAGCCGAACTCCTGAAGATCACCAGCGGTAAGTTTCAGGGCGGCTGCAGCCTCCGGAGCGTGCTTGCGATGCTTCCAGAGGATGGCGGCACATCCCTCCGGGGAGATGACTGAGTAGTAGGAGTTTTCCAGCATGAGGACCCGGTCCGCAACGCCGATGCCGAGGGCCCCGCCGCTGCCTCCCTCGCCGATCACGAGGGAGATGATCTGTGTTTTGAGGGTCATCATCTCCCTAAGATTGACGGCGATCGCCTCGGCGATATGCCTCTCCTCGGCACCGACTCCTGGATAAGCGCCGGGTGTGTCGATGAAACAGAGGACAGGCAGTGAGAACTTCTCCGCCAATCTCATGAGGCGAAGGGCTTTGCGGTATCCCTCCGGATGGGGGCTGCCGAAATTGCGGAGGACATTCTCCTTCACGTCGCGACCCTTCTGCTGGCCGATGATCACGCAGCGGTGGCCTCCGATACGGCCGATGCCTGCGGGCATCGCCTTATCGTCACCGAAGTAGCGATCACCGTGGAGTTCCACGAAGTCGGACACGCAGGCATCGACATAATCCAGAAAATAGGGACGTGTGGCGTGGCGGGCGATCTGGACTCGCTGCCAAGGGGTGAGGTTGCTGTAGAGGGCCTTGCGCTCCTTCTCGAGATCCTGACGGGCGGCGACCAGCAGGGGATCCTCGGAGCTGCGCTTCTCAGCAAGATCGGCCACACGGCGTTCGAGATCGGCTACCGGGAGTTCAAAGTCGAGGGGTTGGACGTTCATGAAAAGAAGGAGTTGTCGTCTGTGAAAAAAAGGTTCAGTGGATGATGATCGGAGTGTTGCGTGAGACGAGCGGAAAGATCTCAAGCAGGTCCGACTTGGAGAGTACATAGCCTCCAGGCAGGGGGAGTGGGGATGGGGTCGGTGAAGGCGCCGCATTGGTCCCAGTCTGAACGGTAGGAGAAGGTGGTTCGGTGCTCGCCATCGGGGTCTCAACACCGACAATGGAGGAATTCCCCGCCAGTAGAATGATCCGCTCGCTTTGGGGGTAGGCCTTGTCTCCGAATGCGACCCTTTTGCTTCCTGCGGTGGCGATCTTGTCGAGGATCTTCGTGTTCACTGCGGGCACGGTCTTCGAGGGTGCCGCTGGAGAGGAGAGCAGGGAATATTCTTTCACAAAGGTTCCATTATCAAGAAGTGTCAGGCTCTTGGCTTTGCGGTCGAGTTCCAACAACGTCTTTAGGGAGGGGATGACGAGTTGCTGGCCGATCTGGAGGCCTATCCCAGTAAGGCTGTTGGCTTTTTGGATCAACTCGGCATTCGACTTTTGCTTGGAGGCGATCTTGGCGAGCGAATCCCCTTTGACAACCGTATAGGTGATGACCTCGGGATTCCCAGAGGGTTGGAAAAGCAGGCTCAAGTTTGCGGAGCCCAGCTCTTGGCGTGCCTCCTTCAGGAGTGGGGATTGGGGATGGGAGTCGATCCAAGTCTTCAACCCGTCACGCGCGCCGATGATGTCACCGCCGGCCCGGAGTGATTTCAGCCGCTGGAGTTCATGGGCTCCCGGATCAGGCGTGGGAGTCGGGGTGGCCGCGACGGCTGCGGCCTCCTCTTTCTTCTCCAAGCGCCCCGGTTTGATAAAGAGTTGGTAGCCGAAATAGCTAGCCGATCCGAAAATCAGCAGGCCTAGAAGAAAAAGGGTCAGGGTTTTAAAAGTTCGCATGAGATTAGTGGTGGCGTCAGAGCAGCCCGCGACGCTTCCATTCCGAAAGATTACCACCGGCAGAGCGCTGGATGAGGTCCATGGTGAATTTCATCAGGCAGACCTCCCATCCCTCGTCGACCCCCTCGATGAGGGTATCCATGGGATCGTCATCGCGCCGGAGTTGCTGCGTCAGTCTGTCGAGAAGCTCATCCTTGGATTCCCGGAGGATATTCTCGGAGTAGTCGGTCTTGCGCAGGGAAAAACCGTAGCGAAGAAAATGGAGGTCTTTCTGCTCCTCCATCCACCCGGCGAAGTCGCGGGCTTTTTCCCCGAATCCCTCCAGGATCAGCTTGCTGACGTAATGGGGCGCGAGAATCCGGGGACGTTCCGCATGGATCATGCCCTGACGGAGACGAACCGTGCCGACCTCGTCCATCGGTTCGGTGACGAGTCGGAATCGGAAACTGGTCTGCCCATAGGTCTCGATCGCAGTGCCAGGAGGCACTACAACGCGCGTGTTCTCCATCGCGTAATTAAAATCGTCTGCCTTAATCATCAATCTGTGCAGAGAACATAGTGCTTCCTGGGAAAAAGGTCAAAAGAACGATGCTCTGCGGTGTCCCCGAGGAGGGTGCCTATCTCCCACGCCAAGCAGTCCACGGTTTGACACACTTCCCTTTTCGGGTTTTCATAAGAGGATGAAGCAATTTCTTCCCATCCTACTACTCCCATTCCTTTTCCTCGGAGGCTGCGCCCAACTGAATCAACGGGCCGTCTATGATCAACCCGCCTACAAGCCGAAGGATCCCTCCAAAGTCGTGGTGAAGGTCTCCCTCTCCAAGCAAATGGTCTATGTGATGGAAGGCAACCGTCCTCTTCTGGTGACGGCTTGCTGCGTCGGCATGCCATCCAAGTCCACCCCCAAAGGAAACTTCTGCGTCACCCGCAAGGAGCGAAATAAGCGTTCAGGCAGCTATGGATTTGCCGTACTGAGGGATGCCATTGTTCCTTGTGAGGCAGGCAGCGCCAAGGGCCGGTATGTCGGTTATCCGATGCCTTATTGGGTTGAATTCGCTCCCGGTTATGGTTTCCACCAGGGATGGGTCTGGCCGACGCCCAAGACGCACGGTTGCATTCGCCTCCATGCCAATGATGCTGGAGATTTCTGGGAACTGACCCGTGTTGGTACACCAGTGAAGATTGCCAACACCCAGCCTGAGGATGCGACTTTGGGCGCCAAGACTCCCCGCCCACAGGATTATAATGACCCAGACCTCCCTAACGAGGAAATGACTTCGCCTAGTTATTTCCAAAAGATCAAGGCTGCGGTCTTGCAGTAGGAATAACGTTTGAGCATTCCTCCTGCAGCCTCTGCGAAAGTTAACCTCCGGACTCCGGAGGTGATGGCGCGGGTGCAGGAGCAGGTGGAGCATCATTACTACAGCAGCCTTGTCGAGAGGGTGCGCGCGGATGGTTCCGTCCTGATCGCCGGGAAGACGACACTCCGCTTGGCGAAGCAGTTTGGATTCTGCTACGGCGTCGAGAGGGCCATTGATCTGGCCTATGCTGCCCGGAAGGTCTTTCCCGATGCCCGTCTCTTTCTGATCGGCGAAATCATTCACAATCCCGAGGTGAATGCCCAGATCGCTGCCCTGGGGATCAGGAATCTTCTCGATGAGTCAGGACGTCCCCATGTGGAGGATCTGGGGCCGGAAGATGTCGTGATTGTACCTGCATTCGGGACAACCGTTCCTCTTGTTGAGGAAATCAAGCGTCATGGCTGCCGGATCGTCGATACTACCTGTGGCGATGTCATGAGTGTCTGGAAGAGGGTCAGACAGAATGCCATCGAGGAGGTCACCTCCATCATCCATGGCAAGGCCTCGCACGAGGAGACCCGCGCCACGGCCTCGCGCGCTCTGGGTAATGGTAACGGGCGTTACCTGATCGTCCTGAATCTTGAAGAGACCGACCGTGTCTGCGACTATATCTTGGGTAGGGTCAGCCGGGAGGAGTTTTTGCGTGAGTTTGACGGAAGGTTCTCCGAGGGGTTCGACCCCGATCTTCATCTCCAACGTATCGGCGTGGCAAATCAGACAACCATGCTTCGAGAGGAGACCGAAGCAGTGCAGAGAAAACTCAAAGAGGCCATCGCTCTGCGGGATGGAAGCGATAAGAACTTCCGACTCTTCGACACGATCTGCGGGGCAACCCAGGAGCGTCAGGATGCTCTGAAAGAACTCCTGATCCAACCTCTCGACCTTCTACTCGTCGTCGGCGGCTATAACAGCTCCAACACAACCCACCTGGCCGAGATGGGTGAGCAGAGCGTGCCGACCTATTTTATCCAGAACCAGGAGTGTCTGGAGAATGCCGACCTGATCCGTCACTTCGATCTGCATCAGAAGAAAGAGATCTCTTCGGAAGTCTCCTGGCTTCCCCAAGCGGATATCAATGCACGGATCGGAATCACGGCGGGTGCTTCCTGTCCGAACAATCTTATCGAGGAGGTCATGCTACGGGTGCTGAGCCTTCGCGGAGAGAAGATCCCAATGATCTAAAGGACTGTTGGACTGTTGGACTGTTGGCGGGGTGGAAGGTATAGTCTCTTTGGGATTCTTTTCAGCTTATCCTAAAAGTCTAATAGCCCAAATAGCCAATAGCCCCATTTTCGATGCTAGTGAGAGCCCAAGAGATGAAAGCAGCCGAGGAACTGGCTTTTCGGAACGGGGCCACTCCCGAGGGGCTTATGCAAATTGCGGGTGAGGGGATTGCAAGATGTATCGGGCAGTTCTTTCCTAATCCCGGTACCATCGTGCTTTATTGCGGAAAGGGGCATAATGGAGGCGATGGCCTAGTCTGTGTGCGGCATCTGCTCAATCAGGGGTGGAAGATACTGATCCGCCTGGCCGCGCCCGAGTCTGAAATGGCTGAACTCTCAAGGTTGCATCTCCTGGCTCTTCATGGTGCTGAAGTCATCCATTCTGCTCCCATGATTACCGGTCCTCTATTGCTGCTGGACGGATTGCTTGGCATTGGTGCCTCCGGTGCGCCTCGCGGCGCTATTCAGGAGCTGATCCGTGAGATGAACGAGCTGCGCAGAAAATCGGGAGGCTTTACCGTAGCTGTGGATCTTCCTTCCGGTCTGGATGCAACGACGGGAGAGATGCCTGGAGAGTGCGTGCAGGCCGATCTGACGGTGACTCTTGGTGCCGTGAAAACGGGGCTTCTCGCTGACGCTGCAACGTCTGTTGTGGGTCGTCTCGCCTTGGTTGAGTTGCCCGGAGTTCCGATAGAAGGTGGTGATCCCTCCAGTATTTCTACGGCATTAGCGCTCCGGCCACTTCTCCCTATCCGTGACTATGACTCCTACAAGGGGACTTACGGGCATATCGGGATCCTGGCCGGGTCGAGTGGCTTTCTGGGTGCGGCAGGGCTTTGTTCAGCGGCGGCGGTCCATGCTGGCGGAGGACTGGTGACTCTTTATGCCCTGCCGGACTGCCACGATCTGCTGGCTTCTTCCTGCATCCCGGAAGTGATGGTTCAGGCGATAGCCTCCTATAACGATATTCCAACGGAGAAACTGGATGTCCTGGCTCTCGGGCCTGGCCTTGGAGCAGAGCATCACGAAGAACTGCGGGGACTTGTCCGAGACAGCCGGATCCCTTGCGTGGTCGATGCCGATGCACTCAATGCAGTCGCTGCCGCCCCCTCACTGCTCTCCCATTGCGCCGGTCCGCGTCTTCTCACCCCCCATCCAGGTGAGATGGAGCGCCTCTTTCCGCAGGATGGAAGGACACGCAGGGATTGGGCAACGGATTTTACGCAGAAATATCCCGTGACACTCCTACTCAAGGGTGCCAGGACGATTATTGCGAAGGAGGGAAACCCGCTCGTTTTTAACAGCACCGGCAACCCGGGAATGGGAAGCGGAGGGATGGGAGATGTCCTGACAGGTGTCTGCGCGGCACTGATCGGGGCGGGCCATTCCTGCCGTGATGCAGGCATGCTCGGCGCGTGGCTCTGCGGACGAGCCAGTGAGATTGCCATCTTCAACGGGACTGATTCTCAGGAGTCGCTCTCCGCCTCCTCAGTGATCTCCACCCTTGGAGAAGCATTCCGCTCTCTCAGACAGGGAGCATGCTTCGCCAGTGTCTTGTAAAAATGTGCCGACGGCCTTTGCCAAAATCTCTGTGCTATCAAGTCCACCTATGTCTGAGAGTTGGTATAAATGCTCTTATGCGTGGCATGAATGTTGTGACTAGGAAGTGGTCCCCTTTAGGGACGTGAGGGCGATTCTCATCGTCTCAAGCGGTGCTGGTTCACCAAACCAGATGGCGTTCTGCAAGACTCCCTGATGCAGGAGCATCGAGAACCCATTGGCACATTTGGCGCCCGCAAACAGCGCCTGCCGGAGCAGGGCAGTCTCTCCTCCGCTGTAGATGGTGTCGTAGACGATGTGATCCGCATTGAGCAAGCCATCGGGGAGAGGAGAGGAATCGTCGGCCTTCATGCCGAGAGGGGTGGCGTTGATGATGACTTCTGTGGATTTAAGGGCAGCAGCCAAGGTCTCCTGGCTCATATCAAGGGACTTCAGGATGCCTGCGTAATCATCCCATTCCTGATCGATCAATGCCTTGAGTAGATCTCCTTTGGACTTATTCCGATTGGCAATACTTGGAATGCCTCCCTCGATGAGGCATTGGACTGCGATGGCTCTGCCTGCGCCACCTGCGCCACCGAGGATCAGGATATTCTTGTCCCTCAAGCCCGTTGAGAACTCTTCGTGGAATGCTGCCACGAATCCCAGACCATCGGTATTGTACCCATGCAGCTTTCCATCACGGACGGCCACGGTATTGATGGCTCCCATAAGCTTTGCCTCAGGGGTGATCTCGTCGATGAGAGCAAGTGCCGCCTGCTTGTGAGGAATTGTGAGGCTGGTTCCGATAAAATCTGCCGAGGAAAGATTCCTCAGGGCCTCCGATAGTTCCTCCGGTTTTACAAGGATCCGGACGTACTGAAGCTTATGATGCTGTTCCCTGAGTGCAGCATTGTGCATCGGCGGAGAGGCCGAGTGGGCTACCGGATCTCCGAAGATTGCAAGCCGTGCCGGAGGATTCAACCTGCGAAAGATCTCACCACCCTCGCTCAGATCCTGGGCAGCGAAGACTTCCCGCGACTCGCTCATACCGCAGCGGCTTTGGTGATTCCCTTGGCAAAGCGAGCGAGTGTGCGTTCCTTGCCAAGGATCTCGATCATCTCGTAGAGACCCGGGCCGATGCCCCTGCCGCTGACCGCAACGCGGGCGGGGTGAACCATCTCGCCGGTCTTGATGCCGAGTTTTGCCGTGGCCTCCTTGAGAGAGGCTTCCAGTGAAACGGTATCCCAGGTGGGAAGTGCTGCGTAGGCTTCTGAGAGCGCCTGGAGGCGTTCGGCGGCAGTACCTCCTAGCAACGACTTTGCGACCGCTGCTTCGTCATACGGAAACTCCTCCGTGAAGAAGTAAGCCACCCACTCGGGGAGATCCTTCAGAAGCTTCACCTTGGGCTTCACAATCGTTAAGACCTTTTCCAAAGCCTCCCAGGTTGGCCAAGTGATGCCGGCCTTCTGGAGGAAGGGAATCGCGAGTTCCGCATAGCGGGCGAGATCCATCGAAAGAAGATACTGGCCGTTAATCCAGAAACATTTATCGAGGTCGAAGGCGGCGTTACGGCGATTCACTTGATTGAGCTCAAAGAGAGCGACAACCTCTTCCGTGCTGATGATCTCGCGGTTCTCCTTTGGCGACCAACCGAGCAGGCTAAGGTAGTTGCGGACTGCCTCCGGCGCATACCCTGCCTCCGGATAGGTGCCGAGAGCAGCACCCTCGTCCCGCTTGCTCATCTTGCTGCCGTCGCGGTTGAGGATGAGTGGCATATGGGCGAACCGGGGAGGTTCTGCCCCGAGGGCCTTGTAGAGTTCGACATGCTTGGGGGTGTTGGAGAGGTGATCTTCACCACGAATCACGTGGGAGATCTTCATCTCGATATCATCGACGACGCTGACGAAATGGAAGATCCATGAACCGTCGGGACGGCGGAGCGTGAGGTCGGGATGGGTGCCGGGATTGGTGAGGTCGAACTCGATTTTTCCGCAGATCTCGTCATCGACGATGACCTTCTCGCGGGGGGAGCGGAAGCGCGTGGCTCCATTGTCCTCATAGAGACAACCCGCCTTCTCGAGGCGTGAGAGGTACTCCTCGTAGATCGACCCGCGCTCGCTCTGATAATAGGGGCCGTGGTTGCCACCCTTCTGCGGACCCTCGTCCCAGTCGAGGCCGAGCCAGTGAAGTCCGTCGAGGATCACCTGTTTGGCCTCCTCGGTATTGCGCGTGTGGTCGGTATCCTCGATGCGGAGGACAAAGGTGCCGGCGTGCTTGCGTGCATAGATCCAGTTGAAGAGGGCGGTGCGGGCTCCTCCGACATGGAGAAGGCCGGTGGGAGAGGGGGCGAATCGGGTGCGGACAGGTCGTTGAGACATGCCTCTATGAGAATTCATTTACTGGGGCAACTCAAGCGCGTAGCGTCAGAGGTTCATCGAAGACGCTAATTACGACGCCAATCAACCCAACCACGCCTATCCCATGACACTCGCAGAACAAATCGATCACGACCTCAAGGAAGCCATGAAAGCCCGTGATGCCGCACGCCTCGGGACTCTCCGCATGGTCAAGAGCGCTCTCAAGTACGCCGCCATCGAGAAGTCCGGAGCCGATGCCGTGATCGATGACGAGACGGCTGTCTCTGTCCTGCGCAAGCAGATCAAGCAGCGGGAGGATGCCGCTGAAGGATTCGAGAAGGGGGGACGACCCGACTCCGCCGCCAGTGAGCGTGCAGAGATTACTGTGCTCTCCGCTTATTTGCCTGCCGCACTTTCCCCTGAGGAGCTGGAGAAGATTGTCACAGAAGCGATTGCCGAAGTCGGAGCCTCTTTGGGAACTCCGGATGGTGTTGGCAAAGCCCAGATGGGAGCCGTCATGAAGGCCGCTCAAGCCAAGGCGGAAGGACGCGCCGATGGCAAAATTCTGAGCGCTTTGGTCCAGAAACTTCTCTCGTAGCCTCTACCTTCACTGGTTTTTTTTCTGCTATGATGAGTAGCACCTCTTTTTCTGAATGCGCTGCCATCGTTGTCGGAGGTGGCTCGGGGAGCCGCTTCGGCGGTGACAAGCTCGCGGTTCTTGTTGCCGGAAGACCTGTTCTGGCCTGGACCCTCCTAGCCTTTGAGCAGACCCCGTTGATCAGCAGTATCGTGCTGGTTGCCCCAGTAGGACGTGAGGGGGAGTTCCGTACGATTGCGCATGATACTGGGATCTCAAAACTGACCTCCGTGGTGACGGGAGGCTCTTACCGCAAGGAGTCCGTCGAGAGAGGTCTGCAAGCCCTCTCCCCGAGTGTCGATATGGTTGCTATCCATGATGCGGCCCGTCCTCTGGTCACGCCTTCCCTGATCACGCGTTGTCTTGAGGTAGCCCAAGTGACTGAAGCGGGAGCCTCCGCAGCGGCTGTTCCTGTCTCCGATACCCTGCATCAGATTGATCAGGAAGGATGCGCCGTGAAGACCGTCGATCGCACCGGGCTCTGGGCCATGCAGACTCCTCAGGTCTTCCGCGCCGCGCAGCTGCTGAAGATCCTGACAGAGAAGACTCCCGGCAAGCCGACCGACGAGGTCTCTGTGGCGCTGGCCGCCGGATGGAGGATTCCGTTCGTGGAGAATCGGGAGCCGAATCTGAAGATCACCTGGCCGGCCGATCTTATGGTTGCCGAGGCATTGCTCCGGTCCAGAAAGCCATCACTGTGAGACAGAACATCACACCGAACATCACCACCCTTCCGAACGGTCTCCGGGTGGCGACCCAGGCCATGCCCTCCTCCCAGACGGTGGCGGTCGGGATCTGGTGCGGTGTCGGCGCGCGTCACGAGCCTGCCCGGATCGGAGGGATCTCCCATTTCCTGGAGCATCTGCTCTTCAAGGGAACAAAGACACGGAGTGCCCGTCGGATCAGCGAGGAAGTGGAGGGAGTCGGCGGCGACCTGAACGCTTATACCGCCGAGGAACGCACCTGCTTCTACGCAGCGGCCTCGTCAGATCATCTCGCGAGGGTGACTGAGGTCCTCTCCGACATGTATTGCAACTCTCGAATCGATCCGAAGGAAGTGGAGAGGGAGAGAGGGGTGATCGTCGAGGAGATCGAGATGATCCGAGACGAGTCTGCCCAGCATGTTCAGGAGCTGCTGACTGCGGAGACCTGGAAGGGTAGTTCGCTCAGCCGTCCCATCACAGGAACGAAAAAGAGCCTATCAGCCATTTCGCGCCAGGATCTCATGAGTCACCTTCGCGGTAATTACCATGCAGGCCACACCATTGTCACTGCTGCCGGGGCGGTCGATCACGAGGAGTTCGTGAAGTTGGTCTCCTCCGGTTTCCTAAAGAAACTCCCAGGTAATTCAACAGATACCTCACGCTCCTCCGTATCGGCACCTCCCCGACAGGCAGCTCCCCGTCTTGTGATCGAGTCCCGTGAGAATCAGCAGACCCAGATAGCCCTCTCCTTCCGGGGAGTTGGTTCGCACGATCCGAAGCGCTATGCGGTCAGCTTGCTCCATGTTATCTTGGGAGGGAACATGAGCTCGCGTCTCTTCCAGGAGCTGCGTGAGCGTCGGGGACTCTGTTATTCGATCGGCACCTCCCTATCGACTCATTCCGACTGCGGGGCCTTCGAGATCGCCCTAGGACTCGATGGCAAGAATGTCGTAAAAGCTCTGAAACTCATTCTATCTGAGTGTGCTCGGATTGCTGGAAAAGCCCCCTCGATTGCAGAGCTACGCCGGGCCTGCGACTACTCTATCGGCACCAGTCGGATGGCCCTCGAACGCGCTGCCACACAAAACTACCGGCTGGGTACTTCGCTCCTGAACTACGGCAAAGTGGTTTCTCCGGAGTCGGTCTATGACCGGCTGGCGAAAGTCTCCCCGGCAGAGATTCAGGCTGTGGCTCAGAAGATCCTTCAGAATCGCACACTCTGCCTTGCCATGGTCGGCCAGGGTCCCGGAAAGGAAGAGCTCCTTTCGATCATCAGGAGCTCTTAGGAGCTCTTTGGATAGTGATAGCCTAAGCCCTTAGGCGTTCGCAGGCGGTGACAGTATTTGCCATGAGCATGGCGATGGTCATCGGGCCGACTCCTCCCGGCACAGGCGTGATTGCGCTGCACTTCGGAGCGACGGCCTCGAAGTCGACATCACCGACCAGCCGGTAACCGCTCTTCGTGGAGAGATCCTCGACGCGGTTGATGCCAACATCGATCACGACAGCGCCTTCCTTGATATGTTCCGCGCCAAGGGCTTTGGGACGCCCGATCGCGGCGATGACGATATCGGCGCGGCGAGTGATGGCGGCGAGATCCTTCGTGCGTGAGTGAGCAATGGTCACCGTGGCATCGCCACCCTTTCCCTTGGCCATCAGAAGGAGTGCCATTGGCTTGCCGACAATGAGGCTGCGTCCTACAACGACGACTTCGGCTCCAGAGGTTTCGATCCCAGCGGCAATCAGGAGGCGCTGGCAACCGAGTGGCGTGCAGGGGACGAAAGCGGTGGGATCTTCCATCGCGAGCTTTGCCACGTTGATCGGGTGGAATCCGTCCACATCCTTGCGTGGATCGATCGCGAGCGTCACGGCATGCTCATCGATGTGCTTCGGGGGAGGGGACTGGACAAGGATTCCATGGATGGCGGGATCGGCATTGAGTTCGGCGACAAGGACGAGAACCTCTTCCTGGGTGGCAGTAACGGGGAGCTCGAACTTGCGAGAGTGCATACCGAGCGAGGCGCAGGTGCGGTCTTTGTTCCGGACATAGGATTGGGAGGCGGGATCCTCGCCGATCAGCACGACGGCGAGTCCGGGGGTGATACCTCGGCTTTTGAGTGCGTCGATGCGTGCGAGGGTTTCGAGTTCGACTTTGGCGGCGACCGCCTTGCCATCAATGAGTTTCATGGGATTTTGGGAGATAAGATTTTGAATATGGAACTCAGGAACTCAGGAAAAAATGCGGGGAAAGATGAACCATGAGGATCATGAAGGAAGGAGCATGGGGAACTATTCTGTTCCGAATCATCAAAACTTCTATTTCATTTCTCCTTTCTTGAGTTCCTGAGTTCCATATTAATTCTGTCGCACTGATTTTTCTCTATGCGGGAAGGTCGGTTTTTTCTGCTTCCTCACGCAGAAGAGTTTCGATTTTGGTACGTTCGGATTCCAGATCGGTGGCCTCCGGGTCAATTGTCAGATAGGGATCGATGGTGATGTCGACCCGTGAGAAGGGAAGAGGAATTGCGAAATTATCCCAGGTCTTGAGGCGGATGGCGCTGTGATAGCGGGCGTGCAGCAGCATGATAGGGATGCCGGTCTTCTGGGATAGAAAGACCGCACCGGGACCCAGAGAGTACTTCGGCCCACGGGGACCATCGGGGGTGATAGCCAGATCGACACCTGATTCCAGCAGGGCTGTCAGTTCACGGATCGCGGTCGATCCGCGCCGGGAACTGGATCCCCGCACCGAGCCCATTCCGAGATTGGCCATGACCCCGGCTAGGATGTCACCATCCTTACTGGGGCTTGTGAGGACGGATACTCCTTTCCGTGAGGGATGCTTCCGTGGGTAGTGGCGCAGGAATCCGATCGAGATCGCAGGGATTCGGTTGTGCCAGAAAACCAGGATCCGAGGGCTCTCAGGGGGATTTGTCAGGAATCCGGAGCGATCGTTCATCCGGAGCCGGATGGTAGAGAAAATCAATCGGGCGAGATTAGCCGCGACGGCCGCTAGGAAATCCTGCTTGTTGAACTGAACTTTGCGTGGAGACATCTACTCGCTTGCCGGTGATTCCTCGCGCCAGCGGCAGGCATTGGGAGCATGGATCCCAAGCATGTCTAGGACGCGCCAGACGACGGTGTCGGCGAGTTCATCAAAGTTCTTCGGATGACTGTAGAAGGAAGGTGATGCCGGGAGAATGATGCCGCCTGCCTCTGTCACGGTGACAATGTTCCGAGCATGAATAAGGTTCCAAGGGGTTTCCCGAGGCACGAGGATCAGCTTGCGGCGCTCCTTCAGGAAGACATCGGCGGCCCGGAGGATCAGGTTCTCGCTTGTGCCGGCGGCAATGCGCCCGACAGTCCCCATGGAGCAGGGCATCACGACCATCCCGTCGAAGAGAGCGCTGCCGCTGGCGAAGGGAGCATTCATCGACTTCTCGCTGTGCTCGATCACGCCGGAGGAAAGCTTCAGCGCGCCGATCTCCTCATGGATCACCTGCTTCGCGTAGGGAGAAAGGACGAGATGGATCTCGTGATCGACGGGCTCCAGATAATGGAGCAGTCGCTGCAGATAGATCGATCCGCTAGCTCCGGTGGCTGCTAGGACAAGACGCATCAGAAAAGGATGAAGGATGAGGTATGAATTATGAAGGCTGAAAAGGAGTCAGTCAGAACCGCCAGATAAACCAGAAAGAATTAAAGGAGGGAGGCTTCTGTTAAGGCCGTTCGGAGCTTGTTCGCGCGCTCCAGTAACACTTTGTAGAGGGCGGTGTTCTTGGGATCGGGTGTGCAGCGGGTTGACTCGTCAAGAATCACCAGACGCGAGCAGAGAACATGGAGGGCCGCAGTAGAGTGATCCTCGCCGGACGCCCATGCAGCCTGGATAGCCCCGCCAAGAGCAGCCCCCTCGCTGGAGCTAAGGCAGACAGTCGGTACGCCGAAAACATCGGCACAGAGTTGACGCCAGAAATGGCTCTTGGTTCCACCTCCGGTGATGCGGATTTCCGTAGGGGTGACGCCGAGTGAACGGAAGCGCTCAAGGCCGTAGGCCAGGCCAAGGGTCACGCCTTCCATAGACGCGCGGGCGATGTGAGCGGGAGTGAAGTTTTTGGTTGTAATGCCGTGGAGCACACCGCTTCCGTGGGGAAGGTTTGGGGTGCGTTCGCCGGCGAGGTAGGGGAGCAGGAGGAGTCCGTCGCTGCCGGCGGGGATCGTTGCCGCCACGCTGGCGTATTGTTCATGGGTCCACCCAGCGAAGAGGGAGCGGGTCAGCTCGGTGACGAGAGTGACATTCATGGTGCAGGCAAGCGGCATCCAGGAACCGGTGCTATCGCAGAATGCGGCGACTTCCCCCTTGGGATCAACCACCGGCAAGGAGCTGAAGGCGTAAAGCGTGCCGGAGGTGCCGAGGCTCGCGGTCATGATGCCCGGGCTTACGTTACCGGTGCCGATGGCGCCCATCATGTTGTCACCACCGCCGGAGCTGACCGTAACGGATGAGGCGAGGTGCCACTTGGTGGAGAGTTCCTCTCTGAGGTTTCCTGCAGGCTCCGAGGAGTGACGAAGTGAGGGTAGCTTCTCGGCAAGTCCTGGTGCGACTGCATCAAGGACGGGCTGCGACCAAGAGCGTGTCTTCACATCCAAGAGTGCTGTTCCAGAGGCGTCACCATATTCCATCGACTTCACGCCGGTGAGCCACCAGTTGATGTAATCGTGAGGCAGGAGCACCGAGGCGGTCTCTGCCCAGTTCTGGGGCTCGTTCTGGCGCACCCAGAGAATTTTAGGAGCCGTGTAGCCGGTGAGCATCGCGTTGCCGGTAAGTTCGACCACCTTGGCTTCGCCTCCGAGGGCCTTGGTGAGTTCTGCGCACTGTACGGTCGTCGATGTGTCGCACCAGAGCTTAGCTGGACGGACGAGACTGTTGGCCGCATCGAGAAGCACAAGTCCATGTTGCTGGCCGCTCACACCGATTCCTATGACTTCGGAACGGCGCTCTGGGATTTTGGAAAGAACCTCAGTGATGGTCGACTCGACGGCGGCGATCCAGACCGCGGGGTCCTGCTCCATAGCTCCCTCTCCCTGGGCCTCGACGAAGCCGTAAGATTGCTGTGCGCTGGCCAGGATCTCTCCTGTCTCCAGATCGAGTGCGATGCTCTTCGTGCTCTGGGTTCCGCTATCGATGCCTAGGGTGATCATGGGACGGAAAGACTAAAGGCTAAAGGCTGAAGACTGAAGGCTAAAAGGGACGGGCCGGGGGGCACGGGTCAGGACATAGGTAACAGGAGTTGCTGAATTGGTGGTTACTATTACTTCTTGCCAAGAAATACACTCGGGGGCATTATGTTCAACCACTTTAGACCAATTTCCGGCCACATTTACAGTCATGAGCATCATCGCCACTATCGAAAAAGAGCAGTTTAAGACCGACCTCGTCCCGTTCGAGGTCGGTGATTCCGTTTGCGTCCACACGCGCGTCATCGAAGGTGACAAGGAGCGTATCCAGAAGTACTCCGGTATCGTGATCGGCCGCAAGGGAGCCGGTATCAACGCCAACTTCACCGTCCGTCGCGTCAGCTTCGGCGAGGGTGTCGAGCGCGTCTTCCCTCTTCATTCCCCCCGCATCGCCAAACTCGAAATCGAGAAGCGCGGATCGGTACGCCGTTCCAAGCTGAACTATCTCCGTGATCGCAAGGGCAAGGCCGCCGTCACTGTGAAGGAGAAGGCGCAGGAAGTTGCCTAAACTCTAACTTTTTCAGCTCCGATGACGACCACTCGTCGCGGATCCAATTCTAATAAGGGCCCCAGAGGAAATTCCTCCCGGGGCCCTTCTCTTTGCCCCACACTCTTCCACGAGAGCGAGCTCCATGCCCGGGGGATCCGTCCTGTGGCTGGAGTCGATGAGGCCGGACGCGGTCCGCTGGCAGGACCGGTAGTGGCTGCCGCGGTGATCCTCCCTGATGGGTTCTCTCTGGATGGACTGGATGACTCCAAAAAACTGAATCACCAGCAGCGCGAGTCGCTATATGTCCGATTGACTGAAGATGTCTCTGTGTGCTTCTTTGTGGCCGAGGCAAGCTCAGAAGAAATCGGACAACTCAACATCCTGAGGGCAACCCATCTTGCCATGGCGCGCTCTTTGACTGGCCTTCATGAGAGCGGACATCAATGCAGTCATGCTCTTGTGGATGGGCTGCCAGTCAAGGGACTTCCCGTCGCTCATACAGCACTGGTCGGTGGTGACGGGATCAGCCTCAGCATTGCCGCCGCCAGCATCCTGGCCAAGGTCACGCGCGATCGGATCATGGATAAGCTGGACCGGGATTTTCCCGAGTACGGCTTCTCCCGACATCGGGGCTATGCGACCGCTGACCATCTGGCTACATTGCGAGAGCATGGACCTTGCCAGCATCATCGACGTGGTTTTTCGCCGGTCGACCAGCCCACCTTCGGGTTCTAAGGGACACCTTGTTCTCGGACACTGGGGTGAGGAGCAGGCTGCGCGCCATCTGCAGCGTTTGGGTTGGAAAATCCTGCGCCGGAACTTCCGCGCTCCGGGGGGAGGGGAAGTCGATCTGGTCTGCCGCGATCAGGAAACCCTTGTCTTTGCAGAGGTGAAGACCCGTCGCTCCGAGGAGATGGGAAGGGCTCTGGATGCCGTGGACCGGAAGAAGCAGCGACTCATCCGCAAGGGGGCTATCCATTGGCTCCGCCTGCTTGATATGCCAGACCTCACCTTCCGCTTTGATGTGATCGAGGTCTTGGCGACTGATCCCGTGGAAATACGTGTCATTGAAAGCGCCTTCACGCTACCCGATCCACTCCGCTACTAGGGGAAAATCTGGAATTGATCCTCCGACGTTTCCACACCCTCTATCCGGCAACCCTCGCCTACCGACCGATGGCAAGCTTGGCCATGAGGTCTGTGGTGAGTGATTCGAGTTCAATCGAAAGCACTTCGACCCGGCGGGTGAAATAGTTGTAGGCAATGAGATTCGGCACGGCTACCCCAAGACCCACGATCGTGCAGTTCAGGGCCTCGGAAATTCCATTGGCAACCAGCTGGGGATCCCCGTGGTTGCCGATATTCCCGAAAATTCCCACAAGGCCAGAGAGGGTCCCGAGCAATCCAAGGAGGGGGGAGATGCCGGTTGTGATCTCAAGGAAGACGAGCCCCGACTCGAGGCGGGAGATCTCATGCCGGGCGCGAGTCTGGACGGCGTCCAGCGCCTCTACCCTCGACCAGTCCCTATGCTGTAGCAGGCATAGCAGAACGCGTGAGAGAAGCGAGGGCTCCCTGATAAGAAACGTCTGGAAGGAATCGGCAGGAGAGCCCGCTTTGTAGGCATCTAGTGCTTTGATCACATTCGGGGGTAGGGTGCGATCCACCTTGATAATGAGCGCCCGTTGGAGAATGACTGCGAGTGAGAAGATCGACAGAATGACAAGGACCGCCATGAAGAAACCTCCCTTGACGAAGAACTGGATGAAGCCAGGCATCACGGCGAGGAAGAGATGAAGAGTCATGGAGAAATTTTAGTAAATGGTGAAGCTGTAGTCGATTTCAAGGACTCCATCCTGCAAGGTTGCAACGACATCGGAAGGAATCGGCGGTAACTTGGCGTCCATGATCGAGCGTAGGCTGCATTCCGTCAAAGATTGATTGCCGTTCACCGAAATGATGTGAAGACCACTGACTTTACCATTGGAGTTCACCTTGAAAGAGACATCCACATTACCGATGCTGAGAAAGCCCATACGCTCTTCCACATAGTAGTACCACCTCGATCCAATGGCGTCAGCTACGGCCTTGCGGTACCGTCCCAGAGGCGTCGCTTGCGCGGCGACGGAAGATCGTCCCCTGTTAGAAATGTTTCCTCTGATGACCGTCTGATGTGTCTCGGGTTGGTACCCTTTCGTCGCTCCCGAAGATCCTGAAGCAGAGGTTTGACGGGGGGGGAGCTGCTGGGATTGTGGCGCGGCTGTCTGAGTCGTGGTTGAGGTCTGTGGAGGAGACTGCTTTTGGGGCTGCGAGAGCTTGATGTCGCTGGGAGAGGGGGTTGGAGTGCTTTGGGGAGTGGAACTGGTGAAGGGCGTCGCGGTAGGCTGCGGCATTGGTGCCGATTTCAGGGGGAGCAATTGCTGCGATGCAGTGGGGGGAGCGGAGGGAGGCTGGGCAGGTGTCGGATTACCGGCATTGAGGGCTGCTTTCTCGCCTTGGGTGTGACGCTGGTTCTGAAGTTCAAGGGCGGACTGTTGGAGGCCCTCTTGCGAGGGAAGGGGTATGGAGCCACTCGGAGCAAGTTCACTCGCTGCCTTTGTGTTCTGATCAGACTGAAAGGGGGAGTTCTCAGGTGCCTTGTCCACGAGCTCCTTAGCCTCCACAAACGGTCGCTCGTTTTTGGAGGGTGGGGTGATCTCTAGGATAACCTCCGGGGGAGGCGGCTCTTTATCGGGTGAATTCTTTGTTCCCTGCAGTAAGTGTTTTGCAAAAATGATGGCGAGAAAGAGAATCAGCAGCGCATGGATGAGGCAGGAAAGAATCAGAAAAAAGGAGAATCCATTCCCTTTTTTTTGCCCATTTCCCTCCTTGGTTAAGCGATGACTGGTCTGAAGCACGGTCATGCCTGATCGTCTTTGAGTGAAGTTTGGTTTCTGGAAGCCTTCTTTATGGAATGTGTCGCGACAGACAGCTTTCCCTGGAACGGCAATTTGAGATGACCCGTGCGGGCCTGATGGAAAAGATATTGCTGGATGTATCCCGCATAGGGTCCGAGGAGCTTTTCCCCATAAGCCTCAAGGCGTGGTGGGCTGAGTGGTTTTGATCCGGAGGAGCGGAACGAGGCGAGGATTCTGGCGATCCAGACATCCACGGGAACGGTCTCCAGGCGCTCGTAGGAGAAGAGCAGGATGCAGTTGGCAACCTTGCGACCAATGCCCGGGAGGCTGCAGAGAGCATCGCGCGCCGCGCCGGTTTCCATCATTACAAGAGCCTCTGGGCTGAAGTCTCCGGAAGCGATGCGGCGCGACGTCTCAAGCAAGCCTTTGGCCCTGAATCCAAGACCGCATTTTCGGAGATCCTCCTCGGTAGCCATCGCCAGAATAGATGCCGTGGGGAAAGAGTTCACGGGGGTCCCCTTTAGCTTTTTTCCGTAGTTTTTTCTTAGAGCAAGGCTCATCTGCCTTATATGTGCGACCTGCTTCATGGGGGAGAGTATGAATGTGGCCAAGCATTCCCAATGCGGTTGGCGCATGATGCGGAGTCCCTTGCAGGCTCTCGATGCCGCGCGCGATGCAGGATGATCCTCACAGGATGCCCTGACGGCCTCAAGATCGTGATCCATAGAAAAGTAGTATCGCAGCATTTCCGGATCCGTCCCGCTGTAGTGGAGAAAACGCCCTTCCTGACGAAGAAAAACCGGCACTTCGCCGATGCATCCGGTAAATCCACCCGACATTTCGGTCCAGTGGAATGTTTGACCGCTTCCCAGCGTCATCGCGAGATCAAACTCGGAACACTCGAGCGTGCCTGAAGGAACCGATACCGGAAGATTCCCCAAGTGATTCATCGGGTGAAGTAACTCAGATTTTCGAGCTCTATGGCGAGGTTCACGTTGTTGACAGCAATGGTCTCCGGGAGATGAAGCACGGCGGTGGAAAAGTTCAGAATGGCGTGGATGCCTGCTTTGAAGAGCTGTTCAGCGACCTGCTGGGCGGCGCTGCCCGGGACGCAGAGTATGGCCATTCTGATCGCCTGTTTCCGGACGATTGGTTGCAGGGCGTGCATGTCACAGACGGGAATCTTTCCGGCCTTGATTCTTTGAGGTCGCAGGTCGAATGCCGCAACGATCTCGAAGCCTTCCTTGGCAAATCCCTTATAGCTCAGGAGCGCCTGACCGAGATTCCCCGCCCCCACAAGAATCACGGGTTGCAGGCTTGCGCGTCCAAGGATCTCTTCGAGACGGTTACGAAGAAAAAGCACGTCGTATCCAGTACCGCGCTTCCCCAGTGGCCCGCAATAGGCGAGGTCTCTGCGCAGTTGAGCAGGCTGAACACAGGCAACGCTTGCTAGGGCAGCAGAGGAAACGATCTTGCCGCTGTTGGCCACGATGAGTTCCAGGCAGCGCAGATAGAGCGAGAGACGATAGACGGTTTTGCGCGGAATATCAGCATGCTGATGTTTTTCCTCAGGGGAGGGCTTGAGCGCTCGATTCATGTGTGTGGTGACATGTTATCAAGGATCGCGGGATCGCCGTAGAGGGTTGAGGAGCTTGCCGAGGTGATCCTCACGTCGAAGATGCTTCCGTGAAATCTGCTCCCCCCATCGAAGATCACGATCTTGTTCGTACGGGTTCTACCTGACAGACGCGAGGGATCATTCCTGCTTGGGCCCTCACAGAGTATTTCCTGACGCGTGCCGACACAGGCTTCGAGCTTTCTGGAAGCTGAGGCATTCACCACGGAGAGAAGATCCTGGTTGCGTCCCTCTTTTTCCTCCTCGCTTAGCTGTTCCTCCATCAGGGCGGCCGGGGTGTCCCCGCGTTTCGAGTAACGGAAAATAAATGCCCCGTCGAATTCCAGTTCCTCAGCCAGATCCCGGGACGCTTGGTAATCACTTTCTGTCTCTCCCGGGAAGCCGACGATAATGTCTGTAGTGAGCGCAATACCGGGACGGCTTGAGCGTAGGTCGGCGACGAGCCTCCGGTACGATGCCGCCGTGTAGGGGCGGTGCATTGCCTTCAGGATCTTGTCGGACCCTGACTGAAGCGGGAGATGGACGTGTTCCATGAGCTTAGGGAGTCGCCCAAAGCATTCCACTAAATCCTTGCGGAAGCCCATCGGGTGGGGGGAGGTGAACCGGATGCGTTCCAGTCCCTCGACCTGGTGAAGCGCTTCGATGAGCTGCACAAAGGGGCTTTTTTCGCCGACCTTGGGAAATTCATGCCGACCGTAAAGATTCACGATCTGTCCAAGGAGGGTTACTTCACGGATCCCTCTCTCCACGAGATTGCGGGCCTCTCCCACAATCTCACCGATCGGCCTGCCGCGTTCCTCTCCCCGGGTTGTCGGGACAATGCAGAAGGTGCAGTGCATGTTGCACCCCTGCATGATGGAGATGAACGCCGTGGCCTCTTTTTTTTGCTCGGGGAGGTGATCCCGAATGGAGTTCTGGGATCCCGCTTCAGACGCAGTGTCAATGATCGGGAGGATTGCAGAGCCGAGATCCCGCATATCATCGTGAATGAAAGCCTCTTCGCGTTTTTTTAATGCCTCCTCCACATAGTCCGCAACACGGTGGAATTTCTGGGTGCCGATCACGAGATCGACATGCGGGGAGCTTTTCTGGAGGTCTTCGCCCAGTCTTTGAGCCATGCATCCCATGTATCCCAACACGAGTTTCGGTTTCTCCCGGCGGAGCTTCCGAAGCATGCCCATCTTGCCAATGGCCTTCTGTTCCGCCATCTCGCGAACACTGCATGTGTTTAGCAAGATCACGTCGGCATCCCTCTCGTGAGAGACAAGTTTATGGCCGCGATTTTGAAGGTCACGCGCCACCTGCTCGGAGTCGCGTTCGTTCATCTGGCAACCGTAGGTCTTGATAAAGACGCTGGGCATGGGACGAGTAAAAAAGTTAAAGAGTGAAGTGTTAAATTAGAGCGGAACCTTGACTAACCTACGATAGTCACTATCTGCCATTATAACCTCTGAAACCTTTTAATACGAACTCCGAAGTTGAGCCGAGCGATTTGACACAATCAACTGACCGCAAAAAAGTATTGCAGCTCTCGCTCCCGCGAGTAGCTCCCTCTGGGCTACGCTGAACGTAGGCTATCCCGAGTATCCCCATGCTCCGGTATTGCCTCGCTCGCGCTCGGTGGGGCCAGGTTCAACTTCGGAGTTCGGGTTTAACTGCCAGTTTGAGGGGAGACCTCCGAGGGGAACTGAGGAGAAATCTGGTTTTCTACAGGTAATTCCTTGTTCTCCTCAATGGCCTCCTTCGCGTAGATATTTCTTTTCCGGGGGTCGACCCTATTGAGTCCGATTCTCTGGCCGGTTGCCTCCACCAGTACGGCAACCCGCTTCTTGAAACCATATCCTCGAGTCCAGATAACAAACATTGCCGCCGCGTAAAGGCCTATGGGAAGAAGCATGGAATGCTCGGTAGCTGCAAGATAGATCAGCAGGCTGATCATGAGAAAATTTGCCAAGAATGTAGTTGCTACCATCTGGGTGGCAAGGCCGACGCGAGTAAGGCATTTCGGGCCTCCATGGTATTCGGTAACGCTTCTCAAGGTGACTCCCCACCAGAAACTTCCATAAATCTGGACATCCCAATTCTTCCAGCCTGTGTCGGTGGAGTAGCTCCAGCCTTCGTTTTCCAAAGCCTCGATGATCGACGTGATCAGAAGTTCGCGCCCCTTTCCCTCCTCATTCCACAAAACAAGCTTTGAGAGTCCGCGGATCTTGCTGGGTTTGAAGTCTTTCTCCTTGGCGGCGATGACAGATTCCGGTGTGCGCTTGAACTTGAGCCAGGTGAAATATCGGGCCCATCCCCTGACCAGAGGCTGGGAAAGGGCGAGAAATGCAACTAACAGACGTGCCCTGATCGTATCGAACCGTGGCTCCAGCTTGGCATGAATCATGTAGGAAAGAGCGACCAGGAAGGTTCCACCGAACATCAGGTAGGCAATGATCCTCAGGACGGGAAAGGGGATGGACAGCAGGAAAAGAAACGCGGTGAGAGTAACCCATTCGATGCTGCTCAGATAGGCGACCAGCTCGGACTGCGGTGTGGGGTAGATGCACTGGAAGAGACCTTCGCCAAAGACGCCATGATAGATTACGGGTTGGTTGATGAGCCAAGTGAACCGCGGAGCTCCGTAGACTTGGCCCTTCCACTTGGCGGTACCCGTAGGACCGAAGAAAACCAGGTGCTTGAAGCGAAGGAGGGATTCGGCCTCTCCATAGCCCTCCTGCTGCTTACGGAAAGCCTTCAGAGTGAAGCGGCGATAGTGCCACACGATGGCCGAAGGACTGAAGGCGATCACCTCACCCTCCTGTTGAAGACGCCAACAGAAGTCGACGTCGTCGCCTGCTTTTCGGTACTCCGGATCGAAGCCCCCGATCTTTTCAAAGGCCCATCGATAAAAGGCCATGTTGCAGCCGGGAATATGTTCTGCAACGACATCCGTGAGAAGAACATGGCTCGGGCCTCCCGGTGCCGCAGCCACGCATGCCTGATGCCAGTTCTGCGCGGGAGGGGAGACGTTCGGTCCCCCGACGCCGGCATAGTTGCCTGAGAGAAGAGTTCCGACAAGATAGTAAAGCCAGTCAGGATCAGCCATGCAGTCGCTGTCGGTGTAGGCAATGATCTCGCCCGTGGCCGCCGATGCTCCGACATTGCGCGCGACGCTGAGGCCGTGATTCGTCTGGTAAATGGCATGCACCCAGGGGTGATGGGAGAGAATCTCTTTTGTGTGGTCCGTGGATCCATCATCGACAACGACAACTTCGTAATCGGGATAATCGATCTTTTTGAGGGAGCGAAGGCATGCTTCCAGGGTCTGGCCTCCATTGTAGCTGCAGACGATCACCGAGACTTTGGGGACACGAGGCAGGGGAGCCCGATGTGTGATGGATTGGCGATTATCAAAAAACTCCCTGACCGTCGAAAGTGCCTTTTTGGGTGTGCGGTCGCGTTTCACAAGACCGAAGGCCCAGTCTAGGATTTCCATTCCGCCCCGATGCCACTCATCGGTCCAGGCGTAGAGAATGGTTCCTGCAAGCCCTCCCCGCACGACCGCATCGAGATGCCAGCCGATCATTTCTGCCTGTTCCTCTTCGGTGTGCCGGATCGTGTCCATCCCGAACTCACCCATCATGAGGGGTTTGTCCTCCGCCAGATTCTGGAGACGGGCCAGATAGCGCTCAAAATCCTCCCTGCGATGCAGGTAGACATTAAACGTCAGGAAGTCGACATTTTGCGGAAGCAGATATTCCGTGGGAGGATAGCTTGCATAGGAGTAGAGCGCCCGCGGATCCTCGTGTCGGGCGATGTTGACCAGATGCTCCAGGAATTCGGTCACCCTCTTTGCACCCAGCCAGCGAACCATCGAGGAGGGAATCTCATTTCCCAGCAGGTAACCGAAGATCGCATGGTGGCCTTTGTTCTCGCGTACAGCATCCAGAACGGCTTTCTCCACGGAGGCGCTGACCTTCCGATCGTTCAGAAACTCGACATGTTCCATCCAGGCAATGCTGAAAAGAACCCGAAGGCCGTTCTCTAGGCAGAGATCCAGGAACCAACGCGGCGGAGTAGTGTAGATGCGGATCAGGTTGGCACCTGTTTCCCTGATGACGGCGAGATCGCGGGCAACCTGTTCTTTCGAGCCAAACTGGAATCCCTCATGATCGGGGGCGAATGGTGCATAGGTGACTCCTTTAACAAAGAATTTCTTTTCCCCCTCGAAGAAGAACTTTGATCGGACAATTACACGCTCAGTCACTGGGAGATGTTTATGGAGGGAGTTCTCCAAGTCGAGTCAGAAGAGTTTTTCTCCTCTGGTCTTTGGGGGAAGGCTCATAGCATCCTTAGAGTCCCTTGATCCCACCAAGAAGGAGTTCTGCGTTACTCTTGGTGGTTTCCATGTTCAGGCAGAGGATCTGCATGGCTTCGGCGGCAGGGATTTCCATGAGTTGCTTCCGTAACTTCAGGATCCTCTCGTATTCGTCCGGATGATAGAGGAGTTCCTCGCGACGGGTTCCAGATTTGGTGATGTGGATGGCCGGGAAGACACGTTGTTCCATGATGGAGCGATCAAGGTAGATTTCCATATTTCCCGTCCCCTTATATTCCTCGAAGATCAAGTCATCCATCCGGCTGTGTGTTTCCACAAGCGCGGTGGCTAGGATGGTAAGGCTTCCCCCCTCCTCGACATTGCGAGCTGAGCCGAAGAATTTCTTGGGACGAGCCAAGGCAGCCGAGTCCACTCCGCCGCTCATGGTGCGGCCTTTACCCTGGATATTATTGTTATAGCCACGCGACAGGCGTGTGATGCTGTCCACAAGGATAACTACATCCTTTTTCAGTTCCACAAGTCGCTTGGAGCGTTCCGAGACCATCTCTGAAACCTGCACATGACGTGCAGTCGGTTCATCGAAGGTGGAACTGAAAATATCGCAGTCCAGGGCCCTCCGCAGGTCGGTGACTTCCTCGGGTCGCTCATCCACGAGTAAGAGCATGAGATGGACATCGGGATGATTTGCCCGGATTGCAAGGGCCAGACTCTTGAGCATCATCGTTTTTCCGACACGCGGGGGTGCCACGATCAAACCACGTTGACCCATTCCCAGCGGGGCGATCAGATCAACGGCACGGGCCGTTGGATTGTTTTTGCCCGGTTGTTCGAGATAGATCCGCCTGTTGGGGAACATTGCCGTGAGCTTGTCGAACTCCATCGGGCTCTTCCATTCTTCCGTCGGGATCCCTTCGATTTCCGTAATCGTATGGAGAGCCAGTTTCCTTTCGGACTGCATCGTGACCGATCCTCTGATTCTCAGACCGGGGCGCAGGTCGTACTGGCGCAGCAGGGGGATGGGAAGGTTGATGTCGCAGGGAGTCAGTTGAAAATTAAACTGAGGCCAGCGGATCATCGGTGCATCGGGAGCAAACTCCAGGATCCCCTCCGCAGTGAGAGTTCCGCCCCTCTTCAGCTGATCCCTTGCCAGATCGAGTGCCAGATGATGTCTTGAGGAATCTCGGTGCAGGGGAAGATTTCTGGAAGCTATCATCTCCAGAAGGATTTTATGGCTTGAGTCATGAAGTGCCTCCATATCGAGCGGAGGAGGAATCTCATTCGGCAGCACCTTCACGGCGTTCTGAGGAGTTCGGTCAATCAAGGGGAGTTCCGGGTCGGCTTCATGAGTGATGGGGCCGGAGTTCATAGGTTTGTCAAAATTGGTAGAAGTTGCCGGATCTGGAGTTCAAGCGCGTATGTTGAGGCGTCATTCCAAAGGAGGTGATCGGCCAGCAAGATTTTTTGATCCTGGGCAATTTGGTGTTTTAACCAGGCTGAAGTTTCTTTGTGAGAGAGTTGGCGATTCACGGTTAGCCGTTCCTTCCTGACAGAGTCCGAACAGGCGACAAGAATGGTCCTGTCGAAGAAACGTTCCAGACCTTTCTCGTAAAGAAGAGGGATTTCCGCGATGAAAAAATCACTTTTAGGTCCCTTGGATTTCAGAGCAAGCGGTTTCCACACTTTCTCCAGTCGCGGATGGAGAATCCCCTCAAGAAGGGTTTTTGCGGATGGATCCGAGGTAATAAGCTCGAAAAGGCGTTTTCTGTCCGGGTGACCCATGCTGTCAACACAGGCCTCACCGAATGCCTTTCTGATAAGTTCCTGGATCTCTTGATCCTGATCCAGCAATTTGCGATTTTCCAGATCAGCATGATAGATTGTCGCCGGGAGATGCTGCGACAGCAGGCTGAGTGCTTGGGATTTGCCGCTCCCGATCGTTCCCGTGATCGCTATCGATGGCATCGGATGGTCTTAGCAGAGGACGAGGGGGTTCCTTCCCACGATCTGCCAGATGATTATTTTCCCCTGACCGCTTCAGATGCCATGGACGGCTGGGGCAGATCGTGGGGAATACCCAGCGGCGTAACGATCTCCTGTTCCTCATTATCCCCGCGCCGAGGTTGCCCCTCGGCATCGAGAATGCGCGGCGTGACAAAGATCACCAGGTTTTTCTTGATTTTATGGTCGGCATCGGAGCGGAAGAGGCGGCCAGCCATCGGGATGTCTCCCAAGATCGGCACCTTGTCCTGGACTTTTTGGACATTCTCACGGATGAGTCCGCCAAGGGCGACTGTCTGCCCATCCCAGACTGTCACGAAAGTGTTGACTTCGCGAACAGAGAAGACCGGTTGATTGATTGTATTAGTCGTGATGATCGACGGGACGGGTAGTAAAGCGGGTATTGTATTACGGTAGAGTCCCGCTTGATATCCAACGCTACTAATGGGTGATCCATAGTTGATGAAGCCATCAAAATCCGTGACCTTGGGTTTTAAATCCAGATCAATGGTGTAACCATCTGGGCCAATTGTCGGCTTGGCCTCCAGGATAACCCCTAGAGGCTGCATTGTGAAATCTCTAGGAAAAGAGGGTGTAACTGTTGGGGGGGGTAGCGTTAATGGATTTACTACGGTTGTGCCAACGCCATTACCAGTTGTTTGGGAAAATGTTGGAGGATCGTACTGGCGTGGGTAGATAAACTCATCGATGATCTTAATCGTGGCTGAGACACCGCTCTTGGTCGTGACCTTGGGGGCGGCCATTAAATCCACCCCCTTTTTTTGATTCAGTGCGTGAATGACCATCTGGAATTGGGGATCGGTGAAGACCCCTGACACGCTGAAAATTCCGGGAGATGGCGCCCCAGAGACGCCCGTCGTGCCAGCTAGCAATGCGTCAATGGAGTTTCCAGTGATGGCTTGGTCACCCGTTCTAAGGCTGCCCACTGTATTCATTCCTGACGAATTGAAGGGATAATTCGCACTATTCAGGGAGTTGGCTCCGCCGCCTCCGCTGCCATAGACACCGCCCCCGATGCTGAATGGCCCGAGCAACCAGTCGAATCCGAGTTCCTGAATGTTATTCTGATTGATTTCTATGAATTTCGTCTGGATATCAACCTGAGACGGGGCAACTCCCATGGCCGCATCCACGAGGGCATCGATCTGATCGATGTTATCCCGTGTGTTACGCACCACGAGTTTACTGCCCGAGGGGAGGTAGTTGGCACTCGCGCCACCAGGGAACTCGACTCCCTGGGAGAGCAAATAATCCTGTGCATTGTAACGATCAGCAACGCGGGGCAGATTTGCAGTGCTGGTTGCTGGCCCGGCCTGGGGAAGCATGCTTCCTGAGTCAAGTGACTTGGGTGGGATGAATGTGGGTGGAACCTGATATTCCTTTTGGATCATGATATCTGTCGGTTCAGAAAGGGGTACGATCGAGACGGCGTAGGTATCTATTTTGAGCTTCATGGAGCTGAGCTTGCTGATGTAGTCGAGGGCCACATAGAGGGGCACATGGGAGAGTGCCAGCGTGACATGGGGCTCGGTTCCTCCAGAGGTTGCCTGGGTTGATGATATGTTGCTGGTGGATGCATTGGTGGTAGAGGCTCCCGTGGGGGGTAATGCAGGGGACTGTGAGCCCAGTTTCAGGAATATATTCACACCCTTGTGGACTGGATCCTGCTCGACGCTTTTCTGCTTGAGGTACTCGATCGCCTCACTGATGGGCGAATCGGTCAGATCGAGCTTGGTAATGATGATGGAGTTGAGCTTTGCTGTGATTTGATCTGTTCCCCTGACATCCTGTGAACGACCTGTTGATTCGGTCGTACGTCCCTGCTTGGACTTGCGTGGTGGACGCTCCCAAGCTTTTTCCGCCTGCCAGAGCATTCTGCTCCGCGTCTCATTATAGGCCTCGTCGGCGTACTTGATCGTGGAATGATGAATTTCCTCCATTCCCTTGCGGGCGGCTTTGTTGTAAGGGTCGATTTGGAGGATCTCCTCGTATTTTTTGAGAGCAGCTTCATTGCGACCTGATCTTACAAGGTCGGAAGCTTCCCTGAGCAGTTTGATCACCTCTGCGCGTTTGGCGGCGAAGGCCGGAGTGACGGTCTTATTAAAGATGCCTGGCTGTTCCAGATCGGAGAGGAACTTCACTGCGGCTTGGCAACCGGGATTCATCGAGGGATCCAGGATTGATTTGGCAACGCTCTCCGCAGAGAGGGGGAGTCCATTGGCATCGATGATGCCGGATTTTTTAGCGATACTATCGGTGAAATCACCTTGTTCTGCCAACTCATGGGCAAAGGCTAAAGCAATGGTCGTGTAGTTAGAGAGAAGGGCGTTTCTCATGGAATTCACGGAAACTCCGGAAGGGACCAGGGTCATGGCTTCCACGGCTAGGCCATAAGCCTCCTTCAGCTCGTGTTGGGAGTACTTCTCTATGGCAGAGCGCATCAGGGATTGTGCCTGAACAAGATTTTCTTGACTACGGACAATGGCTCGTTCTGCATCTGCTGCAATTGATGGGGCCTGCGCCGATAGTTCCGAGGAACCGAGGTGTGCCGTTAGGATGATCGCAAGGAACAAGGTAGAGTGAAAACTAACAGGGAAAGGGAACGGAGATTTGCAGCTGTGCATGACCATGGAGAGCAGCTTGTTCATCGGCTGGATTTGGAGGCTGTCGAGGGATCACCCGGGACTGCTTCAGAGGCGACTGCCTTGGCGTCGGGAGAGGATATTTCTTCTCCATTTTCCACCGTTTTAATCAGGGGTTGCCCTGCGGGATCCAACAACCCTGCCGAGACAAAGATAATGAGGTTTTTCTTGATCCGCTGGTTACTCGAGCTTCGAAAGAGGGATCCCACCAGAGGAAGATCACCCGCAATGGGTGTCTTATCCTGGACCTTTTGGACATCCTCTCGCATAAGTCCACCCAAGACAACTGTCTGGCCATCATAGACCGTCACCTGAGTGTCTACCTGGCGCACACTAAAGACGGGTTGATTGATAGTGTTTGGTGTCAGAAGAACTTTTTGAGTGCCGACAGGAATTGGGTTGTTTGGTGCTGCCGGATTTGGCACGTAAACTGTTGCAAATGTGCTGATAGGGGATCCGTAATTGACAAAACCCTCGAATTCCGTGATCTGTGGAGAGAGGCTCAGCTCAATTGTGTATCCATCGGGTCCAACCGTTGGTTCGACCTCGAGTTGCACGCCACAATTTCGAGTCTCAAAAGAGGTTGGGGTGGCTGGAGTTGCCGGTTGCGATTGTCCTGCTGACGCCGTAACAGCAGCCGGAGGAGAATAGTCGCGCGGATAAGGAAATTTCTGAATAATGTTGATCGTGGCCTTCCTCCCGCTGGTCACTGTGACTTTGGGGGCTGAGACCAGATCTATTCCCTTCTGTTGATTGATCGCGCGTAGCACAACTTGGAACTGGGGGTTCGTGAAAACTCCCGCAAGAGCAAGAATACCCGCTGCCGGCCCTGCTGGTGAGCCGAAGAGAAGGCCATCCAGCGCATTCGCAGTAATAGCGGCTGAACCCGTCCGGTTTCCCGCAGTGATATTTCCCGCCGTGACATTACCAGCGGAGTCCACATTCATTGCTCCGGCAGGGACACCCGCCGGGCTGACAAAGGGATAATTCCCGGCATTGGCCTGTCCTTGTCGATTGCCAACTGTGCCACCCCCGGCATTGACTCCGCTACCTCCCGGAAGCTGGAAGGCTCCCATCAGCCAATCAAAGCCAAGTTCCTGGAGATTAGACTGTTTGATTTCCAGAAAGCGGGCTTCGATTTCCACCTGGCTGGGAGGGGTGGCGAGCTGGACCTCCACCAGGGAGTCGATTAGGTCGAGGTTCGCCTGGGTATTCTTGACAAGCAGCTTGCTGCTTGAGGCGAGGTAGGTCGCGCTAGCTCCAGCTGGGAAGGTGACCCCCTGGGATTCCAGAATCTGCTTAGCGCCGGATTTTCCCACGGTACCTAATGAACCCGGGCCGCCGGCCGCTGAAAGCCCTCCGGTTGCAGGGGTGGAGCTGGCAGAGCTGGAGATGAACGAGGGGGGAACCTTGTATTCTTTTGAGATCAGGGTTTCTGTTGGTTCGGAGAGAGGAACCAACGCGACGGCATACGGTTCGATCTTGACCTTAAGATTTGCAGCCGAGGCAATGTATTTCAGGGCCTCTCCAAGTGGAAGGTCGTTGAGCTGGAGGTTGAGCTTGGTGCCGCCGTCAACAGCTTCTTTTGCCGGATCCAGCTTGAGAACGATATTAACACCTTTTTTTGCAGGATCCGTTTCTGTCGTGTCTAGCGTGCGGGATTTTTTCTGTAGCTTTTCCACAGCCTCTCGCACGGTCTCGCCGGTAAGAATGAGTTCAGGGAGTCTGATCTTCTCGAGTTTTCGGCTGATGGCGGCACTGGTGCCCTGCATGTCGATGGGGCTCTGCTCGATGATCGTGGTGGTGCCGGTATTAATTTTCGGCACGGGCAGTTCCCATGCTCTTGCAACGTCGGAAATCATCTGGCTTCTCCTCTCGGAGGTGGCTGTTTCCGCATAATGGGACCGTTGTTTATTGATTTTTTCCATCCCGAGACGTGCGGATTTATTCTCAGGATCAAGATTGAGAACCATTTGATATTTATTGAACGCTGCATCGAAGCGGCCTGATGCGTAGAGTCCCTCTGCCTCGTTCATCAACTGTTCAACCTGAGTCACCTTGCCGACGAATCCTGGTGTGATGGTTCTGTTGAAATGGTTCGGGTCACGAAGAGATTTCCGAAGATCCAGCAAGGGTGGGTAGGAGGATGAGTAAGGCTTATCGGCAACTGTTTTCACCACTAACTCCGCATCGTCGTAGTAACCTTCGCTCACGCGTTGTGTGGCCAATGCAAAAGCAGCCTTGGAAAAGCTCTCAAGAGCCAGTGATCGCAAACCTGCCGAGGACTCTCCTCCTGCTGGCAATGCATCGACAGCGCTCTTGGAAAAAGCAAAAGCAGACTCGTAATCTTTGTCCGCCATGGCAGTTAAGGCCTTTTGAGTCTGAGCCTGGGCCCACTTGCTTCTCTCCTGAAGAATCCGGATTTCACGCTCTGTTTGCCCTACCACGCCGCTCTGCTGGGCATAGGCAAACGAAGATGCGATAACCATTCCAACAATTAACCTGATCGCCGCTAGGGAAAGCGCCTGCATGGGCGTTCTGATCCTGGAGATGGTGCGGGGAGGAATCATTGTCAATGAAGGAAAAAAGGGGGGGGGAGTGAAGGCTGTTTACGGGGAGGGGCTTCGAGTCGTTGAGGAAGATGCCTTAATGGTGAAATTTTTACCATCCTTGTTCAGCAGGATCCCATCCTTTAAAAAATCGACGAGCTTGTAAATTTCCACATGTTTTTTGTCCAAGCTGCCTAAGTCGAAGGTTTTGCCGCGCTCCACGGTGATATCCTGAACTGAGGCTCCGGCGAGTTTGTAATGGAATGTTACGCTCTCGACAAGTTCAATGGGTGTCTTCCTGTAATCCCTGGAGGTATTCTTTTTCGCAAGGAGGTGACGTTCGCCGGTGAGGGTGTTTTCCAAGACCAGTTCGCCGAAGTCGTACTCGGTGTCATTGATTGTCTTTTTCTTATCGTTGTAATCGACCACTCTCAGGAAGGAGGCCCCGGGAATGGTTTCTCCTTTTTGCACGGACCGCATCGAGGTATCGGGACGGTTTCCTTTTGCCGGATTGGGAAGCGGTTGGGCGGGCCGCAATTGATATTCGACGGAGATTTTGTTTGTGTCGGTGACTCCGTTGGAGTCGGTGACCTCGTTTGTTTCAATACCCACGAATTCCAGGACAGTGGTACTCTTGCGGATATCACTCTCACCGTAGCTGAGCTTCGTGCAAAGAGGGGGGAACTCCGCCGCGTTATTAGGATCGGTTCCTGCCAGGTATTCCTCGCGTACGGTAAAACCCTTACTCTTTGGATCACGGTCTAGGATGTTAACGTCCGTGTAGTCGAGTTGGTGATTGATCAGCCACTGGTTCGGAACGGGCGGGTAGAGTGGCTCGTCGTTACCCACCATCGGATCAATGAGTTTACCCTCCTTGAGGAGATAGGGACGCGAGACCAGCGGCGATGAGCCATTGTCACTCGGCTTCCAAAGCCCGGGCTTTTTCAAATGCTCGATAGCAACAACGGCATTGGAAGAAGCCGTTGGCGATGGGCTTTTTTCCTGTTTTGAAATTGAATCGGCCCCTTTCAGGGAGTCTTGAAATCCGAGCGACTGGGTGATCAGAAACACGGCAATGCCAATAACAATCAGCGAAGCGATTCCCAAGAGCCCCAGATGGTAGTGGCGAATGATCAGATTCTTCATAGGCCCTTTCCTTCGTCAGCGGGTTTGTGTTGCAAATATTTTACGGCAGGGGATTCCTGATCAGAGAATTCGAGTCCGCGGAGTTTCAGCGAGATGTCGAGAAGTTCTCTTCCCACAATGATCGGGAGTCTCTGAATCGGGGTGCTTCCGTCTAGTGCGGGAGCTAGAGTGGTAGGCGGCGTATCGCGTCTGGGGGGCTCGCTTGAGGTGTTTTGAACAAGAAGCTGATCAATGATCAGGAAATAGGGAGCCATTGAAACCGCATTGACGATTTCTCGGAACGAACCTTGGCTACATCGAAAGTTCACTTTCATGCCGCAGGCGTACTTGTAGGGGGTGGAAACTTTCACGGGAACTGCTGGGGATGTTTTTTTTGGCAACGTTTCTGCAGTGGATCTTGAGAATTCGGAAAGAATCAGATCTTTGTGTGTGGCAAACAATTCGCCTAGCCAGCTCAGGACGGTGAGTTGTTTTGAAAGAAGTTGGACATCATCTTGGGATGGAAGCCGATTTTCGTAGTCATCAAGGCCGAGATAGAATCCCGGTGGTAGTGAGGCACCAGTATTTGTGGCAAGTGATTTGATCTTAGTCACCTCGTTACGCAGTGCATCCTGAAAGCGTTGAGGGCGATCTTGGGGTTTTGCATTGTCGATCTCGGCAAAGGTGGGCACTTGGTACTTCTGAAGATACTTGATGAGGGCATCCAGCTGCGACTGCTCGGTGGTTATGGTTGCTTCAAGCTTGGAAAGGTTATCCTGACTGGGGAAAGGGAAAGGTTTTGGTGGTTGTGAGAGCTTCAGTAGTTGGGAAGCCTTGGATGTATAATCCGCAGAAGCCGT
Source organism: uncultured Spartobacteria bacterium (assembly GCA_903858595.1). Lineage (GTDB taxonomy): Bacteria > Verrucomicrobiota > Verrucomicrobiia > Chthoniobacterales > UBA6821 > UBA6821. Next base: position 12,966 of record CAIOJL010000026.1, on the reverse strand, counting down.
TCCATAATCATCCCATGCCTGATATGCAAGAAATCCAAGGATTAGTGTTCCAAGGATCAGGGATGCTAAAAGACAGGCTGCCAGCTTGTTGTCCACAAACCATTTGGTGATTGTGTTCATCAGTTCAGGGAAGGGGAGTAACGGGATTGCGAAGAGGAATCCTGAGTGAAAAAGGATAGGCCCAGGATTCCCCATTGGGACTGCCACGCTGAATGATAATCTTGGATTTTTCCTTTTCCTCGACGACAAAGACATCCGAGGACTGAAGGGAAGTGACAAAATCGTCGATCACTGAGGCCTGCTTGGGATTGTCAAGGTACAGCCCTTTGACTAGGATGGCCTTGACGGAGCCATCATTACTCTTGGGCGAAACGCCCCTCTGGGGAGAATCGACCGCCGGCTGAATCTCGGTGATCCATAGAAACCGCGCTGGAACTTTGGCTCCCAGTTCCGCAAGGATCATCGGGTATGCCTCTCGCAGGCGGATGACCGAGAGAAGATCGCTGCCGGTCTGTTCAATCGCTGCATGACGTAAGATGAGGTTCTGAATCCGGGCCGAGATCCTTGTCGCCTCGGAAATGGATGAGGAAACCTTGGTGGTCTCCTCGCGGGTCACGGCAGATGCCTGAAGGGCGTATCCGTACCATCCGGCGAGCGATGTCAGAAAGAGAACGAGTGAAGCGATAAGGCAGGGAAGGCGTTTGGAGAAAGCCCTCTTTTTGAAAATCGAAGGCGGCAACAGATTAATCTTGGTGCGCGGAGCCGAAGTCAGAGCCAAGGCTCCGCCAATAAGTTCGCCGCAGTTGTTCGGATTGGCGCTGACAAATTCGGCGGCTTCCACAGCTAATCCTTTCTTCTTCCTGTCGGCCTCCAAGGTCACATTCCAAAAACCGACCGGTTTCTGTAACTTCTCCTGAATAAACTCCGCCAAATATGGCATGGAAGCCATTCCCCCGGTGATCAAGATTCCTGCGGGATCCTCTCCGCCCAGATTGGACCTGTAGTAGCTCAGTGATCTGCTGATGTCGGCCTGAGTCTTGAGCAATGATTGTCTTGCAATACGGGCTATGTTGGCCTCAACGGGGTCGATTGGTTGTTCAAATCCCGCTCCGAGCCCCACGCTTCCCCGGGATATTTTGAGAAGTTCAGCCTCTTCCAATTCGACATGAATTTCTTTGGCGATCGCCATGGTGACGGAGAGACCGCCGGAGGGAATGCTTCTGGAGAAGTAATTGCCCGATGAGGCGATCACCATGTTGGTCGTTCGGGAGCCTATATCCAGAAGAAGCGTGGTTGTGATTAAGGAATCGGCCACCGAGTAACGGAAAGCATCATGCAGGGCCATGGGGGCGATCGTAATGGAGGTGATCTTAAGACCTGTCGAGGAGACGGCCTCACAGAGGGATTCCAACAGATCGGTTTTGACAGCAACAAAGGCCACCTTGAGCGCTCCCGAGGGAGTTGTACCCATCAACACATAGTCCCAGACAACCTCTTTCAGGGGGAAGGGAATGTTTTGCTGCGCTTCGAATTTCACGATGTCATCGACCTTGCTAGAGAGACCTCCCGGAACTTCGAGCTGAATGACACGAGTGAAGACCGAGTGAGCGGGGAGAACGCAGACAACGTCCGACCGCTTGATCTTCCAATCCTTCAGGATATCCTGAAGCGCGTGGCGGATTTGCTCGGGTCGAGTGGTGTCCTGTGCAGGGTCGATCAAGAGTTCCCTGCGTGCCCCTCGATGCAATGTGAGTTGACCGTTGGTAGAGGCCGAAAACTCGGCAATCCTCAGTGACTGCATACCGAGGTCAATGACCAAGGTTTTTTTTTGCGTTGCCATTGGGACGGAGTATTGACTTGAGGGGAATCCTTACTGCCTCTTTACTGCTTCGTAGTAGTCGGTGTTCAGCGGCGCAAAGGGCGTTTCATTCTTGTTAAGGAGGTACCCACTGGTCTTCTGGTATTGAGGCCACCATGCACCAGAGCCCTTCAGGCTTTTCTGGGCGACCAACTGACCTTGGCGTGAGATCGTTACCCCGATGTCGATGATCGCTGATGACACACTGGCAGGAGGCTTGCCGTCGAAAAACCGTTCGAGTGTCCTAGGGCTGATATAGATCACCGATTTCAGGTCGTTCTGCTTGGCAGGTACGGAAGTGTGGGTTACTTGACCAGCTAGCAGCGTTCCCTGGGGGGAGGTCACGCTTTTGTTGGCAAGCAATACATAGTAATCAAGAACGATATCGTCTGAGTATTTGTCAGCAGGGTTGCGGGGAAGCCAGCTGAACGTCACCTCAATTTCCATCCAATTCTTTGGCCGGGAAGGCTTTTGGTTAGCTCCCGAGTAAGAGATCACTGGGGAGGAGATAATCGCAGGCTCAATTTTTGAAATCGAAAATTCCTCAGCGACCTGCTGTGCGCGGAGCAATCCCGGTGAAAGAATCAGGATGGCGGCTGTGAAGAAGGCCGTGAACGAATATTTTGAAAACAGGGGGATATTCATGAAGTAACCATTAATTTGATCTTAAACCAGTTGCAAAATCCAGAACCATTCTTGAGGATCCTTGGAGATTACCATCTTGCGGTTCAGCATGGAGATGAGAAGAACAAAAGGGCATACATTATGAGTGTGAGTATCAACGGCCGTCAAATTCTGAGCATTCAGTCCCTCCTTCGGGAGGCAGCTCCACGCGTCGTGGGAACAATTCATGACCCGTCGGGTTTGAGGTTTGTTCATAGTGCCGTTACCAGAGATTCATTGCTTCAGGGGGTGGATCTCTTGGAAGTCAGGCTGGACGCGCTGTCTCTGGCTGGATTACCGCCAATCTGGCCTCGTCCTGTGATCGCGACGGCCCGCCATCCTGGCGAGGGTGGCGCAGGGAATCTTTCCAAATTAAGCCGTCAGGCCTACCTGGAGTCCTCCCTACCCTGGGCTTCGGCTCTGGATATCGAGCTTCGATCAGCCCGTGCACTGGCCCCCGTAATCGCCCAAGTCCATCAGAATGGAAGGACGCTTATTCTATCGCATCATGATTTTACGGCGACTCCGACGCTCCCCATGTTGAAAAAATTAGCCTCCAAAGCCGCCGATCATGGGGCCGATCTCTTCAAGGTGGCGACGACGCTTCGGGATCGCCATGACTTGCAGCGTCTGGTCGATCTCCAACTGAGTCGTACTGAAATCCCTGTCATTGCGATGGGCATGGGGGATGCCGGGCGGTTTTCCAGGATCGTTCTTGCAGGGTTTGGAACGCCGCTTTGCTACGGATGGTTGGGAAGCCCTCAGGTTCCCGGCCAGTGGCCGGCGCTGAAGCTCCGAGGAATCCTGGATGAGGTTCTTCCAGTGTGAGTCCCGTTGCCCTGATCCTGCCGCTCGGGGCGGGCTTCGGCTATGCCTTCGGAGCGATCGCAATCAAGCGCGCCCTCAGTGCCGGGGCATCGGGTGCTTGGGTTAATCTCTTGTGCAACACGGTCATGGCCGTGTTGTTCCAAGCTCTATGGCTGTTACCGGGTCATCCCCTGGCACTTGGGATAATTTTGCCGCCGGTTGTGTGCGGGGTGTTGTTTTTTTTGGGACAGATCTTCACCTTTAGGGCTATCTACACTGGCGATGTCTCCGTCGCCACGCCGCTCTTGGGATCTAAAGTTCTGCTGGTGGCGCTCTTCTCCTTTTTCCTGATTGGAAAAAATCTTCCGCATGCAATCTGGCTCGCCTCATTAATGGCCAGCCTTGGCATTGCCCTGATCTCCTATTCTCCTGCCGGAAATCACGCGAGGCTGCTTGAGGCCGTTGCTTGGTCCCTAGCTGCTGCTGCCGTTTTTGCACTTACCGACGTCTTGTTACAACGATGGGTTCCTTTGGTAGGATACAGCAGGTTTGCCCCGCTCATGTTCGGCTCCGTCGGTCTGTTTTCCTTGGTGTATGTCCCCAGACTGATGAGTTCGAGGGCCAGTTTTAGTGGAGGCGGTACCCTCAGTTTCCTTGTTGCGGGGAGCTCGTTTTTCACGTCTCTTCCCTGGCTACTCTTCGGGGCCCTGCTGCTGGCGGTTCAGGCCCTGGCAATTTTTTCGTCAATCGGCCTCTTCGGAAGCGCCACCATGAGCAATATCCTGTACGGATCGCGGTGTCTTTGGAGTGTATTGCTGGTCTGGGGCCTGGGGGCGATGGCTGGGAATTTCTCCCCAGACAGGCATCCTCGGGGAGTGATGTTCCGTCGTCTGATGGGGGCGTTGCTTCTCTTCGTTGCGATGGCGCTCGTGTTGGAAGAGCACTTTTGATACGCAAGTACGGAAATGAGCAAATTCTTTTCAGATCCTTTTTCTAGTGCTCAGCTTTCCGATTCCGAAATCGTCTCTTCGCTTGATCTCCTGATGATGGATGAAATCAACGACGAGTCAAAGGAGGCTTTTTTATCGATGCTTCATCGACGAGGAGAAACAGCCGCGGAGTTGGCAGGATTTGCCCGTGCCATCCTGAATCGAGGTGTAAAGGTGGACATTAGGCGTGACGTCAGTTTTCCCCTGCTGGAACTCTGCGGCACGGGAGGTGACCGTGCCGGATTCCTTAATATCTCCACAGCAGCAATGTTTGTGGCTGCAGGAGCGGGTGCCCGAGTCGTGAAACATGGGAACCGTGGAGTCAGTTCGCGTTGCGGGAGTGCCGATGTGTTGGAGGCTCTCGGAGTAACACTCCACATCAATCCGGCTTCGGTTGCCTCGGTATTGGAGGGTGCCGGATGCGTCTTTCTGCTCGCCTCAGATTTTCATCCCATGATCGCAACGTTGGCTGCGCTCAGGAGATCCCTGGCGGAGAAAGGGCAAATGACAATTTTTAATCTTCTAGGACCGCTTCTGAACCCGGCCTTTCCCGAGGCTCAACTCACCGGCATTTTCAATCCCGAGCAGTTGTTCTTCTATGCCGAGGCGCTTGGTATGCTGGGAAGGCATGCCGCATGGGCTGTCCATGGGGAGGGTCTGCAGAGTGACGGCGGAGTCGACGAACTCTCCATCACGGGACCTTCCAGGGTAGTGGAGTTCCGCAAGGGGAATGATAAGGGGCAGACCCTTCGGGAATTCGTCATCAACCCTCAGGAGCTTGGATTTTCAGCGATTGAATCCCCGGAATTGCTACTTGGCGGCGATGCCCAGTCCAATGCCCGTCGTATCCAATCCATTCTTTCCGGTCAGGAAGTTGGGCCGGCCCGCGACATGATCGTGCTGAATGCATCGGCAGCCCTGCATCTTGCGGGGATCGGGAAATCTCTTCAGGAATCCCTGTCGCTAGCCATTGAGAGTATCGCATCGGGAAAAGCTTCCCGTTCGCTGGATCGGCTCAGGAAGAGCTCAAAATTGCACGCTATCAGTTAAATCTGATCAGATTTCCAAAAATCCCGTTAGTTCTTCGGGTCCGAAATCAGAGAGAATTCTTCCCTCTGCAGTCACAAGAACCGGAGCTTTAGACTGCCCTGAAAGTTTCTTCATCTCCGCAAAAGCGGTTGGTTCAGAGATCACGTCGATCGCATCGTAAGCAACGCCCCGTTGGCGAAGCCATGATTCAGCCATTACACACCAGGGGCATCCTCCTTTGATGTAGAGTTTCATTCCATTCATCATGCTGGATAATCTCTCTTCTTGCCAGCATCCAGATCATGGCTCAGAATTCCCTATTCTCACGGCGCGTTCGTCTAGTCGGTTAGGACACAGCCCTCTCAAGGCTGGCGCACGGGTTCGAATCCCGTACGCGCTACCAGTTTATTGACACAGCCGGCTGGACGGTTTCGGGTATTCGTCCTATACATTTGCTTCTATGGATGCCACCCCAGAATCGATTGAGCTCTATTGCAGGGCTGCCCATGAATACAAGGCGTCCGATCTCATTCTTCACGTCGGGGAACCCCCAATCGTCAGGGTATCCGGAAGTATCACGCCGATGGAGGCACCGCCACTGAGTCTGGATGACCTGATGGCCTTCCGTGCCTATTGCGGGGTTCCTTCGGAAGCAACGGATCATGACGCGAGTTTTGTTTCGAGAGAGGGCAACCGTTTTCGTGTGAACTTTCACAAACAACTTGGACAAGAGGCTGCTGTGCTGAGAAGGATCAGCAACACGCCCCCAGATATCGATGGGTTGGGAGTACCCTCGGCCATGCTCAAGTCGATGGCTGCGCGGAAGTCGGGCCTATTGGTTGTCTCTGGTCCCACTGGTTCCGGTAAATCTACCACTCTTGCAGCTCTAATTCAATGGGTGAACACGAATCTGGAGCGCCATATTGTGACTATCGAGGACCCCGTCGAATATGTTTTCGAGCGTGACATGTCGCTTTTCACTCAGCGTGCTGTGGGTCTGGACACTCCCAGCTTTGCCCAGGGCCTGCGTCGCTCCCTGCGGCAGGCACCCGATATCATCCTGCTCGGTGAGATCCGTGATGCCGATACCGCAATGGTAGCTCTTCAGGCTGCCGAAACAGGTCATCTTGTCCTCAGCACGCTCCACGCATCTGATGCCGGGGAGGTGGTGGAGCGCCTCATGGCTTTCTTTCCAGATGGAGAGAGAAAGGGGCATCTGCAAGTTCTTGCCGGACAGTTGCTCGGAATTCTCTGCCAGAAGCTGCTGCCTAGCACTGCTGGTGGAATGGTCCTGGCAACTGAATTCCTGACGAATATAGGACTCTCCCGCCAATGTATCCGTGAGGCCAATCTCCCCGCCTTGAGAAATTTCATCAGTCAGTCGGACCCTTCTGAATCATACGATTTCCTGAGCTCCTTTCTGGATCTGGTGACGACACGTAGGATTGCCGAGGATACGGCACTCCTTGCTGTTCCTAATCCTGCTGAACTGAAGCGCCGATTGAGGGGAATCACCAGTAGCTCCTCCTAACTTTTTCCTTAGCCATGCATGACCTTCCTGACATCGTCGATATTCTCCGGGAAGCCGTCCGGAACGGCGCATCCGATATCCATCTCTGTGCGGGATTGGCACCCGCGATGAGGGTGCGTGGCGATATACGCCCATGCCACGGGCGTGCGATTTCGCGCCAGGAGTGCCGTGAGATTATCTTGGGAATCCTCACTGAGTCGCAACGAGCCCGATTGGAACGTGATTTGGAACTCGATTTCGGCTTGCAGGTAGAGAGAACAGGACGCTTCCGCGGGAATGCCCATTTCAGCAGGGGGGCGTTGGAGGCGGTCTTCAGACATATTCCCGATGAGATTCCCTCTATCATGGAACTGGGCCACCGTCCATCCATCATGCAACTCTGCAATCGCATTGATGGTCTGATCCTTGTCTCCGGAATGACCGGCTCTGGAAAAACCACCACGCTTGCCTCCATGATCCGCTGGATCAGCGAAAATCGTGATGCTGTTATCGTGACTATCGAGGATCCCATCGAGTTTTACCTCCCAAACAACCGGTCCATTATCAAGCAGCGTGAACTGGGTACCGACACGAGATCCTTTGACGAGGCGCTGCGCCACGTGCTGCGCCAGGATCCTGATGTCGTTATGGTCGGTGAGATGAGGGACGCTGAGACAGTTCGCGCCGCCCTGACTGCTGCGGAAACGGGCTATCTCGTGCTGGCGACGCTTCATACTAACGATGCACCACAGGCACTGGACCGGATTGTCGATTATTTTCCTGGTGACGAGCAGGCACAAGTCCTCGGTCAGTTGGCGAACACCTTGGCCGGAGTTCTGGCTCAACGTTTTATTCCTTCCGAGGATGCTCTGCGGCGCATCATGGTCAGTGAGCTATTGATGAATAACAGCGCTGTGAGTGCCTGTATCCGCGAGCACCGTTTCGAACAGATCGTCGGACTCATGGAAATAGGACGCAAGGATGGTATGCATACCTTTGACGACATGCTGGAGGAGCTTTATCTCTCCGGTTACATCAGCAAGGAGGAGGTCGTGGCGGGTGCTAGGGATCCCGCCCATATGGAGGGGTTGAGGCGTAAACCTGCTCAGAAATCGTAAGCGCTGGGGCATTAGGGCAACGGATTACTTTTCTATCCGTTCCTGATTCGGCCCTTCTTCCGTTCACGGTTTTCCTCAAGTGAGGCTATCTCACTGGCAAATTGCTTTCGAAGTTCGGAGACTCGTGCTTCATCAGCAAAGGCCTTGGCGATCTCTCCATTAATAAAGATCCGTTGCTCGGCGATGCGTGCCTCGTACTCCGAGTCGATTTCCGCCAACATCCTTTTCTGATCAGTGGTCAGTTCAAGGGACGGGATGGTCTTTTCTAGGCGACTCATCGCCAGTTCGTAAGCTGATTTCATGAATCGATCCTATCATCCCAGATTCGGAAGAAGAACGTAATTTGTGGATTGCACACCGGAAGCGTCACGGGAAGAGTTTCCTGATGATCCGCTTATTGAGCACTGACTTTGACGGCACTCTTGCCGATACGATTTATCCAAAGCACTGCGTCAACTCCCTGGATCGTGAGCTTATAGCAGCGGTACGTGAAGGTGCGATCTGGGCCGTGAACACCGGTCGATCGCTGGAGAGTGCGCTCGATGGACTGAGTAGGCTTGGTGCCTCCGTTGTCCCGGATTACATACTCACAAATGAACGCCACATCCATAAGCCTGACGGAAAGGGTGGATGGCTCGACTATGGTGACTGGAATGAAATCTGTAGAGCACACCACGACCTGCTTTTCAAGGAGAGTGGATCGTTTTTTGATCGCATCGCTGTTCTGGTAGCTCTCCACGAAGGCGTTAGTTTCCAACAACTGTACAACGGGATTCCCGAGGGACTCGTCGCTGCCAGTGAGGAAGAGCTCGATCAGATCATCAGTGAGCTAGAGGCATTGCCGGGTAGGCCGGAGAATTTTCACTACCAGCGCAGCAATATTTACCTGAGGTTCTGCCATCGTCGTTATGACAAGGGGAGCGCGCTTGCCGAATTGAGCCGACTGATCGACATGCCTGCATCGGAAATTCTGGCAATTGGGGACCATCAGAACGACCTGTCGATGCTTTTTGGTGAAGTGGCCGAGATGGTAGCCTGCCCCTCCAACTCTCATCCGAGTGTCAAGGATGCGGTTTCCAAGGCGGGAGGCCATGTTTCCGAACTCCCCGCAGGTGAGGGGACAGCCGAGGCTATTCATCTTTACCGAACAGGGAAAAAGTTCCCCTCGGAAAAAAGAAACCGGGACGCTGCCCCTGATTTTTCTCAAGGACAAACTTCCCGGTTAAGATACTAAGCTTAGGAAATAATCAGGCTTTTTTCTCCTGAATCCTGTAATGAGCTTTTCCTACTTTTTTGATTTCAGGAAGTTTCGATCCGGTGCTGCTGAACCAGACATGCACGTTGGCATTCTTCACGCCGATCTTTTTGGAGAGATCGGTGACTTTCATGCCCGCTTCACCGGCTGCCTTGAGGGCGGCCAGGATCTTCTTTTTGATGGCTCCACGAGGCGCGCGCTTGGTGGCTCCTGTGATTTTCTTGCCTGCGGCCTTGGGGCCTTTCTTGGCAGGGCGTCCACGGCGTTTGCCTGTGGCGCGAACCGGCTTTCCCGATATCAGGGAGGCAAGTTGTCTCTCGATGGTTTCGATTTGTTTGAGGAGCGATTCCTTGCGCTCCGTGAGTTTTATAAGGTTGCGCAAAGCAACCGAACTAATGTTTGTGAGTGTCATATCAAAACTTGTTATTTGATAAGCCCTTCATGATTGCAAGTATTTAAATGCGAAATATTCAGGAATTCCTAATAAATAGTCCATTTCCCGGAGTCATTCCAAAGGGGAAAGAGGCGGCCCTGTTCCTTGCACATTTCGATGTTTTCTCTAAAACACCCGTGAGTGACGAGGAACGAAAGCGCGGAGAATCAATGTCATCAACTGCATCAAGGCAAGCCTTTCTTGCCGGACGACGTCTCGTCCGGAATATCCTCTCCAGCTGGCTTTCTGTGGATCCTGTGGAGTTGCAAATTCTCCTATCATCTGAGGGAAAACCTTATCTGGTTGGGGATTCCGTTCCCTTCTTTAGCATCACTCACAGCGGCGATCTGATGATGGTTGCTTTCTCCGAAGAGGAAATTGGGGCTGACCTGGAGTTGGAGAGACAGCTTCATAGTGTTGCCATTGCTTCTCGTTTCTTTTCAGATAAGGAATCTCGTTTGGTGACTGATGAGAAAAGCCATGCGCCTTTTTTCAGGCTCTGGACATGTCGTGAGGCAGCGATCAAGGCTGATGGTCGTGGTATGGGAAAGCTTCTTGCCCAGACTAAGTTTAAGGACGCTCCAGAGAAAAACGAAGGGGGGAGGATGAATGTAGAGATCGGAAGCAATAGCTGGTCAGTTGCCCACTGGACCATTGGGATGATGGGGATATTGGATCAGCGTTACCATGTAGCGTTGGCCACTAAGATCAGGCCTTCTCTTATTCGCTGGTGTGATCTCCGGTAACTGCTACTTTCGTCAGCTTCATGTCATTTCAGGATCTTGGACTCTTAGAAGCCGTTGTCCACGGCGCTCAGCGGATGGGGTATGTGGAACCGTCTCCGATTCAGGAACAAGCGATTCCCATCGCGATGAGAGGAGGCGATCTTATCGCCTCAGCGCAGACCGGAACCGGAAAAACGGCGGCCTTTGGGTTGCCCATTCTTAGCAAGCTCAAGAGGTCGAATGGCAAGACGCGGTGCCTGATCCTAGAGCCGACGCGTGAACTTGCACTTCAGGTCGAGGAAGCCTTCAAGGAATTCTCCGCTTTCACCGATTTGGAGACGGTCGTTATCTTCGGAGGTGTTGGTTACGCGGCGCAGCGCGAGGCATTGGCCCGTGGGGTTGACGTCATTGTTGCAACCCCAGGCCGTCTGCTTGACTTCATGCAGCAGGGGGAGATTAATTTCGCCGACCTTGAGATTCTTGTTCTCGACGAGGTTGACCGGATGCTCGACATGGGATTCCTTCCTGATGTCCGCAGGATTGTCGAGAAGTGTCCCAAGGAGCGCCAGACACTCTTTTTCTCGGCCACGATCCCCGAGGAGATAGAGCGTCTCTCCTCCTGGTGCCTACGCAAACCTGAAAAGATTTCCATCGGTGCCAGACGCTCGGCTGCCGAAACCGTGAAGCACGCCTTCTACCCCGTGGCCGCTGATCAGAAATTCGATCTGCTGAAGGCCATGCTGGACCGTACGGAATACCACAGCGTTATCGTTTTCTGCCGCACGAAGGATGGCGCTGACCGCATCGCTCGTCAGCTTGAGAACGAAAAACATAAAGTCGCAGTGATGCATTCGAATCGTTCCCAGCAGGAGCGTGTTGATGCACTTGAGGGATTCAAGACTGGACGTTACGAGGTGATGATTGCCACCGATATCGCTGCTCGCGGTATTGATATCGCAGGAGTCAGCCACGTCATTAATTATGATGTGCCCCAGCATCCCGAGGATTATGTCCATCGCATCGGACGGACTGGCCGGGCCCAGAGTGAGGGGGATGCCTTCACCATCATGACGGCCGAGGAACTTCCCCATGTGAAGGCAATCGAAACCTTCATTGCACAGAAGGTGCCCCGTGAAAAACTGGAAAACTTCCCTTACCTTTTCACTATGCTCTTTCAGGAGGATGAGGCAGCAAGAGTTCTCAAGAACATCCGTGGGGCTCGCACACTGAAGGGTTACAGCTACGGTGCGAAGCGCCGGCGCTAGCCCGTTTTTCCTACCTGACCTCAGGGCTGATCTGTTATCTCAAAAAGAGGCTTGCGACTGAAACTTCCGGAGCAACGGCTGATGCTCTTTGAGCGATTCCGATGGTAGGTGATCGATGAAGAGGATGCCGTGGAGGTGGTCGACTTCATGTTGGGCTGCCCTTGAGAGAAGCCCCTCGGCCTCGAAGTCCAAGATCGATCCGTCGAGATCCTGGCAGATCACGCGGATCCGGGTGGGCCTCTCAATCTCGTCATGGAGTCCGGGCATGCTCAGGCATCCCTCGACTTCTGTGGATCGCTCTTCCCCAACCGGATGAATCTCCGGGTTAATCATCACGAGCGGCATCAGCGACTCGAGTTTCAGTTCCCTCCCGTCGATCCACGCTCTGCTGGGACGATCTTCAAAGGCGGGCATCACATCAATTACGGCGAGTTGAAGGGCTCGTCCGACCTGCTGGGCGGCCAGACCGCAGCCATCCTCCTCGTACATCGTGAGGATCATTTCATTGGCAAGCGTCACTATGGAGTCATCGATTTTCTCGATCTTCTTTCCCTTGCTGCGCAGCGCAGGATGACCGTATTGCACCACTTCGAGTGGCTTGATCGGGAGTGATGTGACTTTACGCGGACGAGCCATGCCGATGGGTTGGGGCGGTGCTTACTTGTTCAGAGGTTTTGCAATAGCGGGTATATTCTTGATTCCCGCTATCTGCAGGGCATCAAGTACAGTCACCACAGTGCCAAAAGGTGCCTCTTTGTCAGCCTGCATCGTTATTGAACAACCGGGGTTTGCTTGCTGTGCTTCATGGATCGCAGCAGGAAGAGCGGAAGCCGTGATGGGCTTGTTATCGAAAGAGATCTGATTCGGCCCCTTGATCTGAAGGAGGATAGCTTTCTTGGGTTCGCTAGTCGCAGTCGCCGCGGCCTTGGACTCGGGAAGGTTGATTTGCAACTGCGGGAGGCGCTCCTTGAAGGTCGTAGTGACGATGAAGAAAATCAGCAGAATCGCGAGAATGTCGATCAGAGAGACAACTGTGATCGAGGGCATCTTTCGACGCTTGGTGTAAAATCTCATAGGAAGTTAGCTAAAAATTAATATGTAACTCAGGAACTCAGGAAGCAAAGAAGAATGGATGGAGTGAGTCTCTATATCCAGCAGGAGGACATAACTCGTAATATTGATACTTTATTCCTTGAGCTAAGGGGGAGGAGATTAGGCTCGCTTCTTTCCTGCCTTCCTAAGTTCCATATCAAAACTCTCTAAGATCCCAAAAAGTGGTGGCGGGGGTAGGATTTGAACCTACGACCTTCAGGT
>CAIOJL010000025.1 GCA_903858595.1 uncultured Spartobacteria bacterium | reverse complement strand
GGGTGGAACGAGCAGGAAGTGCCCCAGCAAGGCCCCGGCAATACTGCCGAAAAAGATGATGAGATCAGCTATGCTCATCCGGAGGCATGGGGTGAGCTCGGCTCAGGAGATAGTCAAAAAGACGACGATCCGGGTCTTTGATCTCATGTCTGAACGATTTGACGTTCACGATGGTTATCCCATCGATCTCGGAAATCGCTTCATGGTGGAATGACTCCACGAGCTTCGGTTTGAAAACCAATCCCTCGCAGATAATAAACTCAGAATACCTGACGTTGTCCTTGGGATTGTGGTTGGGTCCAGTGATGGGCATGGGTCTGTGGTTTGGTTGTGAAGCCATAACGCTGGCTATAGATGCGGTGATCATCCCGGTAGGTTTGCTTCATCCGGAAAAGGAGAGACTGCATCTCCCGGATGGAGAGTTTCTCGATGGCGCCGGCCACCTTTTCGGCGGTGCGGACAGCCTTTGGCTTTCTCCTGCCGAGCAGGAGAGGAATGCGGCGAATGATTCGGACGGCACGCTGGGCCTGACGCCGTTTCTGTAATTCCATCTCCAGTTTCTGGATGCCCTGGTAGGCATGGCGAAGCCGCGTAGCGTAGAGGGTTTCCTCCTGACGGAGGCTCTCCAGTTGCTTCACCGGGATCTTCGGATGGATTGCGATTTTGTCGGCATCGAGACGCTTCTCGAGGTGCTGACGGAGCTTTTCCGGATCGGAAAGCAGCTTATCCCAGCGTCGGTTTTCCCGATCAAACGAGCGCATCAGATAGGTCATCTGGTTCTTGTTTCCTGACTCTCGGGTGCGCGACATGCTCAGCCCCACATAAGCGCCGTCGGCAGTCCGGGGACAGATGGCCACATGGGCATGAAGGTTGTCCGTATCATGATGCAGTCCGTAGGCGTAACCGATCGAATCCTTGGGATGAAACTTCTGCTGGAAACGGTTCAATACCGTCTTTAACGAGCTCTGAAGCACGACGTCGGGATTGAGTCCTGCCGACACCAATTTATCGTGAAAAGCCTCTGACATCGTGAAGACCAACCGGTGCTGGATTACGGGGTTCGAGGAAGAGGTTTTAAACTGCTTCAAGTGCTCAAGCCACGCCTCATTGATCCGCTTTTTGCGCTCGGTATTGGAGAGGGACATGGGTGAGGACCGGCTCCCATCTGCGTTCAAAATGATCCTGTGATGAAGGAATCCCCCCGCATGGACTTGGCCCAAAGTCTCCTTGGAGGCGTAGTCGGCAAACTGCCGGAGCTTCTTGCCGATTTCACTAGGATTGGCGCGATCTTCTGAACCGGATTGATTAATCCGTGCGGCAACTTTGCGTGCAGAAGTCTCGTCGAGATATTCCAGATCCAGACGCGATCTCCATGTCTTCTTGAATGGGAAAATCATCCCATCCTTCATGTGATTCCCTCAATACGCTCGATGAGATAGTCGATCTTTTGCTCCATCCTTCCACGTAGATCGGGATCGATCTTGTGCTCCACTGCCCCCTGGAAAAGCAGGGCCTCAATAACCTCGGTTCGCTTGCTGCAGCCGAGTGATTTCTTGAGCGCTTGGAGCCTCCGCAGCCCATCGGGCGAGAGGGTCATCTCGATACGGCGAGAGCCGGGAATTCGTGAGGTTGTCATGGTGAGAATTACGAAATTGCCATGTGGATTCCGGAGCGTGCCCGACACGCGCAG
>CAIOJL010000024.1 GCA_903858595.1 uncultured Spartobacteria bacterium | reverse complement strand
CTTGCCTCCCGCAAAGCTGTGCCGCCCTTCGGGTCACGCTATCGCGTGATCTACCGCGCTCCTTCCCAGGAGCTTGGTTCAGCTTGTTCTGGCCCTCGACGCTCGACCATCGCCCTTCGACTTTTTTTAGCCTTCAGCCTTCCGTCTCCCCACTTTTTTAACCTTTCAACGTTCTAACGTTTTAACGCCTAAGTCCTTTCCCACCTTCCCACCTTTTACTTTTGCTGAGCTGATCCCCTTCATCTCTGTAGTTGCTTGAAATGCTGCCGAATGCTAAAAATTAAGAATGGCTTCGATTGCTATTCAGGCTCCACCAAAGTTGCCAAGCCTCGCCCGGCAATGGGGAATTAGCCGTCTGGCGATTTTTGGTTCATGCGCACGAGGGGAGGAGCGCCCTGATAGTGATGTTGATGTGCTTGCCGAGTTCAAGCCCGGAAAAACCCCTTCTCTGATTGGGCATCTTAGACTTCAGGAAGAGCTTTCAGGGGCATTCGGACGCCGTGCGGATTTGAGTACATTTTCATCAATTAAGTCTGCATCCAATATTCGCCGCAGGGAGAGCATCCTCGCAGGAGCTGTGGATCTATTCCGTGATGCGTGATCCAGACTATCTTGAGGATATCAGGGTAGCAGGAGCTAAGGCTCACGAATTTTTGGGCAGTGCCAGATTTGAGGGATTTTTAGAGGACGCAAAGACCCAAGCCGCCTGTATAAGACAATTGGAAATCATTGGAGAGGCCGTCAAGCGACTAAGCCGGGAGACCCGAGACATCTATCCAGACATACCGTGGCGTGAATGGGCGGGTATGCGGGATATACTTATCCACGCATATGATAGGGTCGATCCCGAAGAGGTCTGGAAAACCATCAAACAGGATCTTCCCACTCTACTGCAGGCCATATCCGCCTAGAGTCCAACAGCCTTCAGTCTAATTCCTTCCCCCAATTTTTCATTCTTCATTGACGCCACTTCCTCGCGGAAGCTGTGGCGCCCCGTTGGGGCTACGACTGCGTCGTAGTCTTCCGCGCCCGTACCCACGGGCTTGGTTCAGGTTTGATGGCCCGGCCGTTGCTACGCATTTGAACTCGGACTTTCCCAAGCCACTCGCCCCTGACGGGGCTGCTTCGCAGTCCTATCAGCTCCCGCCAGTCGCTGATTTGTTACGGCAAGTTTCCACTTTCCACTTTTTCACTCCCCCCTTGTCCCTAACCGCTTTCCAGTCTATCATTTACGGCAATGCGCACCCCCCCGGCTCTCAATTGCTGATTGCTGAAATCTGACCTCAGATAGCCGACCTCTGACTTCTGTCCCCCATCGCCTCTAAGTGACTTCAGTCATCAGTCTAAAACCCTTTGCTTCCATTCTGGTTCATTTTTAGTTGAACAACTAAGCAGTTCGATTATTTTTGAACAATCAGGCTCCCTGCTTTGCCACTTGGCACCGCTTCTTTGCGAGAGTCCTCCCTGTTTTCAAAGCGCTGGCTGGGAAAATCTAAAGAGATTCCAATTGATGGTTTACTTTAGGGCGATATAAATAAAGCGATGTTCAACCGATTCGTGGGTCAAAGCTTTGAAAAGGACTTTGCCAAGCCCTTTGTCCACATCCTGTTTGGCGCTCGGCAGACCGGTAAGTCTTCACTGGTCCGAAGTCTGATACCCGATCCATCTCTCTCCTATGATTTTTCCAATCCCTCGGAGCGAACCCGAGTACTGGCGGATCCCGGCGCATTCATCAGGGAGTGCGAGGCACTACCCAAACATAATGCCGCTCACTTTGTGGTTGTTGATGAGGCCCAGAATGTCCCTGCGGTGTTTGATGCCGTGCAATTTCTCCACGACCGGGACAAGACTCGGTGGCGATTCATCCTGCTCGGCAGTTCCGCTAGAAAACTTCGTCAGACTGGGGCAAATCTCCTTCCCGGAAGAGCCCTACTTCATCGCTTAATGCCATTGGTGATGGCAGAGAGACCAACTCTTCCATCCGGGGAGTCCGTTACCTCACTGCGACTTGAACCACCCTCAGCACCACGATTTCCTGCTACCGGACTGATCGAGCGCCTTTCATATGGAGAGTTGCCGGGCATTGCCACCATGGCCGAGGAGGATCGCTCCGGGATCCTTCGGTCCTATGCGACCATTTACCTCGAGGAGGAGATCCGTCGCGAGGGATTGGTCAGGGACTGGGGTGCCTTTGTGAACTTTCTGAGACTCGCCGCGGCCGAGTCGGGTGGAGAGTTAAATTTTGCCGCACTCTCCCGTCAGGTAGGACTCAGTCTCCCCACGGTCAAGTCACACTACCAACTTCTCGAGGATATGTTCCTCGGGATTCGCATCCCGGGATGGGCGGGAAGTGCCCGGAAAAATTTAGTATCCAATCCCAAGTTCCTCATCTTCGACACGGGCGTGAGACACGCTGCCGCAGGGTTAAAGCCCTGCCCTGACACAGTCCTCGCAGACCCGGGCCGCATCTTTGAGCAATGGGTGGGGATCGAACTTTGGAAGCGGCTACAGTACATTGGAGGAAAATTGCACCATGTTCGTAGCAAGGATGGCAGGGAGATCGACTATCTGGTCGAGAGGGAAGGGGAGTTGATTCCCATAGAGGTCAAGTGGACCGATCGTCCCACCCCCGGAGACGCTAGGCATTTGGTCGATTTCATGAAAAACCAACCTAATGCGCGTTCCGGATATCTTATTTGCAGATGCGAACGTGCACAGCAGCTGGGACCAGGGATCACAGCACTTTCATGGCAGAACCTTTGAGATAACTAGAGTAAAACCTCTCAGAATACCTCACTTTTTCACCAACTCAGAGTTGCCCCACCCATCCCTTCCCCCATTTTTCATTTTTTAGCCCAAAATCTGCATTAGGAACCCGAAGGTCCGGGAAAGGGGAGTTAAAATGGTTAGACACGTTAAAAAGGTTACAAGGTGGAACCGGAAACCCCTGAACCTGAATTCGAGAAGGCGCCATCAAGAAGTTTAATGATCATGGCGCGGCTCGGAGAGTGGTATGATTGCCTGCTGTCAGCACGTTGTAACGTTTCAACCCTTCAACGGTTTTAACCATCCGACGACCCACCATCCGGGTGAACCATCCAGATCTGATGGCGTGCTT
>CAIOJL010000023.1 GCA_903858595.1 uncultured Spartobacteria bacterium | reverse complement strand
GTCATGATGGAAGAGAATGTCGTGAGCAAGGCCGGCACCAGTTTCCGACTCGAGTCCCAGGAGATCGAGACGCTCATCCGAGAGGCCGGATACACTCCACGACGTAGGAACAACTGGTACCAGCTGGTCGATTGACCGGCGCCTTGTGAAACCACTGTTCCTCATCTTCCTGCTCTGTGCGGGTTTGCTGGCCCAGAATCCGAATGGGACGAACAATGCTGCCATTCCTCCCAGTACTACTCCTGCGAAGGATCCGCGCTATATCGTGGAGGATGAGCATTTCGAGAGTGATGCCGGCAAGGCGACCGACCAGCTTGCCAAGGAGGGCAAACTCGTCACCTATACGCAGCTTGCCAAGAGCCTGCCTAAGAGTCGTGCCGAGTTGGCGCTTCCGGCAGTGGCCGGGAGCCCTCACACACCCACCGAGCTAGCGGAAACACTCCGCCACAGTACGGTGGCTATGGGTTTGCGCTACCAAGAGCCCCACTCAAAGAAGTGGCGTTTCATGATCGGCGCCACCGCCTTCGCCGTGGCGCCTGAGACGCTCTCCACGTCGCTGCACGTGATGACGATCGACCCGACTTTGATGCGAGAGGCTCAGGCCGTGGCGGTGACGGAGGAAGGGAAGGTCTTTCCCGTCACCGAGATCATCGCCTCAAGCGACCGCGCCGACACCTGCCTGATCAAAGTTCCCGGCCTGATGCTCCCGGCCTTGCCGCTTCGGGTGGGAGTGCGTCCGGGTGAAGCGGTTTGGTGCATGAGTCATCCGGATGGATTCTCCTTCATGTTCACGGGCGGACAAGTCGCCCGGATCAGTCGCGACCGCTACGATGAGAAGCATCAGCCGGCGCTCCATGTCGAGGTGACGGCTGAGTACTGCCCCGGCTCGAGCGGCGGAGCGGTGACCGACGCCGAGGGTAACGTCATCGCTCAGGTTTCCAGCATCAACAACTATGATGGCTTCACATCGCGCGATGGCAAGGCGGTCAATGGGATCGTTTCGGCTAGGACCTGCACCGCGACCGAAGAGCTGTTTGTGCTTACGAAGCCTGGTGAAAACGAACCGGTGCCGCTTCCCACGCCGATGCCGATGCCGAAACCGAAACATCGCGCTCCAAAATCCCAATCCTTGCCAGCATCTACACCCTTTCCCAGGGCTCGCTAGCGCAATGTCGATTTATTCTGCCTGAGAAAACCAAGATAATTCTCCCGCTGAGGCGCAGGGGCGCAGAGTTAAATATCAATCGGTTCTGGGAAACGGCGTATTGCGTATTGTGAGAATGCCTACCCCAATTCAGACAGGGCAATTTTCGCAAAACCCCTTCTATCGAATTATTTGAATGTACGCGGATGTCTCTTCCATCCATTGATTCATACCAAAAAACTCTGCGCCCCTGCGCCTCTCCGCCTCTGTGGGAAAATGCTTAGGACGAAATTCTTCCTCTAACGGGCAGAGCTTTATTCGAGGTGCGGTAAGAAAATCCGAAAGGCTCAGTCTTTGCCAGGTGGGTGGACGGGACGCTTGAAATTCAGCATCAGGATACGGCGTCCGTCCGTCTCGGTCACGGTGACCACATAGTCGCCAATCTTCACGCTTTCACCCCGCACGGGGAGATGTCCCAGCATCTGGGTCACATAGCCGCCGATGGTGCTGACTTCGGTCTCCTCGAACTTGAGGTCCGCTTCCTCCGCCAGATCATGCAGCGCCAAGGTTCCCTCCGCGTTGAATTCCCCGTCACGGATATTTGTGATCTCCTCCTCCTGAGTATCGAACTCGTCATGGATGGAGCCGACAAGCTCCTCAAGGACATTGTCCAGGGTGACGATGCCGACTGCGCCGCCGTACTCATCGACGGCAATGGCCAGATGGGCATGCTTTCCGAGAAAATAGTTCAGGAGCTTCTCGAGAGGCATCATTTCGGAGACATGATGGATGGGCCTTTGGATGCCCTTAAGATCCTTTTTTTCGGAATGGACCATGCGTAGCAGATCCTTGATGTGGACTAGGCCGACGGAGTCGTCCAACGCCCCGTCGCAAAGAGGGAAGCGCGTATGGCGCGAGTCGATGGCTTTTTTCAGTTCTGCGTCGAACGGTTCTTCCAGATCCAGCAGGATAACGTCGCTGCGGGGGGTCATGATATCACGCACAACCCGGTGGCGTAGATCTAACGCATTGACGGCCAGTTGCTCGCCAAGAATGGAGACCTCTTCGGCTTCGCGGCTCTCTGTCAGGATCACCCGAAGCTCCTCGTTGGTGAGAGCGCGTTCGGAATCCTCTGGTGGCTCGACCTTCAACACGTGCCTCAGCAGGAAATTTGCTGAGCGGTTGAGAAAGCCGATGATCGGCCGGAAAAGCGTGTAGAAGAGACTGAGTGGCGGGCTTAGCCAGAGGGCCAGCTCGACAGGCTTGCGGATGGCCAGCGACTTGGGTGCGAGTTCTCCAAGCACGATGTGGAGGAAGGTGATCAGTGAGAAGGCCAGGATGAAGGAAACGGTCGTAACCACCGCGGGCGCGTTGATGCCAGCAAGATGGAATGCCGGCTCGATCATATGCGCCAGGAAAGGCTCACCCAACCAACCCAGGCCTAGACTCGCTAGGGTGATGCCGAGCTGGGTGGCGGAAATGTAGGCCTCCAGATGCATGGTGATATGCTTGGTCAGCTTGGCACGGGCATCACCCTGCTCGATAAGGGTATCGAGCTGGCTGCCGCGTATCTTGACGATGGCCAGCTCGGAGGCGACGAAAAAACCGTTCAGCAGGACCAGGACAAAAAGAACCAGCAACCGCAGGAAAATCATCTCGCCGGATTCCCATTGGGAGGCCGGGGGTAGGATGGCTGGCAGATGGGCGGGATCCCCTGCCGCCACCGCCAGAATGGCAGTAACGAACATCATGGGAGATCTCAGTTAGCGAAACGGCAAAAACCGATGCGTGCGGGGGTTGAAGCAGTGGAATCCTGTGACATCATCCCGGGTTCCATACGCTTCTTGATCAATTCAACGATACCCTCTCGAGAGAGAGGGTAAAACAGATTCGAATTACCAGCTCGACTTGGTCACGCCCGGAATCATTCCGTTGGTGGCCAATTCCCGGAAGGTTATACGCGAGAGCTTGAAGCGGCGCAGGAAGGCGCGGCGACGTCCCGAGATCTGGCAGCGATTTACCAGACGGACAGGGCTCGCATTGCGGGGAAGCTGGCTGAGGCCGATATAATCTTTCTTTGCCTTGAGCTCGGCACGGAGTTCCGCCCACTTAGCGACGGTCTCGCGTTTGCGTTTATCTCTTTTAAGCCATGAAGTCTTTGCCATAGGGACGGGAGATCGTATGGAAAATCCGTGCCTGTGCAAGATCTTTTTTCAAGACATCTCCGCGCCGCTCTCTCCTTTCTGGTTGTCGGGGAGGGTGACTTCACGCCAAGGATAGCTGATGGCAACAACGTCCACAGCAAAACCGGCACAGAAAAAAGCGCCTGCTCGCCTGATCATCTCCGAGAGCGAGTCGGGAGCCGACATGCTGCATGCCGCGGGATTCAGGGCGCCTGATTCTTTTGTCTACCTGGAGAGTCGTGGGCGCACGGCGATACTGCTCAGTGATCTCGAGTTCGATCGCGGGAGGCGCCAGGCAACTGTGGATGAGGTGGTCTCGCAGAGTGAGTTGTCGGCGAGCTTGGAAAAGTCCCTTGGTAGAAAGCCTTCGCACGCCGAAGTGACTGCACGCTTTTTGAAAGCGCGCGGAGGGAGTCGCCCTCTTGTCCCTGCGGATTTTCCGTTGGGACTTGCCTGCGAGCTTGAGGAGTGTGGCATCAAGGTAACCCCGGTCGAAGGGATGTTCCGTCCCGAACGTCAAATCAAGACCGCCGAGGAAGTCCATCTCATGACCCGTTCCACCCGGATCACCGAGGAGGGCATGAAGAGGGCTTTTGAAGTGCTCCGAGCGTCCAGCATTGGTCCTCGGAATATTCTCCGCTGGGGGGGCAACACTCTCACCGCCGAGCGTCTGAGAATAGAAATTGAGTCAACGATCCTGAGGGCTGGCGGGATCCCGGCTGGAAACTCCATCGTGGCTTGTGGCGAGCAGGCCTGCGATCCCCATGAGCGGGGCCATGGCCCGCTGAAGGCCAACCAGCTCATCATTCTCGATCTTTTCCCCAGGGCGGCCGCAAGCGGCTACTACGGTGATCTCACCCGGACTGTCGTCAAGGGGAAGGCAACTGAGGCCCAGACGCGGCTCTGGGAGATCTGCCTACTCGGTCAGAAGCTAGCGCTCGGATCCCTGCGTTCAGGAGCGGATGGCGGAGTGATCCATAAGGAAGTCACGGATTTCTTCACCGACAACGGCTATCCCACCGAGCGCGTGGGCGGGGCGAAGGGACGATGGAGCGGCTTTTTCCACGGAACCGGCCACGGCTTGGGACTCGATCTCCACGAGGCACCGCGATTCGGTGCCGGGAAGCTCAAGGTGGGCCAGGTCTTCACGATCGAGCCCGGGCTTTATATCCCGGGACTGGGTGGGGTGCGCCATGAGGACGTCGCCCTGATCACAAAAAAGGGGCACAAGCTATTGAGCCGGTGTTCGAAGCCGATGGAGATTTAATCAGCGGTTCCTTAATGCAAATTTTAGGTTGAACATTTTCCGGTAGCGGCTGTCTGGTATGATGAATCTCTCAAATCCATGATCTTCGAGCTCTACATCCTCCTGATCGGTGCGCCTCTGGCATTGGCCCTCTGGGCGCAGTTCCGTGTCTCCTCGGCCTTCAAGACCTACAAGGAGATCCCCGCCGCCTCGGGGGTGACCGGGGCTGATGCAGCGCGGCGCATCCTTGCCGATGCTGGGATCCACGATGTCCGGGTCGAGGAGATCAACGACATGCTTGGCGACCATTATGATCCCGCCGCCAAGCGCCTCTGCCTTTCCACCGAAGTCTACAACGGCGCTTCGATCGCCTCGGTCGGCATCGCCGCGCACGAATGTGGCCACGCGCTACAGCATCAGAAAAATTACGGCCCGCTCAATCTCCGCATGCAGATCGTTCCGGCCACGCAGTTCGCCTCGCAGATCCTCCCCTTCGTGAT